>NZ_CP102268.1:2983500-3303000 GCF_025148285.1 Marvinbryantia formatexigens DSM 14469 | reverse complement strand
TAAATCACCTTTTTTGCCGTTTAACGTATCAATCCCGGATACCAGAGACTGGACGCCGCTTAGCAGTTCTTCTTTTTTGCTGTCCAGCGTCGCGATTCCGTCCGCCAGCGTTCCCATGTTTTCGTCAATCTCTGTCATGCCGTCAATCAGCTCCACACAGGAATCCCGCAGCTCCTTCACGCCGTCCGCCAGCTCTCCGCTGCCGTCTGTCAGCTCATCTGCCGCGTCCTCAAGTTCTTCGACGGCATCTTCCAGCTCATCCAGATTCCGGATATCGTCAAGGCCAAGCTTCGATAAATCCAGATTCGTCGCCGCCGTCATGGTCATCGGCAGCTCAAAATCCGTCACATCCGCCTCCATCTCAAAATAATCCGGGATTTCAATATCCTCCAGCTCTTCCTTCTTCTCCAGGGTGAGGCTCTCGGAAACGCCCGGAAAGCCCATGCCGACCACGATTTCCTTCTCGCCGTCCGAGAGCACGCGCCCATGCTCTGCCGTCACATTGGAAAATTGTCCGGACGGAAGCACCACGCCTGTCACCATTGCAAACGGCGTATAGACCTCCCCGTCCTTTTTGTGGTTTACATAAGTAAACCGGATACGCACGTGACCATCCTTCCCGGCAAGCTCCTCCGGAGAAATTTCCTGTCCGTCCAGATAATAAGAGACCTGCACCTCCACCGGAAGCTCCTTATCGGTCGTTCCCTGATAGTAGATATCGTTTCCTCCGGCATTCCAGACCACCTTGGACCCATTCTGCGTGAAAGTTTCCTCGCCCTTCACATTCTCAATATTCTGAAGGGCAGTGATATCTGTCAGTGTGTCCGTCCCGCCGGTATTTTTCAGCCAGGCGCTGACGATCACCTCCTGCGGCTCGCCGTCCGCCGACGCCTTCACGTAGACGGTCTCTTCTTTTTCCGCGCCTTCCCCGACCGGCTGTGCACTCACCTTTTCTGCCTCCCGGCTTTGGGACGCTTCGTCCGCTTTTGGTGCTTCCGTTTCTCTGGCACCCTCAGATGACGCTTCTGCCTCCCGGCTTTCCGTGTCTCTGACGCTCTCTGCGCAGACGCCCGCCGCGCCCTGCCCTGCCAGCAGCACACCCGCCATTGCGGCGGCAATCGATTTCCTTATCTTACGGTTTCTGTTCATAATTATTTTGCCCCCTTAAAGCCCTTGCTTGTTTTACAGATTACTTTGTCAAATATCATATACATCGCAGGCAGCATACAAAGCACAACCACCATGCTGATCAGCGCGCCGCGCGCCATCAGTGTGCAGAGCGAACTGATCATGTCGATGTTGGAATACATGCCCACCCCGAAGGTCGCCGCAAAAAAGCTGACAGCGCTGACAATAATTGATTTCATGCTGGAGCGGTGGGCAATGCGGACAGCCTCGTGCTTGCTCCTTCCGCCGCTGCGCTCCTTCTCATAGCGGCTCGTCATCAGAATCGCATAATCGACCGTCGCGCCAAGCTGGATGGTTCCGATGACAATGGATGCGATGAACGGAAGCTGCGTCCCTGTCAGATACGGTATGCCAAGGTTGATAAAAATGGCAAATTCAATCACCGCAACCAGCAGCACCGGCAGAAACAGCGAGCGGAATACAAAGCAGATGATGACAAATACCGCCAGTATGGAAACGGCGCTGACCACGCGGAAATCCTTATCGGTAATGGTAATCAAATCCTTTGTGCAGGGCGCTTCCCCGACAAGCATCCCGTCCGGGTCGTATTTTTTCAGAATCGTGTTGAGCTCTGCAATCTGGTTATTCACCTCATCCGTGGCAACCTGATATTCGTTGTTTACCAGCATCAGCTCATAGTTTTCGTTCTCCAGAATCTCTTTTATGGAGTCCGGAATCATGTCCTCCGGAATCCGGCTGCCGAGCAGCGTCTCCAGACCAAGCACGTCCTTTACGCCGTCCACCTGCTCCATCTCGTCAATCATCTCATGTACCTGCTTTGACGGCAGGCTGCTGTCGATGAGCAGCATGTGCAGCGCTCCCATATTGAATTTTTCCTGCAGTTTATTATTCGCCTGGATGCTCGGCAGCTCCTCCGGCAGCGAGGCGTCCAGATTGTAATAAACCGGCGCGTGATTCTGGCAGTATGCCGCCGGGAGAATCAATACAGCCAGCAGCACTGCAAAAATCCGGTAGTGCCGGATAATGAAATCGGAAAGCCTCGGCAGCTCCGGCAGAAGCGCGCGGTGCTTCGTTTTTTCCAGAACCCCGTCGAAAATCATGATCATGGACGGGAGCACCGTGACGCAGCAGATCACGCCGATTACAACGCCCTTCGCCATCACAATACCCAGGTCCAGACCGAGGGTAAAGCTCATAAAGCAGAGCGCCGCAAACCCCGCTACCGTCGTCAGCGAGCTGCCCGCCACCGACTTGAAGGTTTTCTCAATGGCATGCGCCATTGCCTCCTTCCTGTCCGCAAACACGCCGAGCTGCTCCTGGTAGCTGTGCCAGAGAAATATGGAATAATCCATTGTCACGCCGAGCTGCAGGACCGCCGTCAGCGCTTTGGTAATGTAAGAAATCTCTCCCATAAACACGTTGCTTCCGAGATTGTATACTATCGCCATGCCGATTCCGAGCAGAAAAACCACCGGCACAAAAAAGGATTCCATCGTCACCGCCAGCACGATTGCCGAGAGAACCACGGCGATCAGCACATAGATGGCAATCTCGCTGTCCGCCAGCTCCTTTGTGTCCGTGACGATTGCCGACATGCCGCTTAAAAAGCACTGTGCTCCGGCAATCGAGCGTATCTCCTTAATGGCGTCCATCGTCTCGTCCGCCGAGGTCGTCGTATCAAAAATCAGAAACATCATCGTGGTATCGTCTTTGTTGAAAAACTCCAGCACCTTATCCGGCAGCATTTCCATCGGAACGCTCAAGTCCAGAATACTGTCGTACCAGACGACTTTTTCCACGTGCTCTACCTGCTCCAGCTTCTCCTTCAGCGCCGCCACATCCTTATTTTCCATGCCCTCGCACAGAAACATAGAGTAAGCGCCGGTGCCGAACTGCTCCGCCAGAATGTCCTGTCCCTGCATGGTTTCGATACTGTCCGGCAGATAATAAAGGATATCGTAATTAATCCTGGTGTTAATGTAGCCTATCACCGACGGTATCAGAAGCAGCAGGCTGAGAATGAAAACCGGAACGCGGTATTTCACGATTTTCTCCCCGACTTTTAACATATTATCTACTTCCTTCCCTTTTGTTTTACATCTGGTAATATGCCAGACGCCCGGCGTTTTTTCTATAGGCATAAAAAAATCCATGCACATTTTTTGTGCATGGACCCTGTTTTGTCTGAATTTTTGCGAATGAATCAATGCTCTGGAAGCTCTTCGGAGCATCCAGCCGCACAGACGGAAGTTTTCTGGTCTGCGCACGCCTGCTGACTACGCTCCGCTTTGCTGCTGCGCTCCGCTCTCCTGCGCCGCTCTTGCGAGCATCCGGGCGATGCTGCCCTCCTGCAGGAATCCGACCCGGCGGATAAATTCCTCCGGCTCCTGCTTCATGCCTCCGTCGAGCCATTCCAGCACAATCCCCACCAGCGCGCATTTGTAAAAATCCGCAATCGTCCCGATATCATCCACGGAAACCTGCATCCCCTCCGCCTGTGCGCGCACATAGGACAACATAATCTCGCCGGCCACATTGTACAGAAAGCGTTCCAGCTGGCAGCGGTCTACGGAATTATAGATATGATAAATTTCTCTGCGGTTTTCCAGCGCGTACAGCGTACAGCGCAGAAAGCTCTCCTGCCAGTCGTTCTGCGCAATCCCCTCCGCCAGCACCTCCGCAGCCCGCTTTTCAAACACTTTATGCAGCAAATCAAAAATATCCTCATAGTGATAATAGAAGGTATTACGGTTGATCCCGCAATCCTCCACGATATCCTTTACTGTAATTTTATCGAACGGCACCTCATTTAAAAGTCTGATAAACGATTTTTCAATCGCTCTCTCCGTGAGCTGTGACATGCTTACCTCCCAATTTCGCATTCTCTTTTCCTTATCTTATCACAGCCCGCGCGGCGCCGCCAGTTATTTTTTTAACACTTTCGCCGGACAGCCGGCATCGTTATGCTGTAAAGACCGGCGACTGCAGAATCTCCAGCAGCGACTGCCTGCGGATGTTCAATTCCGGATAGTGGAGGGACGTACACGGTCCGGCATCCCCGTCGGCATTGATATGCAGATAACGACGTCCGTCGCCAAAGCAGCCGTCTGTTTGTTTCACATCACCGGAACAGTCGTCCGCATACTCTCCGCCACCGGAACAGTTGTCCGCATACTTCCCACCGCTCTGAAAATCTATCGCAAAGATGGGGTACGTGCGGCGCAGCCCGCGCACTCTCTGATGCATAAATCCGCGCTGCTCCCCTGTCGGCTGCAGTTTCTCCCGGACAGTCTGCCGCCCGGAGACTGTCTGTGGCTCTCCCGGAACTGCCTGCCGGCCGGAGATTGTCTGTGGCTGCTCCCCGACTGCCTGCGCCCCTGCCGCGCTCTTTCCAACCGGCATATACGGAAAATACCACACAAACTTTGCGCCCCACTCCATTATCTGCCCGATATAGCTGTCGCTGCTGACAAATTCCATATTCCCGCCGGTATAACAGACATGGATGCCAAAGAGGAGCCTTTTCTTTTTCAGAATCTCCATCGCCTCCACAATCTTTGCAAAGGTTCCTTTTCCGTAACGCCCTTCCATCTCCTCCTCAAACCCGTCCAGGCGGATTACCGGGATCAGATTTTTCAGCTCCAGCATCTTTTCCGCAAACTCCTCATTTAACAGGGTAGCATTGGTACATACCAGGAACTGACAGTCATGATGCTTCCGGCAGAGCGCAATCAAATCATATTTTCTCATCAGCGGCTCTCTGCCTGCGTAGATATACGTATAAACGCCAAGCTCCTTGCCCTGGCAGATGAAATAATCCAGCTCGTCAAAGCTCAGATCCCGTCTGCTGCCGTACCGGCTCATACCGCAGCCGCTGCAGCGCAGATTGCAGGCGGAGGTCGGCTCAATCAGAATCACCTGCGGAATACTGCATTCATACCGTCTGCCCAGATGTTCCCGCTGCTGCCTGCCGGTCAGCTTTGCATTCAGCACATAATTTTCGAAAATCGTCTTCAGCACGCGCCCGTCAATGTCCGTCCACAGATTTTTCAGAAGCCGGTACATGCTGCTGTCCGGTTCCTCCAGTATTCTCCGGAAGACTTTTCTCTGCGGCTCGCAGCTTTCCGGTCCTTCCCCCGCTATGCGGTCCACCCAGTCCATCAGCCTGCCCATATTTACATCCGGATCCTTTCCGATATAATCGATTGCCATCTTCAGCCCGGATTTCATCATCCCATCTGACACGTCCATAGTCATTCCCTCCTTCAGAAAACGCGTTTTTCCGCTTTATTTCCAGATTCACCAAACGGCTTCTGCCTTTATCTTAGAGAGAACCTTTTTCCGCAACAATAGGCAAACTCCGCACAATGTACAAATTTTGTACATTTTCGCGGAGTTTGTCTGATAAATGGTCTGTTCCCGGCGCGTCTGCTTCGTATCAGTCCGGCCAGACTGCCCTGTTATCTGCCGCCGGACAGGACAGCGTCTTTTTATTATTTCAGCTTTGCCGCAAAATCTGCCATCGCTTCAGAAATCTTAATCTGCTGCGGACAGACCGCCTCGCAGCTTCTGCAGCCCAGGCAGGCGCCCGGCTGTTTTTCCTGCGGCACCGCCATCAGCGCCATCGGCGCAATAAATCCGCCGCCGGTAAAGGAATGCTCATTATAGAGCTTCAGCAGCATCGGAATATCCAGCCCCTGCGGACAATGTGATACGCAGTAATGACATGCCGTGCAGGGCACTCCGCCCGTCATCTGACCGGCAATCTCCAGGAGCGTCTTCATTTCCTCTTCTGAAAGCGGTCTGTCTTCACCAAAGGTTCTGATATTATCCTTCAGCTGCTCTTCGTTTGACATTCCGGAAAGCACCATTGTCACCTCCGGCAGCGTCTGCAGGAAGCGGAACGCCCACGCCGGGATCCCCTCCTCCGGACGAAGTGCCTGCAGCTTCGCCTCATTCTCCGGTGAAAGCTTTGCCAGCTTTCCTCCGCGGAGCGGCTCCATCACCCATACCGGCAGATGATGCTCCTTTAAGAGCTCCACCTTTTCCTTCGCATTCTGGAACTCCCAGTCAATATAGTTCAGCTGGATCTGGCAGAATTCCATGTGCTCACCGTAAGCGTCCAGAAAACGCTTCATCACATCGTAGCTGCCATGCGCGGAAAAGCCCAGATGCTTAATGCGTCCGTTCTCCTTCTGCTTCAGCAGATATTCAAAAATGCCGTATTTCGGGTCGAGGTAGGCGTCGATATTCATTTCGCATACGTTATGGAACAGGTAAAAATCAAAGTATTCCACCCCGCATTTTTCCAGCTGCTTCTCAAAAATTTCTTCCACCTTATCCATGTTTGACAAATCATAGCCCGGAAATTTGGTAGCAAGATAAAAGCTTTCCCGCGGGTATTTTGCCAGCGCCCTGCCCATGACAAGCTCGGAATTTCCATTGTGATAGCCCCAGGCTGTATCGTAATAATTGATTCCCTGCTTCATGGCATACGCCACCATCTCATTTACTGCCGCCTCGTCGATCACACTGTCGTTTCCGTCAATCACCGGCAGACGCATTGCTCCCATGCCAAGCGCCGATAATTCTAAATCCTGGAATTTTCTGTAAATCATCGCATATCCTCCTTCTTTCTGCACCGGACGTTCCACATCCCGGCTGATTTTTTTGTACAAATCCTCCGGTCTCTTAACTGTCTGATGATGCCAGACACCACCACCGGTTCCATGCACATCCGCCGGATACTCAGTGCCATTTCAGCACGCCGGTTTTCACCGCTTCTTCGTAGCAGGCTATTTTGTAATCCAGACGTTCCAGAGCCGCCTCCACGGACTGAAGCTGCTCCTTTAGCTGCACGCGCTGCTCCTTCAGAAGGCTGCAGCGGTCCGCTATGGTGCCGTCACCCTGCTGCGCAAGCCTTACATATTCCGCGATTGCTTCCACCTGCAGTCCCGCACCGCGCATACATTTCGCCAGCTCCACCCAGCCGCAGTCCTCCTCCGTGTAATCGCGCAGACCGCCTGCCGTGCGGTGGACCGGCGGTATCATCCCCGCCTTCTCATAATAGCGCAGCGTATCCTGCGTCAGCCCGTATTTCCTGCTTACTTCTGAAATCGTCATACATTCTCCCTGCCTTCCACCGGCGGCATGCTGCCGCTCTGCCATTCTCTTCCGGCTTTTATGCAGTATAACATCTGGAGTTTGCTCCAGGTCAAGAGGTTTTTGCGTAATTTTCCTGTTTTCACCAGTATTTTGCCATATATCGCTCTGCCATTTCTTCTGTAATCCGGCATTTATCCATAACTCTCTTTTTCGTCTCATTTCTGGGTATCTTAAGTTCACGGCAGGTTTCTATCATCGCACGGATACCCATATCCATCCCCTGTCTTTTACCCTGCTTAATTCCCTGCCTTCTTCCGCGCTTCATGCCCTGCTTTTTTCCTTCTTCCACTCCCGATTTGTAATGGTCGGTAAATGCCTTGCACATCGTGATTTTCTCCCCTTTCTCTTTTAATTCCCTGTAATAGTCCAGATGGTCCGTCAGCGCGAAGATTACCCGGTTGGTATCCTCCGGAAGTTTCTCGTATATTGCCCGGTTTTTCTCCAGATAGCGTCCCATTTCCTTCTCATCGTTCTGCCGCCTCAGAATCTCTAAAATCTCCTGCCAGCCGCCCCGGAAGCAGGCGGTGTCGACATTTTCCGGCGTCACCACCACGATTGGATACGACTGTATGTATTCCCTGAGCTGTCTGAATTCCCGCGGAACGCTTATCATCTCCGCAAGGTCTGAAGGTGCCCTCCAGGGTGTGGTGCCATAGTAAAAAACCAGAGTGATTACCAGGCAGAGCTTCTCGCCCTTATGAAGCTTCCGGTTTTTCTTTGTGCGCCTCTGCACATCATACTCCAGGGCGTCCTCCAGCATCACACGCAGCGGCATCCCGTAATCCACGGTTGTCTGGTTCTGTATTGCAACGATAATGCATCCCGCATTTTTATCTGCTTCCGCCTTCCCGGTGATATCGCGGAAGCGCTGTACGGTTTTTACAACCGCGTTCTCATCATCCTCTTCCGTGTCCTTTACCAGTACCAACTCTGTCGGCACCGGGACAAGCTGCCCTCTTTTCAGCAAAGGTCTGCCCTGTGCGAGCGCTCCGTTCACAAAATCGCAGAAATGTCTGCTGTCTCTCTGGTACTCCTTTAAAATAATATCTTTTTCCGCCAATTTCCATCCTCCTATTTTTTATAGTATTTTTCTGAAATGTGCAGCCGAACGGCTTTGAATTGTAATCCAGAAGCTACAGATTAGCACGCTTTCGATAAAAACACTATATCACAGGAAGAAGCAGAAGTCAACACTGTTTTCTTGTTGCATATAAATTATAATATGAGATTTCAAATTATGCAAGTTGTTTTTATGAAACTTTCCCATATTTACCGCATCCCACGTAACTACTCGGTTACCCTCCAAAAATATAACAAATTTTAATTCCAGTGAGGTTCTTTCAAAATATAAGATGAAAAGTGATGTACTGAAATGGATTCATGAAACAAAAAAAGCATTACATTACCCATTCAGCTGCCGGAGCAGATAGGAAACCTTTATCTGTTAGAAATGTACGTCGCCAGGCGTAAAAAGACAAAAGAGGAGAAAACCCTTTTGCGGATTTCCTCCCCTGTCTGACCGCGCTGTCCGCAGAGCTTTTCTCTGCCCTGCCCGGCGCGCTGCATAATTACGCTATGTTCTACTGTTCCCGCCAGCCTCAAATACTTGCTGTAAACGAAGTAAGCAGTAACTATTATTCTGCTTTTTCGAAGATGTAAGCGTAAGACCACTCTGCGTCAGCATCCTTCTCGATGTGATCCTCAGAGTAACCAACGATGAGCTGTCCGTCTGCATTCAGACCGATTACGTCAAAGAGCTCCATGTCGTCGATTTCCACGCCTGTGATTACGTCAAAGAAAACGCCTTCGTCATCATCACGGATTTTGAATTTGTCTGCGCCGCTGAAGTTGCACTCGCCTTCGCCCACAACATCTACGGTTGTCCAGTTCTCCCAGCTTGCGGAGCACTTGTAGTCCTCTACATCGATATCGTCATGATTAAAGGACATGGTTCCCTGCAGGTTGGTGGCATCTGCATGGATATAAGCAGCTTCGTCTACCAGCTTGTTTGCGTCGATGCTCAGCTCGATTTCCAATGTGCACGCATCCGGAGCTACTTCCAGAATACCGTCATCTGCGGTATACGCATTTACCAGTGTCCAGGTGCCCTCGTAATCTTCCGGTGCTGCTTCATAATTCAGCTCCATAGAGATATCTGCATCTTCTGCGGATACGCTTACCGGAACCATCATCAGTGCCATCAATGCTGCAACAAATTGCTTTTTCATAATAAATCGTTCTCCTTTCGCTGAAGGGGAAGCCCCGACAGGGTACCCCTTAATTATTATTTTTTATAGATAATAGAATATCACACTTTTGCACAAAAAAGAAGCACCCGGAGAATGCGGCTATCCCGCTCTTTTTGTCGCGAGCAGATTTTTCTGTCGTGAACAGCCATATTTTGTCGTTAATCATCTTCATCTTTGTGTAATCTGTCTTTTCCGGCGCAAAATTTTCCACTTGCACGGCTGCAATCCGACAGAACATTGGCATGCAATTCAGGACATTACGCCGCCTCTGTTTCTGTTTCAGCTGTTTCCGTTTCAGCCGCCTCCGTCTGCACTTCCGTTGCGCCTTCCGCTGCTGTTTCGGTTTCCGCTGCTTCCGTCTGCGCCTCAGTTGCGCTTTCTGATGTCGCTTCCGTCTCGCTTTCTGTCGCCGCTTCGGTCTGTGCTTCCGTTGCACTTTCTGTTGCGTCTTCCGTTACTTCTTCTGTTTCCGCTTCCGGCTTATCTTTTGCGGCCGCACCTGCCGCTGTTCCTGCATCTGCCACCGCTTCCGCTGCGCCGTAGCTCAGACCGAAGCCGGATGTATATACGTTGCCGTCCGCATCCTTGTATGCATAGCTGCCGGACGGGGACTGTGCAAGCACATCCTCCGCGATATACTGGTCTTTGTCATAGCCCGGAACATCGTTCGGGGATACGCATACCGGGTAAGTCGTGCCGTCGATATCCGTATCGTTTACTGCAATCACTTCATTGCAGGATACCATCGTTACCGGGAGCTTGCCGGTCGGATTGTAAGCGCCGGTCAGAACATCCATGCGTCCCTCTACCGATGTGGAGAAGGAACCGAGCAGCGCGTCACAGTACGGCTCCAGATTCGTCAGAATCCACGGATTGGAGATATTCACAGATGACACCACGATACCGCCGTTTGCATGTACCGCATCCGCGATTTCCGCAATATCCTCCACGTCAGACAGTGTGGTAACGTCAACCGTCTCGCCGGTCTTTTCTTTCTGGTCTTCCGTGCTCACCTGGTCAGCCTCCAGACCATCTGCCAGATCCAGAACCGCCATGTACTCCGCGCTCATGGAAACGCCGCCCGGAACTACATCCAGGAATGCAATATCCGCTTCTTCCGCGCTTTCAACAAGCGTGTATCCGGCACCTTCAAAAGCAGCCGTCCAGTTTTCCAGAGCTGTCTCATCCTCTCCGTTTGCCGTGAAGGATGCAACATAAACCTTCTTAGAGGTATCGGAAAGCGGCAGTGCATTCTCATGATTCTTCATCAGAACGACCGACTTCCGGTTCAGCTCCGTCTTCATAGCGGAAATTTCGTCCGCCTTCTCTTCGCCGAGCGCCTTGCTCTCTGCCGCATCGCGATACGGATTGTCAAACATGCCCATATCAAAGTAAGATACCATACGGTTTGTGGTTGCGCGTGTAAACGCTTCCTCTGTCACCAGACCGGATGTCACCGCTTCCGTAACAGACGTCAGGTCCATCGTTGCGCTGAAGCCGTCGCCGACAACATCACAGCCCGCGTTGATAACAGCCGCGTAGCGCTCCGCCTCGGTCATATCCTCTGCACCCCAGAACTGATTTGTAATGATGTTGGAATCGGAGTTAATAAAGCCGTCAAAGCCCATCGTATCCTTCAGCAGCGTCTGAAGCATCGTGGTGTTGTACGCACTTCCGATTTCCTCCGGAGTAATCTCAACGCCCTTATAGCTCTGTGCTGCGCTGCGTCCGTCAGTAGCCGGACGGCTGTAGCTCGGCATGATACCTGCAACGCCCGCGTCTACTGCAGCCTGGAAACCAACGAGCTGATATTTCTCCAGGGAACCCTCGGTCGCATAAATGCGCCACTGTCCCATGCCATAGTGCGATTCAAATCCATTTTCCGCAGCGCCATCGCCCGGAAAATGCTTCATGATCAGACCAACATCGCCATCCTGCGCGCCGTCTGTGCCATGCTGATAGCCGACAACCAGCGCATTTGCGATACCGGACATTACCTCCGGATCCTCGGTGTAGGTCGTCTCGTTACGGCTCCAGCGCGGGTCCGTAATCAGGTCGATCTGCGGACCATACATCTGGCGGATGCCCTTTGCATCCCAGATTTCGGCATCCAGCTCCGCAAACTTCTGGATCAGATCATAATTTCCGTCACCGATCGCAGCCGCCGCAAAGCCCTGCGTCGCCGGGTAGCCGGTAGTCATCGGATTGGAAATCAGCATAAACGGAATATTTACCTCGCCCTTTGATACCGCCGTAAACTCGGACAGCTGATTCAGCGCATTGTTAAAGAGTGCGCCTGTCTCCGTATCAGTATCCTTGCGGAGAACGCCGGAGCGTACCTCTGCCACCGTCACATTTGAATAATCAAAACCGGAGCCGAGCGCCGCCATCGGGTCCGCCTCGCCCTCTTCCTCTGCGTTTTCATCCTCTTCCACCGGAAGCATCACAAGCTGGCTGAGGATAACATTCCCCTCCTCGTCATACACCTCGTCCGCCGTTGTCGCCGACGGGCTGGTTACCAGCGCATTCTTCAGAAGTGCGATGCGCTGCTCCTGCGTCATCTTTCCAATCAGATCCGCCGCACGTTCCTCTGAGCTGAGGCGCCAGTCCTCAAAAGCATCCAGCTCCTGATCGTTGTCGCTGTCCTTAAAGTACATGCCATCCTGTGAGATAACGCCAACCAGCGTCACACCGATGGTCGGACCGTCCGCATTCTCATAGAATACCGGAGCCAGATACTCCGTCGGGCATTCGATTCCCTCTTCCACCGTATATGGCGCCGCAATATATTCCGCTGTATCTTCCGCAAAAACTGCGCCCGTCAGTGATGCCGCCATCGTCAGTGCTGTCGCCACGCTGACCGTCCTCTTCATTGTTTTCTTCATCTTGTCCTCCTTTTGGTATGTATTTTAAATGGAACCAGCATAATCCACTACCGGCTCCTTTTATGCGCATAGAATATCATACTTTTGCACAAAAAAGAAGTACCCGTAAAATACGGGTACCTCCATTTTTTCAACGCGAAAATATTATTTTGTCGCAAAGTGTCCTATTTTTGCCGTCAACGGATTTTATTTTTGTATAGTCTGCCTTTCCCGGCGCAGAATTTTGCTCATTTTTCTTTTGCCTGTTCTGTTGCCCGTGTTATCGCAAAAACATATCACAATGTCTCGTTTTTGTGCACGGTCCGCCGCATCCGGCTTACACTTTTTGTTCCAGTTTTCCGGCTTACGCCTCAGTTTCTGCTTCTGTCTCTGCCGCTTCTGCTGCCTCAGTTACAGCTTCTTCAACCGCATCCTCTGCAGCCGCTTCTGCGGAATCATAGCTCAGACCATACCATGCGCTGTACATGTTGCCGTCTGCATCCTGGTATGCAAAGCTGCCGGACGGAGACTGTGCAAGTACATCCTCTGCGATATACTGGTCTTTGTCATAACCCGGAACATCGTTCGGGGATACGCAGATTTCGTAGGTCTCGCCGTTTTCTGCGGTCACTTCGTTTACTGCGATCACTTCGTTGCAGGAAACCATTGTTACCGGAAGCTTACCGGTCGGGTTGTAAGCGCCTGTGAGCACATCCATACGTGCAGAAACCGGTGTTGAGAAAGAACCGATCAGACCGTCGCAGTACGGCTCAAGGTTTGTAAGGATCCACTGGCTGCTGATGTCGATGGAAGCGATTACGATACCTCCGTTTGCATGTACCGCATCTGCGATTTCCGGGATATCCTCTACATCCATCAGAGTGGTAGCTTCTACTGTCTCGCCTGTCTTGGACGCATCTGTCGGATGATTTACTTCATCAACCTCCAGCTCGTCTACCAGGTCGATAACGTTCATAAAGGTGTTGCTGTTGGAAACGCCTCCCGGAACTACATCCAGGAATGCGATGTCCGCTTCCTCCGCGCTGCCTGCGATGGTGTAACCAGCCTCTTCAAATGCAGCCGTCCAGTTTTCCAGAGCCGCCTCATCTTCTCCTGCGCTTGTGAAGGATGCGATGTAAACGCTCTTGGAAGTGTCTGCCAGCGGAAGTACGCTCTCATGATTCTTCATCAGAACAACGGATTTCTGGCTCAGCTCGGTGCCGATTGCTTCGATATCTGCTGCCAGACCGTCCAGAGTTGCCTTGCTCTCTTCTACATCCTTATACGGATTCTCAAACTGTCCCATTTCGAAAACAGTTGCCAGCGTATTGCCGTTTGCACGGTCAAGCGCTTCCTGCTCGATGAGACCCTGGTCATATGCTTCATAGAAAGCATCCCAGTTAATGCCGCTGAACCAGTCGCCGATTACATCAGAACCTGCGTTGATGATTGCCGCGATACGCTCCGGAACGGTCAGATCCTCCGCACCGAACTGCATACCCATTTCCACGATACCGGAATCGGTATTGATAAAGCCGTCAAAGCCCATTGTATCCTTCAGCAGTGTGCCGAGGATGGTGGTATTGTACGCATTTGCAAGCTGCTCCGGGTCAAGCTCCACACCCTGGTAGCTCTGAGCCACGCTGCCGTAGGTGCCTTCGTCCGCCGGACGGCTGTAGCCCGGCATAATGCCGGCAACGCCTGCGTCGATTGCCGCTGCAAAGCCCGGAAGCTGATATTTCTCCAGAGAACCCTCTGTCTGGTATACACGCCACTCACCGATCTTATTGTGGGACTCGTAGCCGTTGTAAGCTGCGCCGTCACCTGGGAAGTGCTTCATGATCAGAGCAACATCGCCGTCCTGCACGCCGTCTGTTCCCGTCTGATAACCGGATACCAGCGCGGAAGCGATGCCCGCCGTTACATCCGGAACCTCAGAGTATGTACCGTTGTTGCGGTTCCAGCGCGGGTCTGTGATAAGGTCGATCTGCGGACCGTACATACGGCTGATGCCCTTTGCATCCCATACCTGACGGTCGATATCCGCATAGCGCTCTACCAGGCTGTAATCTCCGTCCGCTGCAACGTCGCCCATTACAGCAGCTGCGATACCTTCCGATGCCGGAGCCGCATAGATTGCCTGCGGGTTGGAAATGATGGTAAACGGCACGGTCGGCTCGCTCTTGGCAACTGCCGCATACTCTGCCGTCATGTTTACTGCGTTTGTCCACAGTGCGCCGGTCTCTGCATCCGTTGTCACACGAAGTACACCGGAACGGCTCTCAAAAGTAAGCATCTCGCCGGTGCTGTTCGGACGTGCTTCCGCCCCCATGCCTGCCGCTGCTCCTGCAGCCTTCGAAGCAAAATCTCCTTCTTCGCCATCTTCCTCTTCTTCTGCAAGCACCATATGCAGCGCATCCGGAGTTACCGTCATAAGCTGGCTGAAAATCACATTGCCTTCCTCATCGTAAACCTCTTCCGCAGATTTTGCGGTCGGGCTGCACATAAGCTGGTTTACCAGAAGACCCACGCGCTGCTCTCTGTTCAGCTTTGTGAGCAGGTCCGCCACACGCTCGTCTGTGGAAAGACGCCAGTCCTCAAATGCGTCAAGCTCCTGGTCGTTGTCGCTGTCCTTGAAATAAAGGCCGTCCTGCTGGATCACGCCAACCAGCGTAACGCCGATGGTCGGTCCGTCCGCGTTCTCATAGAACACCGGGTCGAGATACTCCGTCGGTCCCTGCAGCTCCTCGTCAACGCTGTACGGCGCCGCAATGTACTCGGCAGAGCTTCCCTCTTCCGCAAAAGCCGCGGTCGTCAGAGACGCTGCCATCGCTGTCGCAGTCATCACGCTGACAGCTTTTTTCATAGTTTTCTTCATACATTTATCCTCCTTTTGATATGAAGTTTTGTAAAATCAAATCAATGCACGGACCATTGATTCATTTGTTCCGAGTATACCACACTTTTGCACAAAAAAGAAGAGCACCCTCTCTGCGGCACTCTCCATTTTTCCATCGCAAGTGTATAGTTTTTTCGCGAATATCATAATTTTTGTCGTAAATGTTTTTTATTTTTGTGTATTCTGACATTTCCACCGCAGGATTTTTCCGGCGTTCTTTATACATTCTCCCCGTCCTGCGGCTCAATCCGCATGGATACCGTCAGCCGGAAGGTATTGCCCTCCGCCTCCACGGAAGCGTTTCCACCGTGCTGCTGCGCGATTGCAATAATCGAGCGCAGCCCGAAGCCGTGGTGATGCTCTTCCTCCTTCGTGGTGACCGGCAAGCCGTTTTCAAATTTCAGCTCATGCTCAAAGTAATTCTCCACCACCAGAATCACCATATCGTCGCGTCTTGCCGCCCGCAGGGAAATAAACTTCTTCTCCGGGTGCGCCACATTTTCCATTCCCTCCAGGGCATTGTCCATCGCGTTTCCGAAGAGCGCGTAAATCTCCATGTCTGTCAGACAGTAAAACAGCCTGCCGTCCACGATATACGTAAAGCGCACTCCGTTCATCGAGCAGATGATATTTTTTTCCGTCAGCACAACGTCCAGGCTCTTATTGCCGGAATCCACCACCGTGTTAAATTCATCGATGGAATCCCGCAGGCTGTCCAGGTACTTCTGAAACTGCCGCTGCCCGTCCGTCGAACGCAGCAGATTGATATAATGCTTCAAATCGTGGCATTTAATCTGCAGGGATAAAATTCCCTCGCGGCTGATTTCATAGTAGCGCTGCTTGCTGCTGATAAAATTCTGCATACTCAGGTTTTCATGCTGCAGTAGCGATAGAGACGCCATCATCAGCAGCAGAATAAAATTTACAATGCTGTACAAAAGCGCCGTCAGGAAAAACAGCATCCCCGCCATAGTGTTTCCCTGATACAGAAGCTGATACATAAACTCCAGCAGCATCTGACTGAGCAGAATCACAACGTATATCCACCAGATTTCCTTCAGCGGGAAGGATACATCGCGCCGTACAAAATGCTGATACAGTCTCACACAGCATATCTCAATCATCACATACAGCAGATAGGACATAATGGACTGGAAGGGGCTTCCGCCCGTCCAGGCGGCGTCCGGGCTGACCGGGATCGCAGAAATCAGCTTTACCGCGTCCCAGGATATCCGGTAAATGGTAAGCGCGATAATGCTGTTGAAAATAACAATATCGCTGGAAATATGATAGCAGAACCGGGTGCAGAGGATAAACAGCAGACTCAGCACCATGATGTAAAAGCTGTAGCCGACCGCCATCAGCGCTTTTGCGGACAGGACGACCTCCAGCGTATAGCGCATACACCAGCTCGCCGCGCAGAGCAGGGCGAAGCTCAGAAGGATGCGCGCACCAAAGGAGCGCTGCTTCTCCCCGCGGTTCCAGACAACAAGATGGATGAAAAAAATGATTCCGGAGGATATGCGCCAGTCGATATCGCGTATCCACCAGACCGGCGTCATCATACGCTTTTCCCCAGGAAGTTAATAAAGCGCTGCTCTATCTCCTTCTGATGCGATTTTGAAATCTGCACGCGCTCATTGTTTACTTCCACAAAATCACTGCCCACCCGCTTAATATGCCGCATATTGACAAGGTAGGACCGGTTGCACTGGATGAAATTGCGGTCATCCAGCTTTTTGCGCACCTCGCCCAGCCTGCCGCGCACCTTATATTCTCCCTGCTCCGTGTGATAAATCAGATCGTGGTCGTACACCTCCACATAGTAAATGCTGTTGGAGGGTATGCTCACAATACCGTCCGAGGTCTTCAGGGCAAGCGTGACATTTGTGCTGTCATTGATACGCTTGATAGCCTTGTCCAGCACACGGTCGATAGAGAACTGGTCTATCGGCTTTATAATAAAATCCATCGCGTCCACCTCATAGCCGCGGATGGCAAACTGCGCCATGTGGGTCACAAAGATAAGCTGCGCCTCTTTATTTACAATACGCAGGAACTTCGCCGCGTCCATCCCGTCCATATCGCCCAGACGGATATCCAGAAACACGATATTATACAGCTCCCGGCTGCGGATAAACTCCACCCCATCATAATACCGGTGGATGACATGCTCCTCACCCCTGGCATTAAAATAGTGCTCCACACAGCCGACCAGCTCCTGCATCTCCTTTGCATCGTCATCTACAATCGCAATCAGAAGCATACTCTTCCTCCCTCGCCGCCACAGGCAGTCCGTCCGGGATGCCCATGCTGATTCTGAACGAAAATAACCGCCGAAGCACATTATCCGCACGGATACTGTGTTCTGCGGTTATTCCGCCACTTCTATGCTCTATTATAATATAGAAATGTAAAATTTACAAATGAGAAATCGCATATTTTTAACTTTTTCCCTGGCTTTGCTGCCCACTATAGAGCAGTCCTGGCATTATTTAAATTCCCCCGGAACCTGGTCGATGGTCTGGTACATTTTCATCGCCTGGTCCATCGTCTTTCCATCGGCGATCGCTGCTTTTCTCGCCGCGTTCACCGCCTGAATCTCCTTCATTTTCGCACCTGTCAGCGTGTAGCCCTTCATGGCGATCAGCGTAGCAAGCCATGCCAGCATCGGGATAATGCAGAACAGCACGATTACTACCCAGTTCATACCCGCCGCATACGGCGTCTCCGCCGCCGGCAAATCCTTCAGACCGATGCAGGATACCGCCAGCGCCACAACCGTGGTAGCCAGCGAGGAAACCAGCTTATCCACCAGACTGAACAGCGTACCCATGATACCCGGAATGTATTTTCCGGAACGGTACGTCTCGTAGTCCGAGCAGTCCGCCACCATCGGAATCGGCATGTCCGCGGTAGAATAGTATGCGCCGTAGCCGATACCAAAGAAAATGATAAACAGCACCGTATACAGGTTAATGGAAAGACCGTTCTCTCCCATAAGTGAAAGGTTGAACCGCGGGTCGCCCTGTCTCCAGAACAGCAGCAGCACCAGCACACCTATGTACATGATCAGCGCGAGGCGTACATATTTCTCCAGGGACGCCTTCTGTCCGTGCTTCTGCGAGGTACGGATGGTCAGCAGGAAGAACGGAGCCGAGCATGCATAACCGAGCACCATCATCGGCAGATACAGTCCGTCGTAATCTCCCATCATACTGCCGTACAGCATACAGAGAACGGATACGTTCGTCGCAATGGCGAGCGCCAGCTTACAGCCCGCGCCGGCAACCATCAGACGCTGCATCGGCTTGTTGCCCTTGATAATCTCAATGTATTCGGAAACCTTTACCTTCTCGGCCTTGTCTCCGCCGATTCCGTAATACTTCGGCTGGTCCTTCTCCCAGATACCGATGACCGCCAGAATGGTCAGCACGATAGAAATCGCGATACCCAGCGGAGCCAGCACGCGGTAGAATGCCGCCGTATTGTAGTCACCCACGTTGGAGCGGATAATCGGCGCCAAGAACTGCATGGCGCCCATACCGATAAGGCTTCCCACCGTGTTGAACAGCGTGAACATCGGGCGCTGCTTCGGGTCATTTGTCAGAACCGTCTGCCCGGAACGGGTGCAGGAGGTCTGGAAGGTATAACCGATTACCCATACAAAATATAATACAACAAACGCCACGTAGCGCAGCCACATCATGGATTCCGGAATCATCGGCGTAAGCAGGTACAGCACAAGGATGCTCACCGCCATAATCAGGTTTCCGAGAATCATAAACGGGCGGAACTTACCGAATTTTCCGCTGGTGCGGTCAATCAGCGCACCGATAATCGGGTCGGTAATCGCGTCGCACAGACGCATCGCTGTTACCATGATAGTTGCAAACGCCATCAACAGCCCCAGCACTCCGTTGCCGAACATGGCAATATAGGAAAGTACCAGCACAAAGTATACGTTCGTGGCGCCGTTATTCAGCGGAAACAGCACAAGCTGGTATGCTTTCGCGCGGTTCACGCTTTCTGTTCTGGTCGTCTTTGCAGAATCACTCATTTCTACAGACTCCTTTCATTTTTTCTTCAGCAGGACAGCGCGCTACACCCAGTTGCTCTTCTGCTTATTCTTATCCTTCTTCAGCTTGTAGGACGGATTCGGGCTGCTCACCTTTTTCAGCACCGCCGTATCGCGCAGCTTGCCCGCACGCACCTCCAGCTTATTCACATCCGAGAGCGGCACGGTAAAGGTAACAACCTTATCCACATCCGCCTCGCCCATCACCTTGCCATTATTATACAGCTTCACATGCGGCTGGTTCGTATAAATCTTCACCTTCGTGTTCTCGCCCGTGCGGTCAGCCATGCGCTTTCCGGCGATATGCACGAACGGCTCGTCGCTCCAGAACGCCTTGTACAGATAAAAGCTGTCCTTCTTCGTCTTGCGGTCGAAGGTCACAAGCCCCTTGTGATTCATGCCCGGCTCGCCGCCCTGGTCACGCGCGTCCGCCGCAAAATCGAACATGTTCCACACATAATTCGCCCACATATACGGATGGCGGTTAAAGCAGCGCAGCATAAATTCATGGTACTTCGCCTGGTACTCCTCCGTGTGGTCGCCGCGGCGCGGATGCGCCGAATGCAGATTCGGCATTCCCTCGCAGCCGTACTCCGAAAAGCACAGGGAGCGCTTCGGATATACTAGATGGAAGAAGCTGATCCAGAGGTCATTTAAAAACAGTCCCGGAACATACCAGCCAAGATACAGATTCCAGCCCACAATATCCGTGATATGCGCCACCTTGTTGAACGGTCCGCACATTGCGTAGCAGGCAAGCGTCGTCAGGCGGGTGGAGTCCATCTCGTGGCACAGATCGTTCAGCACGTGATGGTTGTCCAGCATATCCTTTTTATCCTTTGTGGAAATCGTAATCTCATTCGATACGCCCCAGCACACGATACAGGCATGATGATAGTTCTGCGTAATCAGTTCCTTCATCTGCGAAATCGTGTTCTCTCGTCCATTCGTCAGGTGCTCGGAAATATAGGGAATCTCCGCCCACACCACAAAACCCATTTCATCGCAGCGGTCGTAAAAATACTGGCTGTGCTGGTAGTGCGCCAGACGGATGGAGGTTGCGCCCATTTCCCGTATCAGCTCCAGGTCCTCATCGTGCTCTGCCTGCGTAATCGCATTGCCCAGCCCTTTTCTGTCCTGATGGCGCGACACGCCGCGCAGCGGGTAGCAGCGCCCGTTCAGGAAAAATCCCTTATCCTTATCTACATGGAACGCGCGCACACCGAAGCGCAGACGCACCTCGTCGAGCACGTTTCCGTCTTCCTTCAGCTCCGCGACCGCCGTATACAGATACGGGTCCTTCACGCCGTCCCAGCGGTGCGGCTTTTTCATCACGATCACCGCGTTGCTTCCCGCACCCGCCGCCACCGGCTTTCCGGCAGCGTCCAGAATGGTGATGACCGTCTCCGCCTCCGGCGCATTGTTCCAGCTCTCCACCGTTACCTTCGCGTCCTCTCCGTCCACGACCGGCGTAATCTTCACGCCCGGTCCGCCGAAGTGGTCCATATCGAAGTGCTTTTTGTTCGCCACGATCAGCTTCACGTCACGGTAAATGCCGCCGTAAAAGGTAAAATCCGCCTTCTGCGGGTACACATGGTCGTTCACGCTGTTGTCCACCGCCACCTGCAGGCTGTTTTCCGTCTGCAGCAGATCCGTCACCTCCACGCGGAAGGTGGAATAGCCGCCGTCATGATGACAGCAGGGATGCCCGTTCAGCGTGACGTCCGCCGTCGCGTTCACTCCGTCAAATTCCAGATAAACGCACTCCGCATCCGCCGCAAAAGCGGGCGCCGCAAAGGTGGTCGTGTAGGTGCAGGTGCCGCGGTAATAATCGTTGCCGCCGTCCTGTCCGTCGATATTATTCCAAGTATGGGGAAGGCGGACGGTTGTAGTTTTTCCGCCAGGTCCGGCAAACTGCCATTCCCGGTCCAGGAGACTTTCACGTCTTCTCATAATTTTTTTCCTTTCTTTTTACGGTCCGGGCAGCTTCTGCCCGGACCTGTATGCCGGAATTACGCCTTCTTTTTCTTCTTAAAGCTGATGCCTGCAATATCCAGAACCAGCCAGATAGCGGAAAGCAGTGACAGTACCGCAAATACATAGGTCAGAACCGTCAACAGCGTGGACCACCACGGCGTTACCTGCACGATCATGGTGTCTGCGCTGATGCCGTCCATACCGCGGGAATGTACAACGGTGTACAGAATGCGGTGTGCGGATTCTCTCATTGCCTGCGCGATCTGTGCGTTCTCCTTGGAAGCGCCCGGACCATAATCAGCAAACTCAAAACCGAGGTCGCTCGCCGCGTTCTCCACATTTGTTCCGCTCACACCCGGATAGTTATCCGGAATATCGTTTCCTGCCAGCACCTCATGCGGCTTGGACATGTAGCTGCCGTCATACATATCGGTTACTGCAAAACCGGTCATGCCGGCTTCTCCGCGCAGCCATGACGTAATCAGATTATAATAGGAACCTGCCCAGTGTGCGCCGAGACGGTTGAACGCCGTCATCACACACTTCGCATCCGCATTTACGATTGGAAGCTCGAAAGCTCTTAAGTAGAGCTCACGCAGCGCCTGCTCGTTACACCAGGTACCGATACCCTGACGCTGTTCTTCCTGGTCATTCAGCGCAAAGTGCTTGTTGTAAACGTAAACGCCCTTGGACTGGATCGCCGCTGTCTCCACGCCTGCAATCAGACCGGTGAGGATACCATCCTCCGAATAATACTCAAACACACGTCCTGCATACGGGGTGCGGTGAATATTAAGACCAGTACCGTAGAAGCCTGCGTAGCCTGCCCACATTGCATCCTCGCCGATCAGTGTGCCGACTTCCTCCACGAGCTGGTCGTTGAAGGTTGCCGCGATAATGCCGTTACACGGATAGCAGGTACCTGTCAGGCTCTTATCCGGGTCGTTCGTCTGCGTTGCATAACCGTTCGGTCCGATGCTGTACGCCTGTGTCACACCGCTCGGCCCGTTGTGGTCGAGGGTTTCCGGTTTACCGATTTCCTGTACCGCAACCGTCATACGCAGACCGACTGCGCAGAGCTGGCTGAGCTGGCTGTAGGTGAGCTGGTCGAGGAATTCTTCCCATTTCTCATCGCTGTACGGAATCGGGTTGCCGCTCTCGTCATTGAGCATATCGATTAACTGGTAGGTGGTCTCTGTGGAGCCCATCGTCGGCCAGTTGCCGTCGTTCTCCGGCAGGTCGGAATCATCCAGCACAACATCCGCCGCGATCTGATCTGTCATCGTCAGTTTTACATAGTTTGTATTGTAGCCTTCGTCATCATCCGGGGTAAACAGCATCGTTGTGCCTTCCCAGTCGCTGCGGCTGATATAGGTAACGGAGTTGTCGCCTCTTCCTTCGTAGCGGTTGATATCCGTATCCGCAAACAGGCTGGTCACTTCGCTGCCGGTGCCGTATGCCGTCGCATAGGTCTCGCTGTCGAAGTCATAGTCCACATCGTAAACCATGTCCTCATTGCCCTCTTCTGTCATGCCGTCAGACACCTTCATGCCCTTTGCCGCAAGAATATTATTTGCCGCCACATGGGAGTTGTCCGCCGCCGTGAAGTAATACTTACCTTCGTCCAGAATATAAACGCCGGTGCCGTATGCATCGTAGGAGGTAAGGAAGTATTCCGGTACCTCTACCGTAACGGTCTCGCTTGCGCCCGGTTCGAGCATCTGGGTCTTTCCGTAGCCGACCAGCTCTACCGCCGCCTTTTCAATCTGGTTTTCCTTATCGTAATCGGTGTACGGCTTCTGCGCGTAAATCTGTACGGCCTTCTTGCCCGCCACGTCGCCGGTATTTGTCACATTGACAGATACTGTGTAGGTGGTATCCTGACCTTCGCCGCTCTTGCTTACTTCCATGTCGGACATCTCAAACTCAGTATAGCTCAGACCGTAGCCGAACGGATATGCCACAACCTCGTCATACTCGTAGTCGCCCGCGTTCTCCGTGCCGAGCACCACATCCTCGTAGCGCGTCTCGGTGTAGCGGTAGCCGACATAAATGCCCTCCTGGTATACAACGTACATATTGTACACACGTCCGTGGGAACCGAAGTCATAGTTTTCTGAACCTTCATAAGTGTAGCTTCCAAAGTTCGCCATCGCCGGGTCAAGCAGGTTATCCATCCACCAGGTATCCGGAAGAGAACCGGACGGGTTTACCGCGCCGGACAGGATGTCCGCCACCGCGTACAGACCGGTCTGTCCCACAGAACCAATCCACAGCGCCGCGTCGATGCCGTAGTCTTCTTCGTTGATAAAGTCTGCGGAAATCGGGTTCGCACTGTTAATCAGCACGATGATGGAGGAAATCTTTCCTTCATCTTTATATTCCTTCAGACCCTCCAGGACAGCGCGCTCGCTCTTGTTCAGTCTCAGATAGTCGCCGTTCTGTCCGTCATCATGGTTTACGCTCTTGAGGTCGTTTGCCTCGCCGCCGACACGGCCGACAACGAAGATTGCCGCCTCGCCGTTTCCGAAGGAATCTACCGCATCCGACTTCTGGATAGATTTCCAGGAAGCCTCGTTGATGTTTCCTTCATCAAAGTCGCGCCCGTATTCCTCTGCAAGGTACCAGTCAAGCAGCTCGCTGTTGACAACGGTGAAACCGCCTTCCTCCATGACGTCCTTATAGGAAGGAGCATCCGCTGAGGATACCGCACCGGAACCGGTACCGCCGTATACCGGGGAGATTGCCGTTGCACCAAAGAGGGATACTTCTGTTCCCTGCAGCGGCAGTGTGTTGTTGTCGTTTTTCAGCAGAACGGCGCCTTCGCCCTCCACCTCACGCACCTTTGCAAGTCCGGCAGCCTTCAGGTCGGCAACCGATGTAAACTCGCTCTCATAGTATCTGGCATATGCATTTTCATCAACAGGGCTGCCATCCTTGTTGACCATTTTTGATGTGGAAATGCCCAGGAAAGAGTTAATCTGTCCGGTAAACTCGCTTGCAACCGAGCTGCCGAAATACACGAGCACCAGCAGAATGACAAAGATGTTCGTTAATACCTTCTTGAGCGTTCTTTTCTTTGAGGACCTCATATACAGTCTCCTCTCTTTCTTGAAATTGTGTGTGTACCGGTCCGGTCTGGCTGGACCGGTGTCTGCAAAAATCCGTTCCGAATCGCTCCGCAATGGGATTTCTGCCATGCCTTAACTTCGTATCTGTACGCCTCCATGCGGGGAGCGCGCACGCTGTTTTGCATAACTTCCGTCTATTTTGCATCACACCGGATAAGATGCGCGACGGACGCAAGGGTATTTTTATACAAAACAAATACATATAGTTGTCTTTATTATAGGCATTTTTCCCGTTTTTGGAAAGGTCTGCCCGATGTCGTGTACAATTCGCACTACGCCGCAATGCGACATCCGGTTCATTCACGTTCATTTTCTTTTCATAAGTCAATATTTTTGTCGTGTATTCTTTTTTCACTGACGTAAATTGCTGTTTTTCTCTTTCCCGGAACCGCCGATTTTTGCTCTGGCAATTTGACAGAAATTCTATTCCATGTCATAATTGTTTTTGACAATATGTGTGGCTCTTCTGCCGGGATTTTTCGCGCCGGCGCCCGGAAAATGCGGTTTCCGGATGCCCTCTGAAAGCCTTCTGCAGGATATGCACGCATACAAAAAGCCTTAAAACGGCACAGCCCGCCTGTCTGGACACCGGCACACAATGCGGCCGCTCTGCTTTTTTAAGTATTCCAGGTATTCCTAATCTAAGGTTTCGAGAGGGAAAGGAGTTTTCTTATGACAAACACACAAAAAGGTCCCGTTAAGAAAGCAGCGGGCTTCTATGTCGGCATTATCGCAGCCGTTCTCTGCATTGCGTCTGCCGTCGTATATGGGATGAAATTCAGTTCTATCACATATAAGGAAAAAATTTATGATTCAAATGTATGCCTTTTGCTTGGCATCACGGCAGCGGTTGCCATCATTATGCTGCTCATCAATAAGATCGCGGCATATGCTCCGGTGGTGCTCTGCGCAGGCAGCGGCATCGCTTGTCTGATGTTCGTGCGCCTAATGATCTGGCCGATTTCCGATACGATTTACGGCATCGAGCCCTTCCAGCACATGAACGAGCTTTACACCTGCGCCGCACTTCTGGTACTGAGCTTCGTATTTTCAGAGATTTCTCTGTATATGAAGAAAACCAAAGTGAAGGCCGCTTAAAAAAGCCAGTTGACATCCTAAAAATATGCAGAAAAAGCTGACGGTTGCCTGTCAGCTTTTTTTGTTGCCATGCATATGACAAAAACGTCCGGCGGACGTTTTTTAGTTGCCATGCATACGAAAGGCGCTGCCAGTGGCAGATCCTGCAGGTACGTATCCGGGAACTGCACCGGGTGTTCTCCGGAATCCGTCTGTCATATGTCCTTCCTCAGACACGTTGCTTTTCTTGATTTTGCTGCGCCGCCTATCGGGCAGCCCCTCCGCTAACTCGCCTGCCATGCAGGCTCAGACACGCTCCGGGTGCTGCCGCTATGCTCGCAAAATCTGCGAAAGCTTCCTATTGTCTGCGGCAGGACATATGCAGCGGATTCCCGTATACATCAATATCCCCGAAGCTGCAAGCCGCAGGCAGGTTTGCGATAGAAGCTTATATACGCAAAGCAGAGCGTCAAATCATTGAATTAACTGTATTTTTGAATTTTTCTTCACTTTTAGTTCAGCAATGGCACCTTAGTGTAATACATCAAACTCCGCCGGAGCAATTTCAGCAAGTAATTTCATACTCTCACACTCCACTTTTGCCATAACAAATAACGTCACGAAAGATTTCGATGCATACGGTCTCCGCGTTGTATTTCCGCCTGCCCTGGTGCAGGTATCATCGATTTCCATAAGCAAATAATTGGCAGATTTTCGCAGTTTTGCGAGCATAGCGACAGTTTCCGAAGCATGTCTGAGCCTGTGGAACACAGGCGAGTTTGCGAAGGAAGCTGTCAGATAGGCGGCGCAGCAAAACAAGGAAATCAACATATTTGCGTTGGAAACCAATGCATACTGCACCCGGCGGCGGAAACGCCGCACCTGCAGGAGCTGCCACTGGCAGCTCCCTCCGGATATTTGGCAACCTGTAAAAAAGGACCGGCGCATATGCGCCGATCCCCGTAAATTATCTGAAATTACTCTTTGTCTGCTGCGTGCAGCCCAACCAGTTTGTTCAGATATGCATATCTTTCTTCGTTGCACTTCTGGTTCTTTGCGAAGAGTCTTGCAGCTCTTTCCGGATTTGCACGTTTCAGAGAGTTGTAACGTACTTCTCCGTTGAGGAACTCTTCGTATCCGGTGTAGTCCGGAGCCTTGGAATCCAGGGTGAACTTGTTCTCCGCCTGCGGATTGAAGCGGAACAGATGCCAGTAACCAGCCTTTACAGCCAGCTCTTCCTCTGTCTGCGCCTTGCTCATGCCCTTCTTGATACCGTGGTTGATACACGGAGCGTAAGCGATGATCAGTGACGGTCCCGGATAAGCCTCTGCCTCTGCAAGAGCCTTTACGGTCTGGTTGTAATCAGCACCCATAGCGATCTGTGCTACGTATACATAGCCGTAGGACATAGCGATGGAAGCCATATCTTTCTTCTTCACTTCTTTACCTGCAGCAGCGAACTGTGCAATAGCACCCGGCTGTGTAGCCTTGGAAGCCTGTCCGCCTGTGTTGGAGTAAACCTCGGTATCGAATACCATTACGTTGATGTCCATGCCGCTTGCAAGAACGTGGTCAACGCCGCCGAATCCGATATCGTATGCCCATCCGTCACCACCGAAGATCCACTGGGATTTCTTAGCGAGGAAGTCTTTCTGCTTCAGAACCTCCTGGCAGTCGTCGCATCCGCATGCCTCGCATGCTGCAACCAGCTTGTCGGTAGCTACGCTGTTTGCGCCGCCTACGCTGAAGGTATCCAGCCATTCCTGTGCAGCAGCCTTTACATCTTCGCCGCAGCAGTCGCAGTCAAGCAGAGCCTGTACCTTTACTTTCAGACCGTCACGGAGTGCTTTCTGAGCCAGCAGCATACCATAACCGAACTCTGCGTTATCCTCGAACAGAGAGTTGGACCATGCCGGACCCTGTCCCTTAGCATTTACGGTGTACGGTGTGGACGGTGAGGAGTTACCCCAGATAGAGGAGCATCCTGTTGCGTTTGCAACGTACATTCTGTCACCGAACAGCTGGGTGATCAGTTTTGCGTACGGTGTCTCACCGCAGCCTGCGCATGCGCCTGAGAACTCAAGCAGCGGCTGTTTGAACTGGGAACCCTTTACGGTGTTCTCTTTGAATTTCTCTACAACGTCTGTCTTGATCGGCAGTGTTACGCCATAGTCAAAATACTTCTGGCTGCCTGCGTTTGCTTCCATGTTCTCCATAGTAAGCGCCTTTGCACCCTTCTTGCCCGGGCAGACATTTGCGCAGGAGCCGCATCCGGTACAGTCATAAGCGGATACTACCATAGCGAACTTGTAGCCAGCCATACCGGTCATCGGCAGAGTCTTCATGCCTTCCGGAGCTGCAGCTGCTTCTTCTTCTGTCAGAGCGATCGGACGGATAACAGCGTGCGGGCAGACATAGGAACATCTGTTACACTGGATACAGTTATCCGGATTCCATACCGGGATATCTACCGCGATGCCGCGCTTCTCGAATGCTGCGGAACCGGACGGTGTGGAACCATCCACGTAATCCTTGAACGCAGATACCGGCAGGTTGTTTCCTTCCTGTGCGTTTACCGCATGCTGAACAGTATTTACGAAATCTACAACGTCTTTTCTGCTTCCGGTAACATCCTTAGCAATGATGTCTTCCTCAGCAGCATTCTTCCAGCTCTCCGGAACGGTAATCTCAACAACCTGCTTTGCGCCGGCGTCGATCGCGTCGTAGTTCATCTGAACGATAGCGTCACCCTTACGTCCGTAGGTAGCCTTTGCAGCAGCCTTCATGAGGTCGATTGCCTGCTCCTCCGGAATGATGTTCGCCAGTTTGAAGAAAGCAGACTGCAGAACAGTGTTGATACGCTGTCCAAGACCGATTTCCTTACCGATCTTAATACCATCAATTACATAGAATTTGATGTTGTGGTTTGCGATAAAGCTCTTAACCTGTCCCGGAAGATGCTTCTCGATACCTTCCATATCCCACGGGCAGTTCAGAAGGAATGTACCGCCGTCTACCAGCTCCTGTACCATGTTGTACTTGCGTACATAGGACGGGTTGTGGCAGGCAACGAAGTTTGCCTTATGAATAAGGTAGGTAGATTTAATCGGCTTCTTACCAAAACGAAGGTGGGACATGGTAACACCGCCGGACTTCTTGGAGTCATAATCGAAGTAAGCCTGTGCGTACATGTCGGTGTTGTCGCCGATGATCTTGATGGAGTTCTTGTTAGCACCTACGGTACCGTCTGCACCCAGACCCCAGAATTTGCAGTTGATGGTTCCTTCCGGTGTGGTAACAAGCGGAGCGCCCAGTTCCAGAGACAGGTTGGTAACATCATCTACGATACCAAGTGTGAATTTCTGCTTTGTTGTGTTGTTGTATACCGCAACGATCTGTGCCGGTGTGGTATCCTTGGAACCAAGGCCATAACGTCCTGTGAATACCGGAACAGAATCGAATTTGGAGCCCTTCAGAGCTGCAACAACATCCAGGAACAGTGGCTCGCCCATAGCGCCCGGCTCTTTTGTTCTGTCAAGAACGGTGATCTGCTTAACAGTCTCCGGGATAGCTGCGATCAGAGCCTCTGCGCTGAACGGTCTGTAAAGACGAACCTTTACAACACCAACCTTCTCGCCTGCTGCCATCAGGTAGTCGATGGTCTCTTCGATGGTATCACATACGGAACCCATTGCAACGATAACTTTTTCAGCATCCTCTGCGCCGTAGTAGTTGAACAGCTTGTAGTTTGTGCCGATCTTAGCATTTACTTTGTCCATGTATTCCTGTACGATTGCCGGCATAGCATCGTAGTACGGGTTACATGCTTCTCTTGCCTGGAAGAAGATATCCGGGTTCTGTGCAGAACCTCTCTGGCACGGATGATTCGGATTCAGCGCATGATTGCGGAATGCCTCAACCGCATCCATATCTACCATATCCTTCAGGTCTTCGTAATCCCATGTCTCGATCTTCTGGATCTCGTGAGATGTACGGAAGCCGTCAAAGAAGTTGATGAACGGGATGCGTCCCTTGATTGCTGCACAGTGTGCAACCGGTGTAAGGTCCATAACTTCCTGTACGGAAGATTCGCACAGCATAGCTGCACCTGTCTGACGACATGCGTAAACATCAGAGTGGTCTCCGAAGATGGACAGCGCATGGCTTGCGATTGCACGGGCGGATACGTTGAATACACCCGGAAGCTGCTCACCAGCGATTTTGTACAGGTTCGGAATCATCAGAAGAAGACCCTGGGAAGCTGTGTAGGTAGTTGTCAGAGCACCTGCTGACAGGGAACCGTGTACGGCACCTGCTGCACCTGCCTCGGACTGCATTTCCGTTACCTGGACTTCCTGTCCGAAGATATTCTTTCTGCCCTGGGTTGCCCATTCGTCTGTGGCTTCAGCCATAACAGATGACGGGGTGATGGGGAAGATAGCCGCCACATCACTGTATGCATAAGAAGCATGAGCTGCAGCATGGTTACCATCCATCGTTTTCATTTTTCTTGCCATTTTTGATATTCCTCCTTATTTTTTTGAACCCCGGAGGGTTCTGGCTTTCATATGTGAACCATATGACCCGAAGCCCCGGCTCTGCCCGCTCATATGGCATACCCATACAGCATGTCCATACGGCATACCAGTCTGCCGGACAGCGCAGCCGCTTTGCGCGGCACAATGCTCTCCAGGCAGCCCCGAAGCTTCTCATATAGAATTATCATATCACAAATCCGGTAACTTGTCTATTTTCCCTTGCGCAAAAAATCACATTTTTTGTACTTTTCACGATACAAGAAAGCCGTGCGCATCCAAAAAGGAAAGTTTCTGCGGGAGCTTGCTCACAGCAGACAACTTTCCTTGATGGATGCATAGGGCGCACGCCCGTGACTGAGCGGCTCTGCCGCGAAGTTCACTGCACGGCTTTCGCAGCACTCTGGTAATCGCCCGTGGGCGCTTGCGCACAAACGGGCATCTGGCGGATGGGACATATAGGGCGAATGCCCGTGACTGAGCGGCTCTGCCGCGAAGCTCACTGCACGGCTCGCGGCACTCTGGTAATCGCCTGCGGGAGCTTGCACAGCTTTTTCTCCGTCTTGTTACCCTTATAATCAACAAAGGGACCGTTTTCATCAAAAATATCAAGGTCTGGGCATCCAGTATCAAAATAGCAGCAAAGTAAATGCCGTTCGGGCGTTTGATTATTGCTCCGTATTACGCTATATAAAAAAACTTTACAAAAAATTCCAAGTAATCACAAGAACTACTGAAACAATTATAAGCTTCCAGGCTTAGGGAAAAAATCCGATTACTTCCCCCGTGGAAGGTAACCGTAAAAATCATGACCATGCGAATATAGCTGTTTATTGCTTGAACCACCCCGTCAAGTATGCTATGATAAAAATGAAAATTTATAACTGTAAACTTGCAAAATAAGGGAGAAAATGTATGAAATCAGGAAAGAGAAAAAACTATTGCATGAAAACAGCTTTCGCCTGTATTCTAATGCTGCTATGCCTTGTATTTCCCGCCGGACAGGCGCGTGCCGCAACCGGCATCAGCGTAGATGTCCACTCACAGAGCGAAATCAAGGCAATGATGAAAAAACTGAACCCCAGAAAACTGGCAACCAGTTATACGAATCCACCCGTAAACACAGCGCCATACAGTCTCGGACAGGTCAGCTCAGCGACGCTCCAAAACGGCTTAAACACACTGAATATGGTTCGCTACATTGCAGGTATTCCCTATAATGTACAGATCAAAACCGATTATCAAGAATTGGCCCAGGCAGCGGCGCTGATTAATTATGTACAGGGATATTTATCCCATGATCCTGCACAGCTCCCCGGCATGAGCGATGCGATGTACGAGAAGGCTTCGCAGGGCGCGCGCTCCTCCAATATTGGCTGGGGATACAAAACGCTGTATGACGAAATCGTCTTTGGCTGGATGTCCGATAAGCAAAGCAACAACATCGACCGTGTGGGTCACAGAAGATGGTGCCTAAACCCGACCATGCAATATACAGGCTTTGGCATTGACAATGACTATTATGCCATGTATGCCTTTGACGGCAGTGGCCAGCCTACGGCATACAAAGGAGTCGCCTGGCCGGCTCAAAATATGCCGCTTGAATTTTTTGACCAGGCGATGCCCTGGAGTATCTCTATGGGTACCCCGGTCGCAAATGCATCCGTAACCTTGAAAAGACTTAACGACGGACGTACCTGGTCGTTCTCCAAAAGCTCCTCGAACGGTGATTTCTATATCGAGAATTCTAATTACGGTCAGAAAGGATGTATTATTTTCAGACCGGCCGGGATTGGTAATTACAATTCCGGCGACCTTTTCCAGGTCACTATTACCGGAACGAATCTGTCCGTACAGTACCAGGTAAATTTCTTCTCACTGAGTGATACGACAACCACACCCGCCACCTGCCAGCACACAGGCGGTACCGCTACCTGTCAGCACAAGGCGGTATGCGTTCTCTGCGGAAAGGAATATGGTCCCCTCGGAAGTCATCAGTATTCGGCAAGCGCTACAATCGAGAAGAATGCCACCTGTACAGCTGCCGGAACGAAGGCTTATTCCTGTACCGTCTGCGGCGCGAAAAAGCAAGAGAGCATCCCCGCTACCGGACATCAATATGAAAACCCGAAACTTGAGAAGAACGCCACCTGTACGGCTGCCGGAACAAAGGCTTATTCCTGTACCGTCTGCGGCGCGAAAAAAAGAGAGAGTATCCCCGCTACCGGACATCAATATGAAAACCCGGAACTTATATGGAGAGGGATTACTTCATGCAATGCTGTTTTTACCTGCAGTAGCTGCGGCAGCACCCAAACCGTAAAATGTACCGTTACCCAAAAAACCACGGCCACCTGCACGAAAGCCGGAAGTACCATCTATACCGCATCCGCTACACTGGGAAATCTTTCTATAAAAGAAAGCGTAGAAATAGTACAGAGCAAAGCGAAGGGTCACAAGTATACCTACACGATTGCCAGCAACACCAAACATAAGGCCGTGTGCAAGACCTGCAAAAAGACAGTGACAGCCAAGCACACGTATAAAAATAATACCTGCAAATACTGCCATGCCGTCAAGCTGAAGACGCCTGTTCTCACCAGTGCGAAAAACATTTCCGGCAAAAAAATCTCCGTCATATGGAAGAAGACGGCCAGTGTTACAGGCTACCAGATAGCTTACAAGACAGGCTCCGTCACAAAAACCGTGAAGGTGAAGGCTTCCGTCCGCCAAAAGGCACTGACCGGACTGACCAAAGGAAAAACATACCAAATCTCTGTCAGAGGCTACAAAACCATCGGAAAGACCACCTATTACTCAAGCTGGAGTAGCGCCAAACGTGTAAAAATTACCAAATAACCTTATGGAGCTGTTTCTGAAACTAGTTTTCAAGACAGCTCCTTTCTGCTCCTCACAGATTTTTCATTAGGGCGAATGCCCGTGACTGAGCGGCTCTGCCACGAAGTTTACTGCACGGCTTTCTCCTATTACTATTACAAACCCCCGAAACTTTCGTTCCGGGGGCGCATTACGCATATTGCTGCATTCCAAATTAAAAAAGCAGATTTTATCATCCTTTTCTAAAACGACCAGCCAATGAAATATATCCAGCTATGCAGAGGTGACTTTGACACAGCATCCCATGATGTGGGCGCAACATAATTCACCGGAGCTTTTGTCATATGATAATTTACAGTTATATGTGCATTATCTCCTTTATCAAAATCAACAGCCGAACCATTCTTCACTTCCTTAGAATCTGAGCCGTAAGATACCAGAATCTGATCTAATATATATCCCGGTGCCATTTTTACGGAAATCACTTTTCTGCCAGTAATTTCTGCACTCACACTCATAGTTCCTTTGTACTGCCCTGCAAACTCCTGTTCCCCGATTTTAAAGCTGCTGAAAGGTGACTCCATTTCTTTCACAATAATATTACATGACAAATTATAAGTCTTCCCATTTTGGATCACCGAAAATGAAATCTTTGATGTCATATTTGCAAGGTCGGCATTATCGCGATAAGAAGCAGCTGCTACCTGAATAGCATCCATCCCATTTCTTTTTTTAGCTTTTATATATGTATTTGAAGATTTAATGTTTGTAATCGCTGCATTTTTATCCAGATTCTTAATAAAAATAAAACAGTCTGGAATATCAAGGATATTTGTGTCATGTACATACACTGTCTGATTTGCTACACAGGTCGGCGCTGGTTTTGCTGAAGCCGGCTTTGCTTTAACCGTCACTGCGCAAGTATATTTCTTTTTGCCAATTTGCGCATATACGTTTGCTTTCCCAGCCTTTAAACCGCTAATCTTATATTTGTTTTTTCCAAGTTTCTTCAGTGACAGAACTTTTTTATTTGAAACGCTCCATTTTGCAGTAGAAGATGTATTTTGCAAAGATAGTGTGAAAGAGGAACCTGCATTTACGGTTTTTGTCTTGGCCGACAAAGCTACTGGCAATTTTTTCACTGTTACTTTGCATTTATATGTCTTTGTTCCAACTTTTGCGCTGATAACAGCCGTTCCATTCTTTTTTCCAGTAATCGTACAGGAAGTCCCGTTTGCTTTAATTACTGCTACACTTTTTTTACTTGATTTCCATGTTACCTTTTTCCCTTTTGTCACATTTTTTAAAGCCAGCTTATACGTTTTTCCCTCATAAATAGAAACGCTCGTTTTGTTGAGCGTAATCTTTGCCGCATCCGTTTTGACCCCTGGAAGGGCAAAAACAATCATCGCCCACAGAAACAGGCTCTTTAAAAGCAGCTTCCACATTTTCCCTTTCTTTTTTCTCATTTTTCTCTCTCCTTTCTATATTAGCCATATATGGCTAATATTATTATACCCCGCAACTGGCTAATATTCAAGTAGAAACTAAACTTGAAAGGACAGCCAGATAATGATAACTTACGAACCACTTTGGGAAACAATGAAAAAGAAAGGCATTACACAATACAAACTCATTAAAGAGCATAACTTCTCAGCCGGACAATTAAGCCGCCTGCGCGCAAACGCGTATGTAAACACTCATACGATCGACGTACTATGCCAGATATTGGACTGCAAAGTGCAGGATATTATGCAATTTGAAAAAAACCTCCTCGACGACCACGAATATAAACCGGAAAAATCATATTATTAGTTTTTCAACTTAACCTGCACTTGACCTATAGTAACAGGTCAAGTGCAGGTTAATTATCCCTCCACACATACTTCTTAGAACTGCATCCCATCTTTCACCCGTCCTGCTGGCAGGCGATCCCGGTGCCATACTGTAAGTACGGTCAAAAACACGCCTTAGTCATGCACACAGCCGCAGACCACACACGGTTCACATCGCGGCTTCCGTCCCGATGTCCCGGAGAAATTCTTTTATGAACGGCAGCGCCGCTCCGATAGACACGGCATCGCTGCGGCACTTTCCCTGAATGATATAAGAAACATCATCCAGAAAGGTGGAGCGCTGCAGCACATCCGCCCGCACCGCCGCAATATCCTCTTCCGAAAAAAGCGACGCGATATTGCCGCCGAGAATAATCGTATTTTCCATAACCATATGAAGATTATTAATCAGCATGGACAGATACCGGCGATATTCCTCCCACCTTTCCAGGCAGGCGGCGTCGCCCTGCTCCTTTTTCGCAAAAAACTCCTCCGGCTCCATCCCCGGTCCTGCAAGAAACTCACCGGAGCAGTAGCACTCGGCACAGCCCTTCCTTCCGCAGTAGCACGTCCGCCCGTCCGGCACCAGCGACATATGCTCGAAGGTACCGGATTTTCCGGTAAGCCCTTTCTGCAACTCGCCGCCAAGTATCACAGCACCGCCAAGATGCTGCCCGATAGAAAGATAAATCGCGTCACTGATTTGCGGATTCTCCCAGAGCTCGCTGTTCGACGCGCACTCCGCATCGTGAAGAAATCTGCACGGCACACGAAAATAACCGGCAAACCGCCCGATAGACCATCCCGTACAGTCAAGAATTTTTCCATAAGTAACGCGCGCGCCGTCCGGCGAAGTCAGCCCCTGGATACCCAGACCGATTCCAAGAAGCTGCTCCTCCCGGTACCGGTACTTCTGCATAAACTCCTTCACAAGCTTCTGCAAATCATCAAAATACAAATCGTCAGCATGAAAAACCAGACTATACCGCTCCTTCGCCTCCTTCTTTCCATACAGATTCAGCGCGGTAATATAAACCTTCTTATCCAGTATCTCAATTCCAACGGCAATCCGGGCGTCCGGAATAATCCGGTATGCCGCCGCACGCCGTCCCACCGCCGACGCAAGCTGCCCCGCTTTCTCAATCAGCCTCTCCTCCAACAGCGTGGAAAGATGCTGCGAAACCGTCGGCAGACTGATTTCCAGCGCATTGGCAATCGACTGCTTGGAGCAGTCCGGATGATAATAAATAAAATGATAAACATCCGACAGATTTTTCTTCTTTATATCCGTAAGCGAAAATGTATTCATAATAGCAGGCTCCTCCCCGGTGTCATATTCGCAAAACCATTTGCTAAAATCATTATACAATTTATCTTCTTCTATTTCAACAAAAATCCCCCGGACAGGTGGAATACCCCGGATACCGGCTGCTGTTCACTCCGTTCACAGCCGTGCATCGCCCCTCTTTGGTAATTATATACAAAAATCGACATTCAACTTTGTAAACAATGTAATATTGACCTATTTTGCAAAATGAGTTACTATAATATCACAATAAATAAAACCGTTTTACAAAATTAAATTCATAAACAGTTTTACAAAAAGAAAAGGAGAACGAACATGGGTATTATTGAAAAAATGAGACTGGATGGAAAAAAAGGATTTGTTACCGGCGCTGCCAGAGGTATCGGAAAGTGTACGGCAACCGCCTTCGCTGAAGCTGGCGCGGATGTGGCAATCGTAGACCTTGACATCGAAGAAGCAAAGAAAACCGCTGCAGAAATCGCAGAAAAAACAGGCAGAAAGGTAATCGCCATCAAAACCGACTGCACAGACAAAGACCAGGTAGACGCGATGGTCGCACAGGTCGTGCAGGAGCTCGGCGGACTTGATTTCTGCCACAACAACGCAGGCATCTGCATCAACGCCCCGGCGGAAGAAATGACCTGGGAGCAGTGGAGCAAAGTCATCAACATCAATCTGAACGGCATCTTCCTCACGGATATTGCAGCCGGAAAATACATGCTGGCAAACGGCGGCGGCTCCATCATCAACACCGCTTCCATGTCCGCACATATTGTAAATGTTCCGCAGCCGCAGTGCGCTTACAACGCTTCCAAGGCCGGCGTCATCCAGCTTACAAAATCGCTCGCCATTGAATGGGCAAAGCGCGGCGTGCGCGTAAACAGCATCAGTCCGGGATACATCGGAACAGAGCTTACTCTGAACTCCCCGACACTGATTCCGCTGATTGAGAAATGGAACGAAATGGCACCGCTCGGAAGAATGGGCAAACCGGAAGAGCTGGAATCCATCTGCGTATATCTCGCCGGAGATACCAGCACCTTCACAACAGGCTCAGACTTCATCATCGACGGAGCATTCACCTGCTTCTAAAATGAGTCAATACCCCGCAGAAAAACTGCGGGACGCAAAATGCTGCGTGCAGCAAACCGCGGGGAACAAATCCCCGCACCGCCAGATATCCGCACAGATTCAGCCACCTGTTTTGCTGCATGCGGGAATACTACCCTCCGGCGGCATCCGCAGCCGGAGGTATTTTTAACAAAACGTACCATCCGCATAATGCAACGATGTTGGGGGCAAAAGCCCTAAATATGATGCCTACGGATTGTTACGTGCTTCGCACTTCCACAATCCTACCCGCTATTCGCATATCGTGGGATATACATCCCACTTTTATGCTCATATCGGGGCGGGTCCCAAGGTCTTACGCCCACTTATGAGCAAGCTCATGTGAGCTCAGACCTTTTGACCCTGGCATCATACAACGAAATACCCCGCGGCAGGCACGGCACCCGGCTCATTGCCCGCGGGAATAAAAATCGAAAAGGAGAACGCCATGAAAAAATGGGGAAAGCGAATTGGATACGGTATTGGGGACCTCGGATGTAATCTTGTTTTCAGTACGATGGCATCCTATCTGATGGTTTTTTATACAGATGTATTCGGAATTACCGCCGCAGCGGCGGGCACTATGATGCTTGTAACAAAATTTATTGACGCAATAACAGACACCGGAATGGGACTGATCGTCGACCGGACACACTCAAAGTGGGGACAGGGAAGACCGTACTTCCTGCTTGGCGCCGTCCCGTTTGCCATATTTACATTTCTCACCTTCTATATTCCGGATTTCGGAAGCACCGGAAAGCTGGTGTGGGCTTACATAACCTACTGCCTCCTCTGCACAGCGTACACGGTGGTAAATATTCCGCTGAACACTATTGTTCCGCGTCTTACCTCCGACGTCCATGAGCGCGACATTCTGGTATCCACACGAATGGTGTGCGCAATGGCAGGAACCGCCATCGTTATGTCCATCACCTCGCCTCTGGTATCCTTTTTCGGAAAAGGGGACGAAGCGCGTGGATATCTTATAACCATGACCATCTACGGAATCGCTGCCATGCTGATTTTCTTTGTGACATTTGCCAGCACAAAGGAAGTCGTTCCGCCATCCGTCAGCCGCGAGCACACTTCTATCTTCGACGACTTCAAAGGGCTGACCGGGCAGGCATGGATTCTGTTTCTGCTGAACCTGTTCTATTTTTCACTCTACGTTGTCAGAAGCACCACGGTCATCTACTATTTTAAGTACAACCTGAACAGACCGGACTGGCTCTCTCTGGTCGGAATCCTCGGCATTCTGTCCGGACTCCCGATGCTGCTGCTTTTGCCGGAGCTGGAAAAACGGTTCAGCAAACGAAGTCTGATGTTCTTCAGTGTCGCTTTATACATCGCCGGGGACCTGCTCATATTTGCCGGAAAAAATTCCGCCGTCTGTCTGCTGACAGGTCTGGTAATAACCGGACTGGGAATCTACGGCATCTTCGGTCTTACCTTTGCCATGCAGCCGGATGTCATCGATTATTCGGAATACAAAAAGAACGCCAGCGTATCCGGACTGATTGCCGCCTTCCAGGGCTTCTTCGTAAAAGGCGGAATGGGACTGACAAGCTTTGTCATCGGTATCTTCCTAAAAAGCGGCGGCTACGTGGCAAACGCCGTGCAGACAGAAAAAGCACTCTCCTACATAGAGATATGCTTCATCTGGATTCCAATCGTTCTCTGTCTGCTGATTGCAATACTTACCTACTTTTATAAGCTGGACGGCATCCGCGAAGAAATGACCGTCGCACTGGAAAAACGGAGACAGAACGCCGAAAAAGCGCTCTGACATTGCCTTAAAGCCTTCCGGATTCTTCCGGAGGGCTTTTCCTCTTCCGCAGGCTTTGCCTTTCCCGCAGGTCTTTTCCTTTCCCGCAGGCTTTGCTTTTCCCGCATGACTTAGCCTTTTCCGCGGACGCGTTACAATACCCCGTATGCCACCATTGGGCTGCCCGCCGGCAGATTCAGGCTCACCGTCTGGTACAAAATGACGCAGCGCTCCGCCGCCCGGCAAATATGAATCACATTTCCAAAATAATCACGTACCTCACCGAGAACCGCGCCCTTCCCGCAAATATCCCCGGCAGAAAAAAATGGATACCAGCACCCGCTTCCGGGCGCATCTATATAGCGGACATCTGTTAGCACCGTCTGACCGACGCCTGCCTGCCGCATTGCCTGACCAGCTTCCACCGGACGTATATTCTTGCCATCTCCCGCCGGCTGTTCAGACTGCCGCCCGTTATCTGCCCGTCCTGCCTGCTCACTCTCTGCCATCCATGCAGAGCCATAAATATGCTCCAGAACACGCCTTACATCCGCCTTATCCGCATCCACCTCCGCACGGCTCCACAGTCCTCTGCCGCCGCGCTCCAGAAGAACCGACGGGATTCCCGCCGCGCTGGCATAATTATAAGCGCCTCCTGTCGTAATCTGCGATTCCACAACATACTTCACATCCACACAAGAAGCCATCGCCCGCGCCACCTCGCGCACCTTCTCCTCCACCGGTCCCACATAATACACATACGGATACAAATCCTCAAAATAATCCCCGCAATGCAAATCAATATAGTAATCTGCAGCCGGAAAGAGAATATCCGTCACCGTCCGGCAGATTTTCTCCGCCGTAGTGCCTTCCCTGCTCCCCGGAAACTCACGGTTCAGATTCTTTCCGTCCTCCCGGACCATGCTCGTCCCGCGGTATCCATAACCGCTGACATTCACCACCGGAACCAGAATCACCGTCCCGTCAAGCTCCGACGGCTGCAGCTCTCCCGCCAGCTCTATCACCGCCTGCACGCCCACATGCTCCGCGCTGTGAATCCCTGCCGTAATCAGCGTCGTCTTCCCCGCGCCGCCGCAGATAACCGTCACCGGCAGCCGCCAGGACGTTCCCTCCACCGGAATCCAGCCCGCTTTCTTCTCTCCCGGTCCAATCTCCATACTTCCAATCCTCATGCACATCCTCCTCATTACAATCTGTCAATTTTTCCCGGCTGCCCCTGTATCAGACACACCCCCGTCGGCGCCATCCCCTCTGCCCCGCATCCAACACTGCACACCGTCGGCGCCTTGCCTTCTGCCCCGCATCCAACACTGCACACCGTCGGCGTCTCCCCTCTGCCCCGCATCCAGCACTGCACTCCGCCTCACCTTGCCTTCTGCCCCTGCATCAGACACTGCACACCGCCGGCGCCTTGCCTTCTGTTCCGCATCCAACACTGCACACCGTCGGCGCCCTTCCCTGCCGCTTCTGCATCCGGCAAAACGCCCGACACCTCGCTCTATCATTTTCGCTTCCGATATGGCACTCTGTCAACTGTACATCCGGCAAAATAACCGCCGTCGCCTCCCGCTTCTGCTTCTGCCAAATATACTGCCTCTGCCGCTGACAGGCGGACCCGGCGCCATGCCTTCCGCCGCAGACGATAGGCAGCTCTTGCAGACCTTGCGAGCATAGCGGCAGCAATTTTGTCCGACCAGCTTCTATGGAGGCAAAATTGCTGCCAATAGGCGGCGCAGCAAGGTCAAAAAGAGCAACGTGTCTGCGGCGGAAGGCATGGTGCCGGGTCCAGCCGTAAGCATGCAGCACAGCATATCTACCAGACGCAGCCGCACGCATGCAGCGCAACATATCCGACAGACGCAGCTACACGCATAAACCAAAAAACGTCCACTGGACGTTTTTGTCGTATGCATGGCAGCAACAAGCCGGGCGGTTTCCACCGCCCAGCCACTCAGCCACTCAATTACTCAATTACTCATTTACTCAGCCATTCACTATCCGCGCTTTCACATCCTCCACAGTATACGCTTCCGTCAGCTCCTTCAGCGCCTGCGGCGACGCCTCCTCATTAAACACCCGGATTACCTGCATCAGATCCTCGCAGCTATAAGCGTTCTCATAGATACCGGTCGTATAGCCGTACAGCTCAATATACTCCTCGCGGCTCTTTGCCACCCAGAATCCCTGATACAGGCGGATTGCCCCGCCATCCTCCGAGTTCGCTTCCGGATATCCGGAAACCGCATTATAAAGCATCGCAAAAGCCGGACCCGCCATAGAGGCATACTTGCCCTCCACATAATCAATCGGCGGATTTCCAAAAGAATCCTTCGTCTTAATCGCTTCGAAATTCTCCTCCGTAAAACTGTCAATCGCGCCTACCATAATATTACTTCCCTGCGCCGCTTCCTTTTCTGCAATCTTATCGAGATACGTGGATGCATGAAAAGCGCTCATCAGCGCATCGCAGTTCCCGGCGGCAAACGCCTCCTCCAGATTTTGAAGCCCGGCGCCGTTCTCCGTATAATCCGGCACCAGCGTCACCGTCATGCTTCCGTCGGCGCTTGTCAGCGTCGTATTCACCTCTGCCGCGGCAAGCTCAGACGCCTCGCCGTCCAGCACAAGCCCCGCCTGTTCAGAAAATGTCTCCAGCATCGCCTCCACACGGGATGCGTGAGTGGCATTTCCCCTGGACGCGCCGCCCGTCATAATCACGTAAGACTTTGCGCCCTTCTCCAGAAAATACTCCGCCATATTAACACCTGTCTGGTACACATCCGCCGGATCTGGTCCTACCGAGCCGAGAAACCACGGATTATCCTTCACAGCGTCAAACGCCTCATCCGCAACAATACCTGAGCCAAGCACATAATACAGCTCATTTTCCGCGCACACCGCCAGCGTGCTCTCCAGATCATAACCGCAGAAGGAAATGATCCCCTCCGCCCCCTGCTCCTTTGCCGCTTCTATAAACTGATTTTCCTCCTCCGCTGTCGCAACCGCGCCGGAGAAGAAAAACTGCACCGGAAAACCCTCCTGGATATAATCACGGTAATAATTGCTGAACATACTCATTTCCGAGCTGTCCGGGTCATATACGACCACGCCGATTTTCATCGTCTCCGTGCCATCCTCCGATGCCTCCTCCGCCTGCGCGCCCACGCAGAACAGAAGCAAAAAGCAGAGCATGATTCCAAATACCGCAAACCTTCTTTTTCTCATATCGTCTGCCCTTCTATCTATAATATGATATCGGGGGTCAAAAGTCCCCCATTATTTCCATCCAGGTGCGGCGCGCCGGTCCGCCATCCAGACATCCTCCAACACGCCGCACCCATCCGCTCAGGCGTGCGCCTGCTGCTGTGCCACATAATGGCACGCCGCCTCATGCCCCGGAGCAATCTCCTGCAGCACAGGCTTCTGCGACCGGCATTTCTCCATGCAGTGTTCGCAGCGGTCTGCAAAAGGACAGCCCTTCGGAACATCCAGCGGACTTGGCGCCTCGCTCTCAATGCTCTCAATCTTCTTATTCTGGTCCATATGAATGGAGAACTGCGCGCCCAGCAGCGCCTGCGTGTACGGATGCACCGCCTTCGTCGCCACATCCGCGCCCGGAATCACCTCCACAATGTGTCCCAGATACATCACGGCAATCTGATGCGCAAACGACTGAATCAGCGCCAGGTCATGACAGATAAAAATCATGCTGACATTTTTTTCTTCCTGCAGGCGCACCAGCAGCTCAATAATCGTTCTCTGGATAGAAACATCCAGCGCCGACGTCGCCTCGTCGCACACCAGAATCTCCGGCTCCAGCGACAGTGCGCGGGCAATGCTGACTCTCTGCCGCTGTCCGCCGCTCATATTGTGCGGGTAACGGTACATAAAATCCGCCGGCAGCTCCACCATTTCCAGAAGCTCACGCGCCTTCGCCTCTTTTTCGCTCCGCTTCAGCTTTCCAAAATTCATCAGCGGCTCCGTCAGAATATCAATAATCTTCATCTTGGGATTAAAGGACGCCAGCGGGTCCTGGAATACCATCTGGATATTCTGCCGGTTTTCCCAGCGCTCCTTCTTCGTCATCGACGCCATATCCCGTCCGTGATAGAGAATCTTTCCCTGCGTCGGGTCGTCCAGCGACATCACCATCCGCACGAAGGTAGACTTTCCGCATCCGCTCTCGCCCACGATGCCAAGCGTCTTTCCCTTATACACCGTCAGATTCACATCATTACATGCCGTCAGCGTCCGTCCGTGGGAGGCGGGAAACTGTTTTACAATGTGCTCTGCTTTCATCACAACATCTGCTTCATGAAACAAACCGTTCTCCCTCCATTTCCGGTACTGCCGCCAGCAGCCTCTTTGTATAATCGTTTGTCGGGTGGTTCATCACCTCGTCGCGCGTGCCCGCGTCCACCACCTTACCGTACTGCATAACGATCAGCTTGTCCGCCATATAAGCCGCCACGCCCAGGTTATGCGTAACAATGATAATGCCTGTCTGCGACTTGTCCCGCAGCTCCATCATCTGCCGCACGATCTGCGCCTGCGTCGTCACATCCAGCGCGCTGGTCGGCTCATCCGCCAGCAGCAGCTCCGGATTAAAAGTCATCGCCATCGCGATGCCGACGCGCTGGCGCATACCGCCCGACAACTGATGCGGATAGCTGTTCATCACATTTTCCGCCTCCGGCAGACGCATCTTTTCCAGCATGGAGGTGCCAAGCTTCCACGCTTCCTTTTTCGACTGGCTGCTGTGCGTACAGATATATTCCACATACTGACTGCCGATTTTGCGGATGGGATTCAGTGTCCCGCCGCAATCCTGGAAAATCATGGACATCTTCGTGCCGCGCAGTTTCCGCCATTCCTCTCTCGAATACTTCAGCAGGGATTCCCCGTGAAACGTGATATCGCCCTGCGTCACCCGGCCGCCCCCGGCAAGTGCGCCGAGGACTGCACGGATGACCGTGGTTTTTCCGCTTCCGCTCTCTCCCACCACGCTGATAATCTCGCCCTTCTTCATGGAAAGATTAAAATGCTCGATGGTGGGAGACTGTTTCCCATACTGAACTGCCAAATCCTTAATTTCCAGCATAGTTTCCGCTCCTTTGATGCGCGCCGCGTTTATTCCGCCATTTTCATGTCCGCTGTTACCCAGTAATAATCCATCGGATACATAACCAGTCCTTCCACAGAAGATTTGGAAATCAGGAAGGTATTCTCATATCCGAAGAATACGGTTGCCGCGTCGTCCATAATCGCCTGCTGAATCTTTATAATCAGCTCTCTTCTCGCATCGGCATCCATTGTCGCCGCCAGCTCATCCAGCCATGCGTCAACGTCCGCATTCGCATAGCCCGCTGTATTGTTTGCGGAGGTGCTGTACCAGTTCTCACGCAGATAGTTCTCCGGGTCGCCGGTGTTTGCAACCAGCACGTTCCAGATCAGAAGATCATACTGTCCGGAATCACGGCGATCAAGCATCGTCTCGTAGGACACGCAGTCAAGCTTGATGTTAATACCGATTTCCTTCAGGCTCGCCTGTGCCGCCTGCGCGTAAACGCCCAGCTCTGCACGGCTGTCATAATATACGAAGGTCAGCTCCAGCGGCTCGCCCTCCGGCGTCTCCACATAGCCGTCCCCGTTGCTGTCCACGTAACCGGCATCCGCCAGAAGCTGCTTTGCGCCCTCCGGGTCATAAGCATTTGCGTCGTTCAGTTCGTCATAACCATAATCCAGTGTCGGCGGAACCGGAGCCTTTGCCGGGGTAGCGCCGCCCTCCAGAAGCACGCTTGTGTAGGTCTCCTTGTCAAGACCGCGCAGCAGCGCCTGACGGAGCGCCAGATCACCCAGCGCGCCGTTCTGGTTCATAAATGCATAGGTGGAGCGCAGGGATTCCAGAGACTGGATGGTGTAAGCATCGTTGCCGTCAAATTCAAATACGTTTTCTGTCTTCAGATTATATGCCACGTCGATCTCGCCGGACTGCAGCGCCATCGAACGGGTCGTCTGGTCGCCGATGATGCGCAGCGTCACGCTGTCATTCGGCACCTCACCGTCCCAATAATACTCGTTGCGCACCACAACCGTATCACCCGACGGGTCGAAGGACTGGAAAGCATAGGGACCTGTGCAGACAGGACCGGACATGGCAATATTGGAGTTGTCAATGCTGGTGTCCATAATCAGGAACAGCGGGTCCGCAAGGCAGCCTGCCATGTTTGCGTTTGCTCTGTTCAGATTGAAAATCAGATTCTGCCCGTCTACCTCAACGCTTGCCACATCAAAGAATTCCGGCACACGGTTGGACATTTCAAAGGTTCTCTCCAGAGAAGCCTTCACCAGCTCCGGCGTCATATCATTGCCGTTGGAGAACTTCACGCCCTCGCGGATGGTAAAGGTCCATGTTTTTCCGTCCTCGCTGTTGCTCCACTCTGTCGCCAGACACGGAACCATGTTGCCCTCCTCGTCAAATTTTGTCAGACCCTGTCCGACGCCGTAACGGGAGATTACCCAGCTGAAATACTGCTCCGTCGGCTCCAGCGTATCTGCAAAGCTGGTCACGCCGATGGTCATCGTGCCTGCTGCGGAAACCACCGCGCCCGCCGCCATTACGGCTGCGCCGACTGCCACTGCCGCCGCTAATTTTTTCATCTTTCTTACCTTCATTTGTTCTTCCTCCTCTAATTTTCCTGTCTCGGATCCAGAATGTCACGGATGCTGTCGCCGAGCATATTAAACACAACTACTACAATTACAATGGCGATACCAGGCGCGATCATCAGCCACGGAGCTTTCGCCATATAGGTTCTTCCTTCGTTCAGCATCAGTCCCCATTCCGGTGTGGGCGCCACCGCGCCAAAACCGAGGAAGGAGAGCGATGCCAGCTCCAGCATCATCGTTCCCATATCCGCCGCCGCTGTCACCGTCATGGTCGTCAGCATGTTGGGAAGGATGTGCCTCCACAAAATTTTTGCCGTACTGGTACCGTTTACCACAGCAGCCTCCACGTACAGATTCCGTTTCAGCTTTAAAACCATACTGCGCGCCAGACGGGCATATTTGGGCCAGCTCACCGCCGTAATGGCGATAACGCCGTTTCGGAGGCTCGCACCCAGCATACCGGCAATCGCGATCGCAAGAATCATTCCCGGAAAGGAGATCATCATATCGGCAACGCGCATGATGACCTGGTCGATCCAGCCGCCGAAATAGCCCGCGATAATACCCAGCACCGTTCCCGTAACGAAAATCGTCGCCACCAGAATCAGCGTATATACCAGAGAGGTTCTGGTGCCGTAGATTACCCTGGAGAGCAGATCTCTTCCCAGCTTATCGGCGCCCAGCGGATATTCCTTGCAGGGAGCCTTCAGGGAATCCGTCATAACAGCCTCCAGCGGGTCCTTCGGCGCGATCCAGGGAGCGAAAATCGCTACGCCCGCGATAGCCAGCGCCAGAATAAAGAAAATGGTAAACTGTTTATGCTCCAGAAAAAAGTTCTTCTTTTTCATGTTCAGTTGACCTCCTTGATTCTTGGGTCGAGCCAGGTATAGGACAGATCAACCAGAATATTAATCGCCATATACAGCACCGCGATCACCAGCACATATCCCTGCACCATCGGATAGTCGCGGCAGGAAATCGCTTTGATCGCCATGCTTCCCATACCAGGCCAGTTGTAGATAATCTCCACGACTGCCGTACCTCCAAGGAGAGAGCCAAGGGACAGTCCCAGCAGGGTAACGATGGGCAGCATGGCGTTGGGCAGCACATGCTTCCAGAGAATCGCCCCCTCCTTAATTCCTCTCATTCTGGCGCCTGTTACATAGTCCTGCCGCAGCTCCTCCAGAACAGCGTTGCGCACCTGTCTGGTATACTTGGAGGACATGGACATCGCCAGTGTGACCGCCGGCAGAATCATCGCCTTAAAGTCCGTCGTACCGCCCGCCACGTTTACCCAGCGCAGCTGCACGCCGAAAATGCTCAGAAGCACAAGACCGATCCAGAAGCTCGGAATAGATACGCCCATAAAGGTGATGCCGCGTATCAGATAGTCCGGCCACTTGTTCTGATAAACTGCCGAGAGGATTCCGCAGGGAATCGAAAATACAATCATCAGAAGAAGCGCAAACAGCGATAGCTTCATGGTTGGCCAGAAGCACTTCATCAGCTTCTCCGCCACCGGAATCTTAAAAGCATAGGAATTGCCCATGTCCCCGGTGAGGACGCCCTTCAGCCAGTTTCCATACTGCACCAGAAACGGCTGGTCGAGTCCCAGCTCATGCCTGGTCTGCTCCAGCAGCTCCGGCGTCGGCAGGTTTCCGCACTCTGTCAGCATGATTTCCGCCGGGTCGCCGGGGGAAAGATAGGTGAGCGCAAAGGTGAAAAAGGTGACGCCAAACAGGACTACCAGAATCTGCAGAAGCCTTTTTCCAATTTGTTTCTTTGACATTGTTTCTCCTTCCTACATTTCCCGTTTTAAAACAAAACAGCCGCAGAAAAAGTTTTTCTCTTCCCGCGGCACCGCAAATATGTATCATATCTGAATGTAAGGCATGACAGCCTGCGCATTTTTGCGCAAAATTTCCCTGCTGCGCAGAAATTAGCTCTCACTAAGTTCCCGCCTGCAAAAATGCCCGTATCACAGACTGATACGGGCATAATTTCACACACAAATTACCTGCTGCTTCTTATCGACCGTAAGAATCAAACGAAAAACAATCGCAAGCAGTTCTCCTGACTTAAGTTCATCGCCCAAAAGCGCCTTCCCAGATCTTCTTTATCAAAATCCAGTGACATAAATGCTCTCAGACTCGCTATCACAGTGACGGGATCGTACCGGACTTGCACCGGTTTCTCTATTAATCCTTGCGGAACTTGCAACGGCTGGCTTCAAACCAGCAAATGTTATTTAATTTTACGTCATACATTATAGTCCAATATTTTTCACTTGTCCAGAAGAATGCAAAAATTTTTCAGGTTTTTTCCTCTATTCCCCGGTAAACGCCTGCGCGATCGGCGAATCCGCCGGCAGCACAATCGTTTTGTTTTCCCCGGTCATGGAAGCCTTCAGCGCGTCCAGACTTCTCACATAAGAATAGAAGTCGGTCTTGTCCTCATCCGAGTAGGCGTCCGCCAGAATCCTCATGTACTCCGCCTCGCCTTCCGCGACCAGGATCTCGCCCTGCCGCTTTGCATCGGAAATCTGGATCGCGACCTCCTTGTCCGTGGTATTGCGGATGACTTTGGCTTCCGAATTTCCTTCCGCTGTGTAGGTCGCCGCAATGTTGTTGCGCTCGGAAATCATACGCTCGTAAACGGAAGCCTTATTGTCGTCCGGCAGGTCGAGCTGCTTCATGTCAAATTCCAGCAGCTCAATACCGTACTGCGTCAGATTGTCCCCCACGCTCGTCATCACCGCTTCGGAAAGCTTTCCGTTGCGTCCGCTGATTACCTCATCCTGTGACAGGCTGCCGATGGTATTTTTGGTGGCATTGTACACCGCTGTATTGATACGGTTCTCGGCATTCGATATCGACGAGTTCAGCGACTGCGCGAATTTCAGCGGGTCGCTGATGCGCCAGAGCACGTAGCTGTCGCTGATCATGGTTTTCTTTTCCTTCGTAATGACGTCCGACGGCGTCAGATCGTACAAAAGAGTCTGCTTGGGCAGCGTGGAAACATTCTGCACAAAAGGCACCTTGAAGCTGACGCCCTCCTGGTCCACCACTTTTACCACCTTGCCGAACTGCCGGATAAGCTTGTATTCGTCTTTGTTTGTCACCACGAGGGAGGAACCAAGCAGAACCACTGCCAGAACCGCTCCCGCCGCTGCCGCAATAGCTGTTTTCTTCATAGTTATCTTCCTCCTGTCTCTGTTTCCGCTTCTGTCTGCGCGCTCTCCCGCGCTGCTGCCGCGTCTTCCCCGGTAAAGGAATCCAGCGGCAGTACCTTCTGTACGCCGTCTCCGCTGTCGATCACGACCTTCATGCCCGGCAGCACCTCCTCCATCGTTTCATAGAACATACGCTGCTTGGTGACCACCGGATTTTTGCGGTATTCCTCGTACATGGCGTTGAATCTCGCCACCTGCGCTTCCGCCTCGTTGATGCGCGTCTGCTTCTGCGCTTCCGCTTCCTTGATAATCTGGTCCGCCTCTGCCTCCGCCTCCGGAAGCTGCTCGTTGCGGTATTTGTTCGCGTTATTCAGCGCAGTCTCTTTGCCCTGCTTCGCATTCTCCACTTCCTTGAATGCCTGGATAACCTCCGCTGTCGGCGGCTCGGAATCCTGCATGGAAATGTTCACGAGCTGGATGCCGATATCCTGTTCCTCCAGTTTCTGCGTAATCATGTCTTTGATTTTCGACTGGATTTCCCCTTTTCCCGTGGTCAGCACATCGTCCACCTGATAGCTGCCGACCACCGTGCGGATGGAGCTCTGGGCGATATTTTTCAGAATAGCCTCCGGCTCGCCCGCCGCGTACAGATACTGCACCGGCTCCGTAATCCGGTATTCCACGAAAAAGTCTACATTAATAAAATTGTAGTCCGAGGTAATCATGAGGCTCTCGTCCTCCACGTTCTCGTTCGTCGCCAGGTCATAGCCGATCGGAAAGCCCTGTATCGTCGTATTTACCTTGTATACCGACTGAATCAGCGGAATCTTGAAATGCAGTCCGGTCTCCGGCACCGCCTTCGGTTTTCCCATCGTCACCAGGACTGCCTGCTCCTCCTCGCCAATCTGATAAAAGGAATCGCCCGCGAATACCGCCACCAGTATCACAGCGGCAGCAGCCGCAATGCCAATCTTGACTGCTCCCTTCCCCTTTTTGCCTTTTCTTCTCTTCTGTTCATTTTTCTTCAGCTCCTCCGGTTCCCCCGTCCAGTCGCCTTCGTTTCTGAATTCTGTCATACCTTTTCCTCCCGTATGTGCATTTGTCTGCGGTTCCAAAGAGAAGGGAGCTTTCCGCGCTCATCCCGGCAAAGCGACTTGTTTCACAAAAAGCTTCAGAATCATTTTCTGTGTAAAAAAAGACTTTCATTTCAGTGTATACCCTGAAACAAAAGTCTCGCTATTTGCTCACATGAGGCGGATAATAATATCGTTCTGACGCCGCATGTACCATCTGATTCGACTGTACGATGTAAGCTACTCCCTTTTCTTTGATATTTTTTTAACACATTTTTGTGCGTTTGTCAATATATTTCTTCAAAATTATTCGCTTTTTCCTGCATTGATGTCTGAAAATATTTTCCATTTTTCAAAAGAGCACAAACCTTTTGCGTACCACTGGCAGTTTTTGCAGGAGCCGGTAAAGATTTCCTCCGTAAGCTTCTGCGCCGCCAGTTTTTTCAGCCTGCGGTAAGTATAGACCTGTCCCTGCTCTATGCCAAGCGCTTCCGCCAGCGCGGCGTCTTTCTTCTCCACCTGCATTCCGCTCGTCCGGCAGGTGTTTTCCGCCGTCAGATTCGGGCAGCCTGCGCAGATGATATCCGGCGCGCAGACCGCATTCAAAGGTTCATCCTGATGCGCCTCCAGCATTCCAATCATGTTCTCCATATTTCTGCAGAAGCCGTCGCTGTATCCGTATCCTACAAACAGCGGGATGCACAGCAGATGATGAATGCGCAGCCTGAGACTACATTCCATAAGCCAGGTTCGCCGCAGAAAGTCCTCTGCGCACCGCCAGCGCCACGAAATATGCCAGCACTACCGAGATAATGTCCTTTACCAGGTACGGTACGGAAACCGCCAGCGCCGCCGGAACAAACTCCATTTCCATCACCGCCATAAACTGGAAGATGCCGAGCAGATGGCAGATTGCCAGCCCCGCCGCGCTTAATACCACGAGGAGGATTTTATTTTTCTGCTTCATTCCCAGCCCGCACAGAATCACCATAAACAGAAAGCCCCAGATGAAACCGCCGGTCATGCCGACCAGCTTGTCCGCGCCGCCGCTGAAATTTGCAAATACCGGAACGCCCACCGCGCCGAGCAGTATGTAGACCGCTGTCGCCGCCGTCCCCATTTTCCAGCCGAGCACATACGCCGTCAGCGCCACCGCAAAGGTCTGCAGCGTCACCGGAACACCGGACGGCATCGGAATCGCTATCTGCGAAAGTACCGCCAGCACCGCTACAAACATGCCGGTAAAAACTACATTTCTTGTTGAAATTCTTTTTTTGTTTTCCATAATCACGCTCTCCTCATCTTGTCAGAAACTCTCTCCGCCCGGAGTCCTTCCGGCGGCGGAAGAATTGTAAACCATTTCTTTATTATTTGTTTACATTGCGATTGTACACAAAGAGCGCCCGATTGTCAACTATATTTTTTCATTCAGTTTACAATTTTCAGTTTTTACTTTGTTTGCTTTTCTTTAAGAGTTTTTTTCGAATTCAAACAACATTTGGACACAAACCTGTCCTATACTAAAAACATCAAATGAAGCCGACGCGGTGTACGGCGCGTCTGCATCAAACCGGCTTCGACAAACAACAATCTTCCTTTTCCCAAAGCCATTGCGGGACGGAAGTTTACATACATTATATCCTCTAAATGTTTACGGCACCGGCAGATTTTATCTGCTGGTGCCGTAAATATTTCTGTACGCCCTCTATTCATTCATTTTCAGTTCTTCGCAGATATCCGCCTTCTGTATTTTCCGCATGGTCAGAGCAATGGTTCCCGATACAATCACAAATACGCCCGCCGCGGCAAGCCCGATCGCCGCCCACGGAATACGGAATACCGTATCCGCTCCCACATGGAGCACCAGATACACCAGATAGCTGACGCCCGTTGCCAGGATAGCTCCCGGCAGGATGGAGTGCAGCGTATACAGAATACTCTCGAAGCACATCTTTTTTTTCAGACCGCGCCCCGACATTCCCATCGAGCGCAGCATCGCAAACTCCCGGCGGCGAAGCAGCAGATTGGTGGAAATCGTGTTGAACGCATTTGCCGCCGCCACCAGCGTCAGCAGCGTCACAAACCCAAAGGACAGGATATCCATCGCCATCAGAAAGCTTCTGTCCTGCTCGTACTGCGCCGCCAGATTGAGCAGCGTCTGCTCGCTGACATCCGGCAGCCCCATCTCTTTCCCGTCCTCCTCCAGCTTCTCATACAGAGTCCGGTAATCGCTGCACATGATTGAAAAACGTTCGGAGAATCCCCCGGATTCCTCCGCCGTCAGATTCCAGCGCTGCGCCTCGCTCTCCGGCACCAGCACGCGGGGAGAATTCTCATAGCTGTCCACGATTCCCTCCGGCAGCTCCTGCAGCCTGCCCTGCAGCACCAGAGAATTCTGCCGGTTCAGCACCAGCGTTTCCTTTCCGCCGCTTTCCTTCTCTGCACCGGTCTCATCGTCTGTACCGCTTCCCGTTTTCTGTATCGTTTCCAGCCATCCCATCTCACATGCCGCCGGAAGCTCTGAAAACATTTCATACCGCTCATAGCGCTCCGTTTCCGGGTTAAAATACCGGTATGTGTCATAGACCGCCGCCGTCAGCGTCTCCTGTCCGTGATAATCCGCCGGGTCCAGCCCCTGTCCCCGCAGCGCCGCGTCAAACAAATCGTCCGGCAGGATGAGAACATACGCCAGAACCGCTCCCGCCTGCTCTCCTTCAAGCAGCGTCGGCGTACTGTAATCCTTCATTTCCACCTGCTCCTCCAGCACCTTCTGCGTAAATCCCAGATACCGGACGCCTCTCTGATAGCAGATCACCTTCTGCACGCCGTCCTGCTCTGTAAGAAGCGTCCGGATGCTCTCCCGCGTCTGCCCTTCCGGATAGCTGTCGATCACATACTGTAGCTCCACCTCCGGCGCCTCCAGAACAAAGGAGCCGGTTCTTTTCAGCGCATCGCTGACGCTCATTGCCGAGACAAACAGTACAATGCTGAGCGTGAGTGAGAAAATCGTACTCCGGTATTTTTTGCGGTCTCTGCGGTAATTTTTGTCGGCAAGCATACCGGAGAGCCCGAACAGTCCCGCCAATCCTCTCTTTGCCGGCGTCTTCTGCGGCGGAACCCTGATATCCCGGCTGGCGCGGATCGCCTCTATCGGAGAGATTTTGCTGACGCGCCGGGACGGCACCCAGGCAGACAGAAGCACCGTCAGCAGCGCCAGCAGCACGGTAAGCGCAAGCACCGGCGCCGACGTTCTCAGCGCGATCTGGCGCTGCACGCCGTGCATCATCCCGGTAATTCCGTAGCTGACATACCGCAGCGTGATGCCGATTCCCACGATTCCCGAAAGCACACCGACAGGAATCCCGATAATACTTACATAAAACGCCTCATAAAGCAGTGACCGGCGAAGCTGTCTTTTTGTCGCGCCGATGGAAGAAAGCAGTCCAAACTGCGTCGTCCGCTCCCGCAGGGAAATGGAAAATGCATTGTAAATCAGTGAAACTGCTCCCACCATAATCAGTCCGGTCACAATCGCCACCAGCCCTGTCAGTACGCTCTGATAATTACTGTTGTCAGCCGCGCCCTCCCACTGCAGCAGCGAGCTGTTAAAAGAATACTTCTTTGCGATTCCCTCCATGTCCTCTGCAAAGCGGTAAACCTCCCGCGCATCCTTCATGCGCACCAGCACATCCGCATACGCAGACGGCTGAGAAACCGGACCGCAATACACCATAAATGTGGCGATAGCATTCCAGTATGTCTCAAACAGAACGTAATCGTACACGCCCACTACCGTCAGCATCAGCTTCCTGGTATTTTCCAGCGTTTCCGTTCCCGCCAGCTCGTTTTCCACATAGACTGCCGGAGAAAGGCGCTCACCGTCTATATAAACGTCTCCCGCCTCCACCTCCAGCACATCGCCGACCTTTGTCTCCTCTCCGGCCGGCTCATTGACCGCCAGATACGACGGGATAATGATTTCGTTCTCATTTTCCGGCATTCTTCCCTCCCGCAGCGTAACAGGTAACATATCCTGCCGTTCTGCCGGAAGACTCTCCAGGCAGAGATAACCCCAGGCGTTTCCTTTATCCATCGCCTTATCCCATTTTATGCAGCCGAGCTCCTCCATGCGTACGGCAGCCTCCACACGCTCATCCCCGGTGAGCTCTGTCACCTTTTCCGTGGGAACGCTTTGCGCCATGACGTGCCAGTTTCCGCTCCGTTCGATTTCATAATCGCGCAGAAATCCGAGAATGCTCATTCCAAAGGTCGTCACCGCCGTAATCATCGCCGTCGACAGAATAACGCCGATAATGGTGACGATCGTCCGTGCGCGGTTCTGGCGCATTGTTTTTAAGGTGATGACAAAAAAAATATTTTTCATCTGCGGATCACCTCATTTCGCACAATGCTCCCGTCCTCCAGCTCCAGCACGCGGTCCGCCTGCAGTGCAATGCTCTCGTCATGGGTGATCACGATCATCGTCTGCCGGTACTTTTCATTAGAATAGCGCAGAAGCTGCATGATCTCCCGGCTGTTTGCCGAGTCCAGATTTCCCGTCGGCTCATCCGCGAGCACCAGGGCGGGTGCGTTCATCAGCGCTCTTCCAATAGAAACCCTCTGCTGCTGTCCTCCAGAAAGCTGGTTCGGCAGATGATGCCTACGATTCTCCAGACCGAGAATGTCCAGCATTTCCTGCAGACGCTCTTCGTTTACCTGTCTGCCGTCCATCAGCACCGGTAAGGTCATATTCTCCACCACATCCAGCACCGGGATCAGATTGTAGAACTGATAGATCAACCCCACCTGCCTGCGCCGGAAGATCGCCAGCGCCTCCTCGTCCTGCGCGTAAACATCTTTGCCGTCCACAAAAACCTTTCCGCCCGTCGGACGGTCCACCCCGCCGATCAGATGGATCAGCGTTGATTTTCCGGAACCGGAGGAACCGATGATCGCCACGAATTCCCCTTTGTCCACGGAAAAGGACACATCCCGCAGGGCAGCCACCGCGTTTTCCCCTTTTCCATACACCTTCGACAGATGCTCTACCTTCAATATCTCCATGATACCGCTCCCTTCTGCATGTGCGCAGTCTGCATTTTCCTCCCCGCCCGTACTTTTGCGGGCGGGCTTTGCACTGCGCTCCTTTTATGCTCACAGTATAAAGTCCGCAGATGACAATACCATGACTTTCCGGTGACAGATTTGTCACTTCATATGGCTGAATTGCTGCTTCACACCGTACTTTTATAGAACCGCACAGCAAAGCGGCTTCCGCCCTCCGGCGCATTTTCCGCGCGGATGACGCCGTTTTCGCGGCTGACGATCATCTGCGCCAGCGACAGCCCGATGCCAAAGCTCCCTTCCCCGGCATTTTTCCCGCGGTAAAAGCGCTCAAACAGATGCGGCAGATCCTCCGGTGCAATGCCGGGTCCGCTGTCCGTCACCGCTATCTGCACATACAGCGGATTTTCCTCCCAGGCAACAAGGATGCTGCCGCCCTCCGGCGTATACTCCATGCAGTTTTTAATAATATTCCCGACAGCCTCCAGCGTCCAGGCGCGGTCTCCCCGGAAAGAGACATCCGCTTCCCCCGCTGTTTCCAGATGGATATCGCGGATTTCCGCCTGGATGCGAAACGGCTCCAGCGCCGCCCCCGCAAACTCTTCCATGCGGATTTCTTCTATATTAAAGGTAATCGCGTCCGCCTCCAGCTTCGACATCTTCAGAAGCGATGTCACCAGCCATTCAATCCGCTCCAGCATTTTGCGCATATCCAGACAGATGCGCTGCCGCTCCTCCCCGGTCAGCCCGCCGCCCATAAGCCGGGCGTTCATCAGATTCAGAGAAGTAAGCGGCGTGCGAATCTGATGGGAAATGTCCGCCAGGGCGTCCGCCAGATTACACTTATCCTCCGAAAGCCGCTCCGTCTGCTCCCGCAGGCGCACCGTCATTTTATAAATCTCGTCGCGCAGGACATTGATATCTCCCTCGCGGAACCGGCTCAGCTCCAGATGCGTATTTCCATGCAGAATCTGGTCAATTTCCTCATTCAGCCTGCGCAGCTCCTGCCGCTGCGCGCGGTATCGCCGGTATATAGAAAACGCCGCGCACAGCCCCACTGCCAGCCCCAGCAAAAAACTCCACACGTCTCTCACCGTCCCTCTTTTTATCCGTACAAATCACTCTTATTCTACCATGTATCTGCAAAAATTCAAATACCCCGCGGCAAAACCGCGGGGCAATCGACTTTTCTGTGAAATGATACCGGCATCAGCCGACATACTTTCATTATTTAATATCGTAAACGCTGCGCAGGCGGATTCCCACCGGCTCCCCGCCAAGAATCTTTACACGCTTTGTACCGGCATTCATATCAAAGTAATTATCACTCAGAAGCAGATTTTCTTCTTCGTTGAGAATCTCCACGCTCTTTGCGTAAGCTTTCGCGGAAACCTCTATCTCATCGCCAATCAGCCGGTACGTAAGTTCCGGATCTTCATAGCGGAAATACTTCGGATAGGAAAAGTTTACGGTTCCGTCCGAGAGAATCTCCCCGTCCTTTTCCAGCTCGTAGCTGATGTATTCCGTGTAAATATCGGCATCCGGAAATTCCACCTTATCCAGCCACACGCTGGTCAGCGCCGGCACCATTACTTTTTCTTCCCCGCTGCGCAGGATTTCCGCTTTCGGATTGCGCAGGGCATAACGCACCGTCACCACCGCCTCCTCTCTGGTTTCATTTGCCACATTAAGGCGGATAGATTTTTCAAACGTAAAATGCTCCCGGTTCAGGTCCTTGCCGGAGGTCATCAGTCCCTGCTCCTCGCAGGATAACAGCAGCGGAGCAAAAAATCTTCCGGCGTAATAATGCAGCGCTTTCAGACGCCCGCAGTAATCCACCGACGACCAGGAAGCTACCGGCCAGCAGTCATTAAGCTGCCAGTATACCGCTCCCATGCAGCGTCCCCTGTTTCTGCGGAAATGCTCCACCCCGTAGCGGATGGCGTCCGCCTGCAAAAGCTGCGAAGCGTACAGAACTGTCCGGAAATCCGACGGGTACCGGTACGTCTGCTGCATGTAGTTCATAATCTTTCCGTTCGCGCTGCCGTTGCGCTGATGCTTCTCCATAACATAGGAGAAGATATTATAGTCGGACGGGTCATCGCTGATCTGTTCAATCGTTTTCATCGCCGGGAAGGACTGGAAGCCAAACTCCGACACAAAGCGGAAGAAATACTTCCGGTACTCTGTAAACGGCTTATTGCCATGCCATACCTCCCAGTAATGCACGTCGCCCCGGTCCGGGTCCTGCGGAAAATCCAGGCTGCCGCCGGACGACGGGCTCGCCGGCCAGTAGAAGGTCTGCGGGTCATATTTTTGCAGAATTTCCGGAATGATGCGCTCGTACATCAGGAAATAATCGCGCACCTCCTGCGGCTTCGTCAGCCACTCATTGCGTTCGAACACAAACTGCTCCATCTCATTATTTCCGCACCACAGTCCCAGGCTCGCATGATGGCGCAGCCGTTTGATATTGTCAATAAATTCCGCCCGGATATTCGCCTCAAACTCCGGTGTCAAATCGTACAGCGCGCAGGCGAACATGAAATCCTGCCAAACGACAAGACCAAGCTCGTCGCAGATATCATAAAACCAGTCCTCCGGATAGTAGCCGCCGCCCCAGACGCGGATACAGTTGAAATTCGCCCATTTCGCCTTTTCCAGCAGGGTGCGGGTGGTCTGCGGCGTCACTCTGCCAAGCAGATGGTCCTCCGGAATATAATCCGCTCCCATCGCAAAAATGTCGATGCCGTTCACCTGGAAGGCAAAGGATTCGCCCCACTGGTCCTTCTCGCGGTGTACCGTCATGGTCCGCAGACCGATTCTTCTCTCCCAGACATCCAGTTTTTTCGCGCGGGGCTGCGTCTGATGTTCCATCTGGTCTCCACACGCCTCCGCCCCGGCATACAGTGCAACCTCCACGGTATACAGATTCTGCTCTCCGTAGCCGTTCGGCCACCAGAGCTGCGGATTTTCTATCACAAGCTTTCCGGGGCTGCCCGCAGCCGTTATCTTCGTGCCGTCCGGCGCCGTGACCGTCACCTCATAATGCAGTCCCTGCGCGTCCGCTTTGCCGCATCCGCCGCCGTCTGTCTCCGCCTCATAATGCAGTCCCCGCGCATCCGCTTTGCCGCATCCGCCGCCGGACGCCTCCACTTCAAAATGCAGCGTCACCGCATCCGCCCCGTGCTCCTGCCGGATGTAAACGCTCTCCAGTCTCGCCTCATCGATGCCGAGCAGCGTGACCGGACGGAACAGTCCGGCGTCGGGCAAATGTGCGCCCCAGTCCCAGCCAAACATGCAGTGCGCCTTGCGGATATTAACAAAGCCGTCCATCGCATCCTCGGAGCCGTGCGTTTGGCTCACCTTAAAAGCTTCTGCGATATATTTTGTCGGGGAGTGCAGGACGACGCGCAGCTCATTTTTCTCCGGTCTTAAAAGCTGCTTCACCTCAAACTCCCAGATGCGGTGCATATTGCAGGCGTCCCCCAGATGCACTCCGTTCAGATAAATATCCGCCAGCGTATCGATTCCGTCAAAGTGCAGCAGAACACGGTCGCACGCAGACAGTCCGCCTCCGCAGGGAAATTCTGTCACATACTCGTAGTCTTCATCCATCAGCTTCAGCGCCTTCTGCTCGTTATCCTTAAAAAACGGGTCCTCCATCTGCCCGTTTCTGAGCAGATCAGTATAAACCGTTCCGGGAACAACAGCCTCCTGAAAGCCATCGTCTCCCACGCGGCGCATCCGCCAGATACCGTTTAAACTCTGTGTTATCATATTTTGCGCTCCTTCTCATCTGTCAAAGCTGTTCCGGCCGTGCGGCTGTCATCTGGCAGCACAGCCGGAAACTTTTTTTGTCGCTGTCAGTCCTCCAGTGAAACCTGAAGTTCTCCGGTTCCCGCCGGAATCACCGTCTCCTTTGTGCATTCCCCGTCATATATGGTAAGCGGGATATCCCCGGCGGCTTTTTCAAGGCACAGGGTGATCTCTGCATTCTTTCGCCGGGCGGTAATCACGTTTACAATCTCCCCGGCGGTATCCGGCACGCGGCACACCGCCGTCTGTCCGTCCTGAAGCTGATAGAGCCGCAGGGACATTCCCTCTTCATACGCATAATCCGGCCGCGTCTCGTCCGCGCCCAGCGCCAGCAGCGTATTCTCACGCACATACAGCGGCAGCGAAAAATAATCGTAAGTCTCTTTGCGCCATATGCCGCCTTCCTTTACGCCGCCGTCGAGCAGATGCGTCCAGGTTCCCTCCGGCAGATAATATTCGCACACGGAATCCTCCCGGAATATGGGAGCCACCAGCAGCGCCTCGCCCAGCATATACTGCGTATCGATATAAGCCACGGCTGTATCCTCCATAAACTCAAATACCATCGGGCGCATCACCGGCGTTCCCTCCCGGTGCGCCTCAACCGCCTTTGCGTAAAGGTACGGCATCAGCCTGCATTTCAGCTTCGTAAAGAATGCAACTACGTCGCACGCCTCCTCGTCAAAATTCCAGGGAACACGATAGCTGCTGGAGCCGTGAAGCCTGCTGTGCGTCGAGAGCAGACCAAAAGCCGCCCACCGCTTATACAGGTCCGGCGTCGCCGTACTCTCAAAGCCCGATATATCATGGCTCCAGAAGGAAAAGCCGCTCATGGCAAAGGAGAGTCCGCCGCGCAGCGTCTCCGCCATCGACGGATAATTGGCAAAGCAGTCGCCGCCCCAGTGCACCGGGAACTGCTGGCATCCCGCCGTCGCGCTCCGCGCAAACAGCACAGCCTCCTGCTCGCCCTTTACTTCCTTCAGCAGGTTGAATACCGTCCTGTTATAAAGGAAGGTATAGTAATTGTGCATCGCATGCGGGTCGCTTCCGTCATAATAAGAGACATTCACCGGAATCCGCTCGCCGAAATCCGTCTTAAAGCAGTCCACCCCGCAGTCCAGGAGCGTTTTCAGCTTACCGGTATACCAGCGGACAGCGTCCGGATTTGTAAAATCAACCAGTCCCATGCCCGCCTGCCAGTTATCCGTCTGCCATACGCCTTTTCCGTCCGCCCTCTTCAGCAGATAGCCGTTCTGGGCGCCCTCTTTGAAAAACGGCGTTCCCTGGGCAATATACGGATTGATCCACACGCAGATTTTCAGTCCCTTTTCATGATAACGCGCCAGCGTGCCCCGGATATCCGGGAAACAGTCCTTATCCCACTCAAAATCGCACCAGTGGAAAGCCTTCATCCAGAAGCAGTCAAAGTGGAACACCCGCAACGGAATCCCGCGCTGCGCCATCCCGTCAATCATGAAGCTGGTCGTCTCCTCGTCATAATTTGTTGTAAAAGAAGTGGACAGCCAGAGCCCGAACGACCACGCCGGCGGAAGGGCAGGACGCCCGGTCAGCGCCGTGTAAGCATTCAGAATCTGCTTCGGCTGCGGTCCGTAGAAGAAATAATAGGAAAGAGACTCGCCCGGAACCGAGAAGCCCACATACTCCACCTTCTCGCTCGCTACCTCAAAGGAAACATGATCGCTGCAGTCCACAAACACGCCGTAGCCTCTGTTTGTCATATAAAACGGAATGTTTTTGTACGCAAGCTGGGACGCCGTGCCGCCGTCCTCATTCCAGATATCCACCGTCTGTCCGTTTTTCACAAAAGCCGTAAACCGCTCGCCAAAGCCGTACACCCGCTCGCCCACGGAAAGAGACAGCTCGTTCACCATGTAGGGCTTATGAGCTTCCGTCAGATAATTATCCGCCGGATACATGGTGCTGACCTGCCTGTCCCAGCGCATATAGCCAAGGTTCCGGAACCCGCAGGAGGTCAGTACCTTTCCATCTGCCTCAAAGGAATAGCCAAAATTCTTCCGGCTGACGCGCACCTTCAGAAGACCGGTGTCGAGCACCGCCTCCTCTTCGCTTATCTGCACATCAGCGTCATAGATGTCCTCCTTTTTTTCAAACTGCGGAAGATGGCTGTCATAGCCCTCATAATGCCATGCCTTTACGGATATCGTCCCTTTCGCGCACGCCCGGAATTCTATGGTAATCACCGGCATATTCAGCGTATCGCCCCTGCTGCCGATTCTTGTGACCGGCGCAACCACCCGCATACCGCCCGGAATCTTTTCAACCGCATATGCTTCCGCAGCAAACAGTCCGTTGGCACGCTCGCTGCGCAGCCAGTAGCCTTCTGTAAATTTCATGTTCTTTGTCCTCCTTATGCCACATGTTTTTGTCATTATCTTAAAAGGCTGCACAAAATGGATGAAGGGTTATTTTCAGAATCCTTGAAATTCATTTTGTGCAGCCCTATAGTAACAGTTTAAGCAGGTCTTTGCATCCGCTGCAAGGACCATAAGAAAACTCAGCCTTTCACGGCTCCGGAAACCATACCTTTGATAATCTGTTTGCTGAATGCGAAGTACAGCACGATAATCGGCGCCATCGTAATCAGCATCGCCGCCATCTGCTTCGGATAATCCGACGCAAACTGTCCCTTAAACTGGGTCAGCGCCAGAGGCACGGTCTGAAGGGATACGTCCTTGATCAGTACCAGCGCGAAGGAAAATTCATTCCAGCAGCTGAATACCTGGATAATCGCCACCGTCACCAGAATCGGACGGCAGATCGGGAAAATAACCGTCCACAGTGTACGGCTGAAGCTGCTGCCGTCAATCGCCGCCGCTTCCTCCAGCGATACCGGGACCGACTTGACAAAGCCCTCGACCAGGAAAATCCCCATCGGCAATCCAAAGGAAACGTAAGGCAGAATCAGGGTAAACCATTTGTTGGAAATTCCGCATCTCTGGAATACGACGTAAATCGGAACCAGCAGAGAGTGGATCGGGATCAGCATACCCATCAGGAACATCACGTATAAAACGCGGTTCATCTTAAATTTTATTCTTGCCAGAATATAGCCGACGATAAAGCTGAACAGCACGATCAGTATGATCGAAATAAGCGTCGTGCGCACACTGTTCCACATGGATTCTCCCAGATGGTAATCCGGATTGGTGAGAATCCTGATATAGTTACTCAGCGTCGGGTCCTTCGGAAGTCCGATAATATCTGCATTAAATGCGCGCTTTTCCTTCAGTGAGGAATAGAACATCCAGATAATCGGAAAAATGCAGGAAAATGAAAATATAATCAGGATGGCGTTCATGAAAAAACCGAGAATGCCTCTTTTTACTTTCGTACCATTTATACCCTTCATGCCTACGCCTCCTTTTCTCTGGTCAGCCAGCCAATCAGTCCGCGCGATCCGCCGATTACCAGCAGCGAGAGAACAAAAATCGCCACGGAAATACAGCTTCCGTATCCCATGTTACTCTGATTGAACGAAATCTGGTAGCCGTACATTGCCATAACCATTGATGCGGTACCCGGTCCGCCCTTTGTCATAACGTAAATATTATCGAAAGCCTTCATATTGCCGGCGATACACAGCGTAATGCATACCAGCATTGTATTTTTAATGAGAGGAAGCGTAATGTAAACCGCCTTCTGGAAACCGTTGGCTCCGTCAAGCTCCGCGCTCTCAAAAATGTCCGTATCAATAGATGCAATCGCAGAAAGAATAATGACCATATAATAACCGATATACTGCCAGATAAGCGGAATCGTTACCAGCAGCATGACAAGCTTCGTATTGTTCAGCCACACCTGGCACAGATCGGGGCGCCCGATGGCACGCAGAAACCAGTTGATGATACCATACTGATTGTGATAAATCATGTTCCAGATAAGGCCAAGGCATACAGCCGAAATCGTGCTGGGGAAGAACCCGAAGGTACGGTGAATCGCCTTGAATCTGACAAGCTTGGAATTTACCATCATAACAAGTACAAACGCAATGCCGACCTGACCGATAATACACGCCACAACAAGATACATATTGTGCCCGAATGACTCCCAGAAGGTGCTGTCGTGCAGCAGCGTTATATAGTTTTCCAGACCGTTAAAGGTCTTCTGCGGTCCGCCCTTCCACTCAAAAAAGCTGTACACAAACGCGGTGATCAGCGGTACAAACACGGTGAATACAAACATTGCCACGGGAATCAGCAGGTACAAAAAAATTGTTTTGCCTTTCGGCTTAATTGTCGTTAACATTCTTTACTCCTCGCTTTCCTGCCGTTTAAAAACCGTTCTGCCCACTGCCGCGGGCAGAACGGTTCCACACTTTTTCACATCGTTCTGTTTTCGGAAGCCGCCTTTTTAGCTTCCCGGCCTGCCATGATTAATAATTTGCCTCATATGCCGCCTGTGCGTTCTCTGCAACCTCCTGCGGAGTTATCTCTCCGTTGAGCATGGTCTGCAGGTCTGTATTCAGAACATCCCATACAGCGTTTGTCAGATAGGAGTCATAAATCTCGCACGGCTCTGTGTCAACATAGGACCAGTTGTAGAAATCCTGTGTGATCTGGTCGAAGCTGGAAAGGTCAACCTCGTCAACCGTTGTCAGTCCGCTCAGTGCATAGTTCTCTGCTACAAAGCTGGAGAATGCCGGTCCGGTAAGTTCCTGTGCCAGGTCGATTGCCGCCGCCAGCTTATCCGGGTCCTCAGCAACCTTGGAGCTGATAGCTACCGCATAGCCAAGACCGATATTCTGGGAATTCGGAGCCTCGGTAGCGTCCGCCGGCTGCGGAAGCACTGCAAATCCGATGTTCGCGAATTTCTCCGGGTCGGTTCCTTCTACTTCATCTGTTCCGCCCAGTGTAGCCGCAATGTAGGATTCATCCCAGTTACCGCCGATGAATGCTGCAGCAGAACCGGAAATGTAGTATTCACGTGCATCTTCGTTTGTTACTACGTTGAAATCTTCATTGAAGATGGAGGTCTCTGTGAAGAGTCTCTGCATCTCTGTCAGCGCGTTCACAAATGCTTCGTCTGTGAAAGCAGCGCCGCTCTTCTCAATCAGGCTGATGAACCAGTCTGCACCGGTGTAGCGGTTGCCCAGCGTGGACAGGAAGTCGGAGTTCGCCTGCCACTTGCCGCCGTTTCCGAATGCAATCGTGTAGATGCCCTGCTCATTGAAGTATTCGGAAGCCTTCTCTACCTCTTCCCATGTGCTTGGGAAGGTATCGTAGCCTGCCTCAGCCCACATAGCCTTGTCGTAAATCACTACGGTGCAGGTGCCGCCTGTCAGCGCCGGATAGCCGTAGATGGAATCGTTGTATGTAAACGGGGTGAAGTATGCCTGGTTATAATCGTCGTAGTACGGTGACGCCTTGATGGTGTCTGTCAGGTCGTAAACCAGTCCCTGCTCCGCCCAGTCGATGGTATTCATACCCTGCAGCAGGAATACATCCGGGAGGTCATCCGCCGCCGCCAGCGTAGCGATCTGTGTCTTGTACTCTGCGTTCGCCAGAACGTTTTCGTTCACCGTGATTTCCGGATGCGCTTCTTTCCATGCAGCCAGCGTTGTACGGAATCCGTCCGAACCGCCGTTGCCTTCCGCTTCCTCTGAGGTCGAATAATGCATAATCTCAAGTTCGCCTGTGTAAGCGAGGTCATTCACTGCCACATCCGTAGCCGCACCTGCGGTCAGACCAAGTGAAGCAACCATCGTAGCTGCCAGTGCCGTGCTGATAATCTGTCTCTTTTTCATTCTTACTTCCTCCTTAAATTTTGTTTTTGCTTTGCGACGGTTCTATCCGTTTTACAGAAGCGCCTTTGAACAACATGCCGTCTACGGTATACCTTTCTATCAGAGCGGTTTTGGGATGCTCTATCAGGTTCACCAGCTTCTCCGCCGCAATTCTTCCGATTGCCTCCGTGTCCTGACAGATAGTTGTCAGCTTCGGCTCCAGAACCCTTGCAACAATGATTCCGTCGTATCCCGCAATAGAAATATCCTGCGGGATTCTCAGTCCTCTTTCGCGGATTTCGTTGATTCCTCCAATGGCAGCAAAATCGTCCGGATATAAGATACAGGTGGGCGGATCTTTCAGATCCAGAAGCTGTCCGGTTGCCGCCGCAGCTCCGTCCGCATCACGGTAGGGAGACATAATCGTGTACTCATCCGGCACCTCTATTCCCTGCAGATGCAGCGTTCTGTGGAACGCGCCCAGACGGTTCCTTGTTACCGCCGATCCATCCTCTCCGTGGATGTAGGCAATTTTGCGGTGTCCCATACTGTATATGTAGGAAACCAGCTCCTGCATTCCCTGGACGTTATTCGATACGACCGCAATCCTTCCATCAAATATATGGTCGATTGTGACTACGGGAATCTCGGAATTGACCAGCTCCCGTACTTCCTCCGAATTACAGTCCACACAGGCAATCACCACGCCATCCACACCCCTGTACCGGCAGTGTTCGTAATAGGTCATCTTCTGTCCGGAAATGTTTCCGTTTGTAAAGGTGATGTCGTAACCCTTTTCCTCTGCTGTGCGTTTAAAGCTCTCCAGCACATGATTAAAAAAGTCATGTGTCAGACCACTCATTGCTTCATCCATAAACAGCACTCCGAGATTGTGGCTTCTCTTTGTCTTCAGCGTCCTCGCAGAGGAATTCGGGAAATATCCCATTTCTGACGCCGTTTTTAAGATGAAGTTTCTGGTTTCTTCGCCGATGTCCATGTATCCATTGATAGCCTTGCTGACGCTGGCTACCGAAACATTGCACCGGCGGGCAATTTCTTTCATGGAAACCATCGGGATCCTCTCTCTTTCTTTTCTCTTTTCCCTTAATCGTTTTCGTAAACTCATTTTATTCTATCTGGCACAAAAAATCAAGTCTTTTTTCCATTTGTTTGTGCATTTTGCATTCATTCTCCCTACTGCACAATTTTTGCTTTTCTCTTTTTTACATTTTTATGTCATTTTTATAACAAAAACCATTTTTCTACGAAAATTTTCGTAACCAAGTGTTTTGATTTCTTCTTTCCGATTTTTTCGGACGGCTGAATCCTCCGCTTTCTCTTTTCGTGCAATTCATCTTCTTTTTTTCATTTTTCCTTCAGATTATTATTGATTTTTCCTATTATTTTCGCTATACTATAAAAGACAGAGTTTTTCTTTGCCGTGCTTTCTCTTATTTTTTCTCAACTTATTCGTTTTCGTTTTTAATTTTTCCGTTTTTTCCCGAATTGTATTTCGTATTATAAAATAATTTAGGAGGTCTCGCTATGAACTTCGGTCATTTTGATGATATGGCAAAAGAATATGTGATTACTACACCGGACACTCCGCTCCCCTGGATTAATTATCTGGGAAGCCGTGACTTCTTCTCCCTTATTTCCAACACCTGCGGCGGATACAGCTTCTACAAGGATGCCAAGCTCCTGCGCATTACGAGATACCGTTATAATTCCCTCCCGCCGGATTCCAACGGGAAATATTACTATATTAATGATAACGGAACCATCTGGAATCCGGGAACCATGCCCTCCCGCACACCGGTCGATTCCTATGAATGCCGTCACGGTATGGGCTACAGCCGCTTCTGCTCCTCCAAAAACGGACTGGAAGCCAATCTGCTTGCTTTCGTTCCGGTGGACGCCGCCTGCGAAATCAACCATCTGAAGCTGAAAAATACTTCTTCCGCAAAGAAACAGATTTCTCTGTTTTCCTATGTGGAATTCTGCCTCTGGAATGCCATCGATGACATGAACAATTTCCAGCGCAATTTAAGCATCGGAGAAGTGGAAATCGAGGGAAGCACCATTTATCACAAGACGGAATACCGGGAGCGCCGGAATCATTACAGCTTCTTCAGTGTAAATGTTCCCGTGGACGGTTTTGATACCAGCCGGGACGTCTTTCTCGGAGCAGGCAATGGAAACGCCATTCCGGACGCCGTCCGGGAAAAGAAGTGCCGCGGCTCTGTTGCCAGCGGCTGGTATCCGATTGCCAGCCATCAGATCAATCTTTCTCTCGCACCGGGCGAGGAAAAGGAATTTGTATTTGTGCTCGGCTATTGCGAAAACCCGGAAGAGGAAAAATGGGAATCGCCCGGCGTTATCCGCAAGGACGGCGCACACGCGCTTCTTGCGCGCTTTGCCACACCCCGTCAGGCAGAGGCGGCGTTCGCGCAGCTGAACGAATACTGGGACGGGCTTCTCTCCCGTTTTACGGTCGAGAGCGGCAACGAACATGTCAACCGCATGGTTAATATCTGGAACCAGTATCAGTGCATGGTTACTTTTAATATGTCACGCTCCGCATCCTATTACGAATCCGGCACCGGACGCGGGATGGGCTTCCGCGATTCCTGCCAGGACCTGCTCGGTTTTGTGCATCTGATTCCGGAGCGCGCCAGAGAGCGGATTCTGGATATCGCCGCCACCCAGTTTGAGGACGGAAGCGCTTATCACCAGTATCAGCCTCTTACAAAGAAGGGAAATCTGGACATCGGCAGCGGCTTCAACGACGACCCGCTCTGGCTGATTGCCGCCGTAGCCGCTTATCTGAAAGAGACCGGGGATTTTTCCATTCTGGATGAAGTGGTGCCCTTTGACAACCGCCCGGAGCTGGCACAGCCGCTTCTGGAGCATCTGTACCGCTCCTTCCGCTACACCTGTACGCACCTGGGTCCGCATAAGCTCCCGCTTATCGGCCGCGCCGACTGGAATGACTGTCTGAACCTCAACTGCTTCTCAAAAGAGCCGGGAGAGCCTTTCCAGACGACTGGTCCTTCGGAGGGTCCGGTGGCGGAATCTGTGTTTATCGCCGGTATGTTTGTAAAATACGGCAGGGAATTTGCCGAAATCTGCCATCAGACCGGCAGAACGGATTATGAAGAGGAAGCCCTCCGTGCCACAGAGCAGATGTACCAGAGTGTTCTGGATGCCGGCTGGGACGGGGAATGGTTCCTCAGAGCTTACGACGCCAGCTCCGAAAAGATAGGCTCAAAGGAGTGCAGAGAAGGTCAGATTTATATCGAGCCGCAGGGCTTCTGCGTTATGGCGGGCATCGGCGTAGAAGAGGGACTGGCGGAAAAAGCGCTGGATTCCGTAAAGGAACGGCTGGATACAAAGTATGGTATCATGATTCTGCAGCCCGCCTACACGCAGTATTATCTGAACCTCGGTGAAATTTCCTCCTATCCGCCGGGATACAAGGAAAACGCCGGTATCTTCTGTCACAACAATCCGTGGATTTCCATCGCGGAAACTGTCATCGGACGCGGCGACCGCGCTTTTGAGATTTACGAGAAAACCTGTCCCTCCTGCATTGAGCATATCAGCGAGATTCACCGGACAGAACCGTACGTTTACTCCCAGATGATTGCCGGCGCTGATGCCTTTTATCACGGGGAGGCCAAGAACAGCTGGCTGACCGGCACCGCCGCATGGACCTTTGTCAATATCTCCCAGGCAATCCTCGGCGTGCAGCCGGACTACGACGGACTGCGCATCGACCCCTGCGTGCCATCCTCCTTCGGAAGCTTCCGGCTGATTCGAAAGTTCCGCGGCTCCACCTACTACATCGACGTGGAAAATCCGGACGGCGTACAGAAGGGCGTCTCCGGAATCTCTGTCGACGGAAAAGAAATTGCCGGCAATCTGATTCCAGTGGAAGCCGGAAAAACAGAATATCACGTAACCGTGCGGATGGGATAAGAGCAGCGCGGATACACTGTCCCCGCAAAGCGGTCCGGATGCGGACAGGGCGGCGCAGATACGGCGGCACAGATACACAAAAACAGGAAAGAATGCAGTTTTGCGCTGCGCTTTCCTGTTTTTTAGCTTTTCTGATATATTGTACCTTTCCCTTATATGTCCGGGATTCTCCGCGCACCGGATATTTTCGCCATTCCTCCGTTTGTGCTTCGTTCCATACAAGAACAGCTTACACACCCAGGCGGTATCCCACTCCACGCACAGTCAGAAGAATCTGCGGGTTTGCCGGGTCATCTTCAATTTTCTCGCGCAGACGCTTAATATATACCGTCAGCGTGTTATCGTTCACAAATTCACCCGCCGCATCCCAGATTTCTTCCAGAAGCACTGACCGCGTAAGCACCATTCCTCTGTGGTTCAGGAAAATCAGCAGCAGACGGTACTCCATCGCTGACAGGTATATTTCCCTGCCCTCTTTTTCTACCGTTCCTTTCACCATGTCCACCGAAAGATTTCCTATTTTCATCACCCGCTGGCTCCGTCCGCTGCGGCGCAGCACTGTCCTCATGCGCGAAACCAGCTCTCGCGGACGGAATGGCTTGCTGATATAATCATCCGCCCCCATATCCAGCCCTGTGACCACGCTGAATTCATCGCCAAGCGCCGTCAGAAAAATCACCGGAATATCTCCCCGGCTCTTAATTGCCGTGCAGGTGCTGTAACCATTCCCCTGCGCCAGCGTGACATCCAGAAGCACCAGTGCAAACTCCCGTGCCTCCAGCGCTTCCATCGCCGCTGCCTGCCCGGAAACCGCCGTCACGCAGAAGCCTTCCTCCTTCAAAAATCCTGTCAGATTCTCCACAATCGCCTGGTCGTCCTCCACCAGCAAAACATCCGTAAAAACCATAAAAACCTCACAAAAAACTTGAATCAAAAAACAAATTGTGTTATAGTAAAAACAAGGAAGAACAACCGCCCACAAAGTGGTTAGCCTCCCGTGGTTGACTATAAGCCTACCCAGACCGCTAAGTACAAGGTAGGCTTATTTTTATTTTCGCCCGCTGTTTATGTAAGCAAGCAGTGTTACTACGAATATACCGAATGAAACCATTAAGGAAATCGCTTCGAATACAGACATTTCACACCACCTCCCTTCTTTTGCAAGTACGGGAGGCTCACCACCCTGTAACACGGTTGTCTATTATTTAGATTATCACATAAACATAATTTTTGCAACTCATTTATAATTTATTTAAATGTATCAAACATCTATCCCGTCGGACATTCTTCCTGCTTCGGAATCATCGGATACAATTTTCACCAGCAAACCATTCAAAAACCTCACAAAAAACTTGAATCAAAAAACAAACTGTGTTATAGTAAAAACAAGGAAGAACAACCGCCCACAAAGTGGTTAGCCTCCTGGTTTGGATTATAAGCCTACCCAGACGGCCAAGTACAAGGTAGGCTTATTTTTATTTTCGCCTGTTTTCTATGTAAGCAAGCAGTGTTACTACGAATATACCGAATGAAACCATTAAGGAAATCGCTTCGAATACAGACATTTCACACCACCTCCCTTCTTTTGCAAGTACGGGAGGCTCACCACCCTGTAACACGGTTGTCTATTATTTAGATTATCACATAAACACAATTTTTGCAACTTAATTTGCAATGTAATCATAAAAAGAGCTATATAGCATTTTTCTTCCTACACAGCTCTTTCTATATTATGATGTTGGGGTCAGAAGCCCTAAATATGATCTTTCCTTTCTTCAGCAGCGTTTGCACATCACGGAGCTCGCCTCTACAGATTTGTATATCCCATCAGCGATTCATCCACCGCTCTCGCCGCTTCGCGTCCTTCGCGGATCGCCCACACGACGAGCGACTGTCCGCGGTGCATATCGCCTGCGGTAAAGACGTTGGGGATGCTGGTCTGGTATTTGCCCGGATCGGTCGCCACGTTGGTGCGTCCATCAAGCGCTACCTTGAAGGCATCGGTCACATATTTCTGGGAACCAAGGAAGCCGGCTGCGATCAGCACCAGATCGACATCGACGATTTCCTCCGTGCCTTCCACCGGCACCATCACCGTGCGGCCGCTCTTTTCGTCGCGCTTGCCTTCCAGCTTCACAAGCTTCGCCTGGCAGACCTCGCCCTTTTTGTTAGCGATAAATTCCGTAACCGTCGTCTGGTAGACACGCGGGTCGTGCCCGAATACGGCGATTGCCTCCTGCTGACCATAATCGGTCTTGCAGACCCTCGGCCACTGCGGCCAGGGATTGTTTGCCGCGCGCGTATCGGGCGCCTTCGGCATCATCTCAAGCTGCAGCACGCTCGCCGCGCCAAGGCGGATAGAGGTGCCGACACAGTCATTTCCGGTATCGCCGCCGCCGATCACCATCACCTTTTTGCCCTTTGCAGATATAAATTTTCCGTCCTCAAAATTGGAATCCAGCAGGCTCTTTGTAGTCGCCTTCAGAAAATCCACCGCAAAATAAATGCCCTTTGCCTCGCGTCCCGGCACCTTGATATCGCGCGGGTTGGAAGCGCCGCAGCAAAGCACTACGCGGTCGTAATCCTTTAGGAGCTGCTCCGCCGGAATATCCTCTCCGATATTGGCATTTGTCACGAAGGTAATACCCTCCGCCTCCATAATCGCCAGTCGTCTGTCAATGATATGCTTTTCCAGCTTCATGTTCGGGATTCCATAGCGCAGAAGCCCGCCAATGCGGTCGCTGCGCTCAAAAACCGTTACGGAATGCCCCCGCATATTAAGCTGCATTGCCGTAGCAAGTCCGGACGGACCGCTGCCGACCACCGCCACCTTCTTGCCGGTGCGCACCTTCGGCGGATTGGGCTTTACCAGCCCCTTCTCGTAAGCGTTCTCGATAATTGCACGCTCATTTTCCTTCGTTGACACCGGGTCTCCGTTCAGATTACAGGTACATGCCGCCTCGCAGAGCGCCGGGCATACGCGCGATGTAAACTCCGGGAAGCAGTTCGTCTTCATCAGACGCAGATACGCCTGTTCCCAGTTTCCAGTATAAACAAGGTCGTTCCACTCCGGCACCAGATTCTTCAGCGGACAGCCGGACGCCATACCGCCGATCATCATGCCCGACTGACAGAATGGCACGCCGCACGCCATACATCTTGCCGCCTGCTGGCGCTGCTTCTCTCTGGAGAGCGGAGTATGGAATTCATTAAAATTTTTGATACGGACCTTCGGGGAAACCGCCGCTGCAGTCTCCCGTTCATAATCCATAAATCCTGTTGGTTTTCCCATCTTCGTCTCCTCCTATCCTTTCTTGATGGCGTTGAACGCCTCAATCTGTGCCTGCTCGCTGCTCAATCCCTTTTCCTCCATCTGGATAATCGTGTTCATCATCCGTTTATAGTCGTTCGGGATAATCTTCTTAAACTTCGGCAGATATTCTTCAAAATGCTCCAGAACCTCCTTGCCCTTCACAGAATTTGTGTAAGCCACATGGTCCTGAATCATCTTCTTCAATTCTTCCACATCATATTTGCTCGTCATCTTTTCGATGGAAACCATCTCTTTGTTGACCTTCTTATAGAGGTCGTTGTCCTCATCCAGCACATAGGCGATACCGCCGCTCATGCCCGCCGCAAAGTTTTTGCCGGTTTTTCCGAGGATGACCGCCCTGCCGCCTGTCATATATTCGCAGCCGTGCTCGCCGACACCCTCTACCACCGCTATCGCGCCGGAATTGCGGACGCAGAAGCGCTCGCCTGCCACGCCGTTGATGTAGGCGCTACCGCTGGTCGCGCCGTAAAGCGCCACGTTGCCGATGATAATGTTCTCATCCTGCTTGTAGGTAATGCCCTTCGGCGGATACACAATCAGTCTGCCGCCAGACAGTCCCTTGCCAAAATAATCGTTGCTGTCGCCCACCAGCTCCAGGGTAAGTCCCTTCGGGATAAATGCGCCAAAGCTCTGACCGCCCGCACCGGTACATTTCACGGTAAAGGTATCGTCCTCCAGCGTATCACCGTACAGCTTCGTAATCTCCGAACCGAAAATCGTTCCGAACGCACGGTCCACATTGGATACATCCACCTCGATGCTGCGTTTCTGCTTCTTCTCCAGCGCACCCTTCAGCTTCTTCAGCAGAATCCGCTCGTCCGCCGTCTTCTCCAGATGGAAATCGTAAACATGCTCCGGCTCAAACGTGCATTTCTGTCCGACATACGGATTATCAAGGATGGCGCTTAAATCCACACGCGCCGCTTTCTCCTTATAGAAGCCCTCGCCCTTTCTTAAAAGGTCGCTTCTGCCGACCAGCTCATCGACCGTGCGCACGCCAAGCTTCGCCATATATTCACGCAGCTCCTGCGCAATAAATCTCATAAAGTTGATGACATATTCCGGTTTACCGCGGAAACGCTTGCGCAGCTCCGGATTCTGGGTGGCAACGCCCACCGGACAGGTATCCAGGTTGCAGACACGCATCATCACGCAGCCCATCGTTACCAGCGGAGCGGTGGCAAAACCAAACTCCTCCGCGCCGAGGATCGCCGCAATAGCAACGTCGCGTCCGCTCATCAGCTTACCGTCCGTCTCGATGCGCACCTTGTTGCGCAGCCCGTTCATCATCAGTGTCTGATGCGTCTCGGCAAGTCCGAGCTCCCACGGAAGACCGGCATTGTGGATGGAGCTGCGCGGCGCCGCACCGGTACCGCCGTCATAACCGGAAATCAGGATTACCTGCGCGCCCGCCTTGGCAACGCCCGCCGCAACAGTGCCCACGCCCGCTTCCGACACCAGTTTTACGGAAATACGCGCATCTTTATTGGAATTCTTCAAATCATAAATAAGCTGCGCCAGATCCTCAATCGAATAAATATCATGATGAGGCGGCGGGGAAATCAGGCTTACGCCCGGCGTTGAATGCCTTGTTTTGGCAATCCACGGATATACCTTTCCGCCCGGCAGATGTCCGCCCTCGCCCGGCTTCGCGCCCTGCGCCATCTTGATCTGCAGCTCCTTGGCGCTCACCAGATAGCGGCTTGTCACGCCGAAACGTCCGCTCGCCACCTGCTTGATCGCCGAACTGCGGTCGTTTGCCGTTCCCGCCGACGCCAGACGCTCGTCGCTCTCGCCGCCCTCGCCGGAATTTGATTTTCCGTGCAGACGGTTCATGGCGATTGCCAGTGTCTCGTGCGCCTCCTGCGAAATCGAGCCGTAAGACATTGCGCCCGTCTTAAAGCGCTTCACGATTTCATCCACGCTCTCCACCTCATCGATGGGCACGCCCTCCTCCGGATAGTTAAAATCCATCAGACTGCGCAGATAGCCGGATTCCTCGCGGTTTACGCGCGCCGTGTATTCCTTGAACATCTGATAATTGCCCTGCTTCGTCGATTCCTGCAGCAGATGAATCGTCAGCGGATTGTAGCGGTGCTCCTCGCCTTGGCTTCTCGATTTGTGACGTCCGATGCTGTTCAGCGTCAGATCGTTGCCCAGTCCCAGCGGGTCAAACGCTTCGTTGTGCAGCGCTTCTGTCTGGTTCTCGATATCCTGCAGTGTGATGCCGCCCACACGACTAACTGTTTTTGTAAAGTATTTGTCGATTACTTCCTTGCTGATGCCGATCGCCTCAAAAATCTGCGATCCCTGGTACGACTGGATGGTGGAAATACCCATCTTCGACGCAATCTTGACGATTCCGTGCAGCACCGCCGAATTATAATCGTTGACTGCCGCATAGTAATCCTTCTCAATCATCTTGTTATCGATGAGCTGACGGATAGTCTCCTGCGCCAGGTACGGATTGACTGCGCAGGCGCCATAACCGAGCAGCGTTGCAAAATGATGCACCTCGCGCGGCTCGCCGGATTCCAGCACGATGGCAAGCGACGTTCTCTTCTTCGTTTTTACCAGGTACTGATGCACGGCGGATACGGCAAGCAGTGACGGAATCGGCACATGATTCTCGTCCACACCGCGGTCAGTCAGCACAAGAATGTTCGCGCCATCGCGGTGCGCCTTGTCAACCTCCACAAACAGACGCTCAATCGCGCGCTCAATGCTGGTGCTCTTATAATAAGTGATCGGAACCTCCGCTACCTTGAAGCCATCCACCTTCATATGCTTGATTTTCAGCATATCGGTGTTCGTCAGAATCGGGTTATTTACCTTCAGCACTTTGCAGTTCTCCGGCGCTTCCTCCAGCAGGTTGCCGTCCTCACCGATATAAACGGTGGTCGACGTCACGATTTCCTCACGAATCGCGTCGATGGGCGGGTTTGTTACCTGCGCAAACAGCTGTTTGAAGTAATTAAACAACGGCTGCTGCTCATCGGAAAGCACCGCCAGCGGCGTGTCGATACCCATCGAGGCAATTCCCTCCGCCCCGTTTAATGCCATGTTGCGGATGGAAGTGCGGTATTCCTCGTAGGTATAGCCGAATGCCTTCTGCAGCCTTGCACGCTCTTCATCCGTGTACTCCGGCACGCGCACATTGGGGATTTTCAGGTCTGACAGACATACCAGATTGCTGTCCAGCCACTCTCCGTAAGGCTCGCGCGATGCATAGTATTCTTTCAATTCCTCGTCATCAATGATTTTTCCCTTTACGGTATCAATCAGAAGCATTTTACCCGGATGCAGGCGCTCCTTGCGGACAATCTTTTCGGGCGGAATATCCAGCACACCCACCTCGGAGGATAAAATCATGTAGCCGTCGTTTGTGATGTAGTAGCGTGACGGACGCAGACCGTTGCGGTCGAGCACCGCGCCCACCTGGTCGCCGTCGCTGAACATGATAGCGGCAGGACCGTCCCACGGCTCCATCATGGTCGCATAATACTGATAGAAATCACGCTTGTTCTGCGAGAGATTCTGGTTGTTCGCCCACGGCTCCGGAATCAGAATCATCATGGCAAGCGCCATATCCATGCCGCTCATGATAAGAAATTCCAGCGTATTGTCCAGCATGGCAGAATCAGAACCCGCCATATTGATGACCGGCAGCACCTTGTGGAAATCATCCTGCAGATACGGGGACGCCATCGTTTCCTCGCGCGCCAGCATCTTGTCAGCGTTGCCGCGGATGGTATTGATTTCTCCGTTGTGAACGATAAAACGGTTCGGATGCGCTCTCTCCCAGCTCGGATTGGTGTTCGTACTGAAACGGGAGTGCACGGTGGCAATCGCCGATTCGTAATCCGGGCTCTGCAGATCGGTGAAAAACTTGCGGAGCTGCCCTACCAGAAACATGCCCTTGTAAACAATGGTCCTGCTGGAGAGGGAAACGACATAGGTATTCTCGTTGCTCTGCTCAAACTCGCGGCGCGCCACATACAGCCTGCGGTCAAACGGAAGCCCCGCCTCCACATCCGCCGGCTTTTTAATAAACGCCTGCATGATGTACGGCATTTTGTCGAGCGCCTTCTGTCCGAGGATTTCCGGCACCGTCGGAACGGTACGCCATCCCAGAAACTCCAGTCCTTCCTTGTTCAGAATGATTTCGAACATTTTCATTGCCTGTTTTCTCTTCAGCTCATCCTGCGGGAAGAAGAACTGTCCGACGCCGTACTCGCGTTCTTTGCCCAAAGAAATACCGAGGGCGTTACAGGTTTTGGAAAAGAATTTGTGCGAAATCTGTAAAAGGATTCCTACACCATCCCCTGTTTTTCCCTCGGCGTCTTTGCCGGCTCTGTGCTCTAAGTTTTCTACAATCTTTAAGGCATTTTCTACGGTCTCTCTGGTCTTGATTCCCTTAATGTTTACGACTGCGCCGATTCCGCAGTTGTCATGCTCAAATTCCTGCCGGTACAGCGGCGGAGCCTTTCGTGTGCTCTTGTTTGCCATAACCCTCTTCCTTTCTTTCACGGCGCACAGTCTTCGGGGCTTTTCTCCCGTTTCTGCCTCTGCCGTATTTTATGCATCATATCAATTCATTTTTTCGATTGAATTTTATTTTGCATTTTATTTACGCATTATCATACACCCTTTTTCTTCAGTTGTAAATAGGAAATTTTTATAGAGTTGTCAGATTATTAGACTTTATGTATCTCTATCCATTTTTTGTAGTGAATTGTTCTGAATTGTTCTTCTCATTCGTGCAAATGCTGCATAATAACACGGTTTTAAAGGAAATTTTTTCGAATAAAAATGTGACCGGCCTGCTCTTTTTCTCTCCCAGGATGTCCCCGCAAGCCGGCGCTTTCCTAACTTCCATTAATGTCATTCTGCTATATGGCATGCTTTCAGCTCCTGCCACAGTTTCCCGACCGGCAGCCCCATGACGTTGTAATAGTCCCCGTGAATTTCTTTTATGTAAACCGCAAAGCTGCCCTGGATTCCATAAGCGCCCGCCTTGTCCATGCAGTCGCCGCTCTCTACATAGGAACGGATTTCGTCATCCGTCATCGGATAGAAAACAACCTCCGTTTTTTCATAAAATGAGCATACTGTCTGTGCGTCGCGGATTACCGTGACGCCGGTGTAGACCTGATGCGCTCTTCCCTGCATTTCTCGCAGCATCTGCATGGCGTGTTCCTTTGTTTTTGGCTTTCCGAGCACCTGCCCGTCCAGCACGACGATGGTGTCCGCGCCAAGCACCAGACACCCCGGATGCTCTTCCACCACGGTCCGCGCTTTGCAAAAGGACAGTTCTTTCACAATTTCTCCCGGCTCTGTTTTTGTGATGATTTCTTCCGCACCGCTTTTGATTACCTCAAACGGAATGCCCGCCTGCTCCAGAAGCTCGCTGCGTCTGGGCGAACCGGACGCCAAAATTATTTTTTCCATATTTTTCTCCTTTTCCCATTCCCCTGCCAATCAGCTATATTATCTGCCGTGTACATACGGGCGCAGTGCTTCATTTTCACTTTGCCTGTATGCGCCCAGCGCGGGTCTGCATTTTCATTTTGTCTATGTGCACCCAGCGCGGGACTGCATTTTCATTTTGTCTGTCCGCCCCGGCTGGTATGGACTGAATTTCTTACAGACGGATGCCCTGCCAGGTCAGCCAGTGCACAAACAGAATTTTTCTCAGCCCGAAGATAACGGTTTCTTCGTATTCCAGGCGGTACGGCGGCAGCAGTACGCTGCCATACTCCGTTTCATGTGCCCGGAAATGCTTTTTTTCGATAAAGAACGCTGCCCGCTTTTCGTCAGCCAGATGCACATGCAGCTCTGTCACTTCAAAGTCGGAATTGTTGCTTGTGATGACCTCCACAACAATTTTATTTTTTCGTCTGCGCTGCATGTATTCCTGCAGCGCGGGTTCGTATACAAATTTCATGATTTCCCCGCCTGTATGTATGATGAAAGTGTTCTGTGATATCTGTTATTCAACACAGAATGTCCCATGACATTTGTTATCCGATACAGAATATCCCGTGACATTTGTTATCCGATACAGAATATCCCGTGACGTCTGTTATCCCCGGACGCTGTCAGGCACGAAAATACGACCGGCTTCCCTTGCTTCACTGCGTTTTATCTGCCCGGACATCGTTCGCGATAAATTCGTCTGCTCCTCGTCCGGGCACAAAACTTGTGAAGCGCAGTCGCCGGTCTATCATTTTCTTTGTCTGACAGCGTCCGGGGATACAGCCTGCGCCTCGATATTCCATCACAAAAGATTGAATCATGCTTCTGCCAGCTGTTTTTTCAAACTATTACCCACAGAATTTATTGTTTTCTGCCGCGCTCCCACTCTTCTTTTGTCAGCAGATTGATATAATCCGTCCGTTTTTCGTGCAGAAGCGGAACATCCACATTTTTCTCGGTCCGCTGATAGCGGAAACCGCATTTTTCCTGGACACGGCGGGATTTACTGTTTCCTTCGTAATAGCCACACCAGACCTTTTTCATGCCAAGGTCCTCAAATGCGCGGCGAAGCAGCTCTTTCGCCGCTTCCGGCACCAGCCCCTGTCCCCAGAACGGCTTGCCGATCCAGTAGCCCAGCTCACATTCATCCTCTTTTTCAGTAATATCCGTATGACCATTTAGCATCAGCTCTATCGCTCCGATTGCCCTCCTGTCTGTTTTCAGGCAGATGGCGTATGCTTCCTCTCCGGAGAAGACATTTCTGATAACCTCCCTGCTTTCCTCAATGCTCTGATGAGGCGGCCAGCCCGCAATCGGACCGACATCCGGGTCTTTTGCGTATTCATACAGACTTTCCACATCGCTCTCCTCCCACCGGCGCAGTATCAGTCTTTCTGTTTCTAAAACTATGCTCATATTTCCTCCCTGTCCGCAAGCTTTCAATGTGCTCTATTTTAACACAATCCCGCTTTTTTGTACAGACCGGCAAAGACCTTTCCAAAAAAAACAAAAAACCGGACGCTTTCCCATGCAGGAATTCGTCCGGCAACAAAATATATTACTATTTCTGTATTTGCTTAACCTACTGCAAACTGTAAATCTACAATCTGTAAATCTTCTTCTGTACCGTCAAAACACAAATACAATGCATGTCGACCAGATACTTGTTTTATCAGCTTCATACAATTTTTTCCTGTTCGGAGATTCCCCTGCGCTATCAACTGTCCTTCCGGATTATCTAATCTCACAAAAACCTTACAGTTTTTTCCCTTCCGGCATCGTATAACCAACGCCGTTTCCCGTCCATCAAACTGCAGGTATTTATATGCCGCCCAGTCACCGGACTTTATATGCCCCAGATATTCATAAAAGGTCTCCTCTTTGCCATCTGAATCAATATAAATTCCTCCATGCAGCAGACACGCATTCGCTGCATCCATGCAGACAGACGCTTTAATCGGACCATGAATTCCCTGCGTTGTCATTTCCACCTCTCTTATCAGCCCATTTTCATCAAAATAAATCGGCTCCACGCACACGCGTCTGCTAAATTCACTATTATGTGTAGAGCGATGATAAAACACATACCACTGTCCGCGGAATTCTGCGATAGAACCATGATTATTCCAGCTTCCAGGGTCACATCCCGTATTATCAATAATAATTCCCTGTTTTTTGAAAGGACCAAGCGGTGAAAGGCTGGTGGCATATCCGATACTCGTTGCTCTTCCTCTGGAAATATCTGTGTATACCAGATAATATATTCCGTTTCTCTTCCTCATAGAAATTCCTTCATGGAAACCATGCTCTTTTTCTGTAAGAATTCCATCAATAATTGTTTCTTTTTTTATCGCTCTCTTTTCAATATCCAGAATCCCTGCTTTTGCCGATACCTGACCCCAATAATAATATACTGTTCCATCGTCATCTACAAATACTGCCGGGTCTATCTGTGTTCGGTCTGCATATTTAATTGGTTTTGCCCCGCAAAATGGTCCTTGCGGATAATCACTGACAGCAATTCCTTCCTCCCCCTTTGACTGACAATAAAACAGATAATATTTACCATCTATGTACATACAGTCCGGTGCATACAGAATACCTGGTTCCGCCGCATGGTTTTCTCCTTCTTCCCTGCCTGTAAAAGAAATTCCCTCATTTCTCCAGACGCATAAATCATCTGAAGAAAATACCCGATAAATATCACTGCAATAGTACCTCTCTCCCGGCCAGTCATTTGACCCATATAAATACATTCTTCCATTGTTCCACTGACGTGCTTCAACATCAGGAATATAATATTTTTTCGGTAATATCGGATTCACTTGTAAGCTTCCTCCCTCAATCTCATTTATAATACTGTCCACTTCATCTTTGACAATGTTTTATCCTTTTACGGCTCCTGCCGTTACCCCTTCCGTAATATGCTTTGACATAAAGGCATATACAATCATAATGGGGACAATCGAAATTGCCAGCGCTGTATATGTAGCACCATAATCTCTGTTAAAAGAACCACGTAAATTCATAATCAGAAGCGGCAAAGTAAAATTTTTCTGACTAAACAATACAATCATTGGTACCATAAAATTATTCCATGATGCTACAAAATTAAAAATAGACATTGTCGCTATCGCTGGTTTAATAAGCGGAATTACAATTCTGTTAAATATCAGAAATTCCCCGCAGCCTTCCATCCTTGCACATTCCAGTAATGAATCCGGAAGCGAGGAGCGAATATACTGCATAATAAAAAATACTGTACTTGCATTTGCAATAGATGGCAGAATCAGAGGGAAAAAGGTATCCAGTATTCCCATATATTTGCACAGACGGAAAAATCCAATAATTCCAAGCTGGGACGGAATCATCATTGACATCATGATAATCGCAAAAATAATATTTCTTCCCCTAAATTCATATTTCGTAAGCCCAAAGGCTGTCAATGCTCCAAAATACCCACTTAAAACGGTACTGCTAACAGTTATAATTATACTATTTAAAAATCCCCGGCCAATATCAATCATATTCGTCATATTATGATAGTTTTCAATCAGACTGTCACCAGGAAGCAGATATAGCCCTGTCATAAGTTCGTTTGTACTATGCGTTGCATTGATAATCATAATATAAAATGGCAAAAAACAAATAATAGTCAGTAAAATCAACAGAAGATAAATCAGAACTCTTGATATTGATTTTCTTTTCATCCATTCTCACCTTCTTCCTTAGGATTCAATACACGGAAAAACAGTACAGAAAATATAAGAATTATTGCAAACAGCCCATAAGAGACCGTCGCTCCATATGCATAATTTTTATTTTTAAACGCAGAATTATACAAATATAACACCATCGTCATCAGCGATTTCTGCGGTTCCCCATCGCCTCCGGTAAGTGCCATTGGAATATCAAATATCTGCATGCCGCCAATCAAAGAAGTAATCACCACATACAGCAGTGTTGGTCGTATCATTGGCAATGTAATTCTAAAAAAACGCTGTACGCTTCCTGCTCCATCTACCACGGCAGATTCAATCACCTCATTTGGAATGGCTTTTATACCGGCAGTCAGCAGAATCGTACTGTGTCCAAACCACATCCACCACTGTATCGCGGAAGTAATACCCTGCGCAAAGGAAGGACTTCCCATCCAGTTTACCGGTTCTTCAATCAGGTTTAACTGCAGCAATATTTTATTAACTGTACCAGTCTGCCAATCAAGCAATACGCCAAATAAAATACCAATCGAAGCTGCTGTCACCAGATTCGGCAGATAAAACAATGCCCGGAATACGTTTTGCCCTTTTAAACGATACTGGCATAAAAGAACCGACAGAATCAGTGCCGAAATCATTTGCGGAACAATACAGCCAAGCCATATTTTCCAGGTATTTATTACACTCTTCCAAAAAACCTTGTCTTTTAGCAAATGCTCATAGTTCGCCAATCCTGCAAACGATTTATCATAGTCTGTTGTCAGACTCAATCCGAATGTATATAAAATCGGATACAACTGAAACACCAGAAATACAATCAGATATGGCGTTACAAACAAGTATCCGCATCTGGCTCTTTTTTGTTTCATGGACATTCCCCTTCCTTTCTCTTATGGTTGAAAACAGGGGCGGACACCGCCCGCCCCATTTTACAGACCCTGCTTATTCTACAAGAATACTCTGATATGCCGTTGCAACGTCTTCTTTAAATTGCGAAATTGCTTCGTCCTTATCCAGTTCTCCCTGCACATATAATTCCACATTCTGATTCAGAAGATTATTGATGGTGTCATCATATTTTGTTACAAGAGAAACGTCTATTTTTTCTGCCTCCTCTTTAAAAAAGCTGAACGTATTCTGACCCGCACACCATTCATCAGCATAATCAGCTACTACCTCATCAACCACTTTTGTCGAAGCCGGAAAATCAGACTTATCCGCGATATACTGTTTCAGATAATCCTCATCTGTCGTAACAAATTTCAGATATTCCCATGCAAGTTCCTTATTCTCACTTTTTTTGTATATACCCATATAAGTCCCGCCATTAAAGTAGGAATTCGGCATGGAAGCAATCGCCCAGTCTCCCTTAGAATCCGGAGCACTCCCCTGAATCACATACTGCATACCCCATGTTGGCAATACATATCCAAACAACGAATCATCCGCCGCTGCCGCATACCATGCCGTTGACCATGCATCCAGCTTTGCATCATATCCATTGTCACGAACCTGTTTGCAAATATCGAAATAAGTATCTACATAAGAATCCATCTGAAAAACTCCATCCACTACCCACGGCGTTTCACGCTCACTGTAGCATGCAAATGTCCAGATATCATCATACTTCGGAATAAAGGCTGTCTTTCCATCACTTGCATCATAAACTTTTTGTGCTGTCTCCAAAAAGCCGTCCATAGTAGAGAGCATGGAAGAAATATCCTCCGGGTCATCCGTTCCCAGATATTCTTTTGCAAGGCTTCTTTTATACCAGAACCCACCCGGTGTCGCCTGCCAGCTTACCGCGCGTAAATTTCCTTCTGCGTCGGATGCCACTTCTTTCGTATAGTCAATCAGTTCTCCCACTGTTTCTTCTGCATTATAGGGTTCCGCACTTAAGTTTTCCCATGCATCCGCCTCGATATAATTTTTCAGAGTTTTAACATCCGCGCAAAAAACATCCGGTCCATCTGCTTCATTTTCCACTACCGTCTGCATTTTTACATCATAATCCTGTCCAATCTGTGTAAATTCTACCTTTACATTCGGATATGCTTTTTCAAAAGCCTCAATTTGATAAACAGGGTCGTCTGTCCATGACCAGATTGTCAACGTTCCTTCTAAAGACGATGTATCTGTACTTTCTTCCGCCAGTACCGGAACCGATATAAGACTTCCTGCTGCCATCATCACTGCCATTTGTACACAAATTTTCTTCTTCATTCTTCTACTCCTTTTCTACTTTATAGTTTGTTTATATGTTTCCCCAAAAATGGTAGCGCTACCATTTTTAGGTAAAAAAACATACGCTTATCGCGTAGTTTCTTTTTCTGAAATTTTCGTCGGAAAAATTTTCTGAACAGGCGGCTGTCCATCTTCAATCTGGGCAATCAGAGCTCTGACAAGATAGGCACTCATCTCCTTTATCGGCTGTTTTACCGTTGATAAATGCACATAAGAGTCATAATTGCTGAACATAATATTATCATACCCCAGAACAGAAATATCCTCCGGAACCCGGTATCCACACTCTCCTGCTCCCTGAATAAAACCATGTGCCATTACATCATTAAAACAAAAGACAGCCGTCGCTCTTGATGCAATAATTTCTTTTGCCAGATTTCTCGCCTTATCATAGGAGAATTGACCTGGAAAGACCAGTTCAGATTCAAACCGGATATGATTTTCTTCCAACGCTTTCTGATACCCCTTCATTCGGTCGATGCTCTCATAATAATTTTCCTTTCCCGTAAGAATCGCTATTCTTCTATGTCCCAGACGAATTAAATATTCTGTTCCTCTGCATGCTCCATCTATATTATCTGTATCTGCCTGAATAATTCCGGGAATCCATTCTCCCGTTTTAAATACCGCAGTCGGAAGTTCCATTTTTGTCAGCTTTTCCAGCTGCTCCTTTGTCACAGAATTATCTCCCATGAACAAAAATCCATCTACCTTTCCGTGCAGAAGTGCAATCGGGTCTTTATGCTCATTCTTATCTGTACGATTAATGACAAACAGCGTACTATAGCCCATTTCTCCACATACATGATAAATCTCCTCGCCTGCCGCCGAGTAAAACGGGTCATTCAATGTATAGCTGCTGATTACTCCAATATTATGACTTTTTCCCGCCGCCAGTGTACGTGCTGCAGTATTCGGACTATAGTTCATTTCCTCTATTACTTTTAATACACGTTCTTTTGTAGAAGGTTTTACCTTGTTTCCCCCCAGCAGCACGCGTGATACCGTGCTTTTGGATACTCCTGCTTTTTTTGCAACATCATCAATATTTGCCATTTTTTATCTCCCGCTTCGTTATATTGACATATTACAATAAAATGGGAGCGGTGTCAATATTATTTTTGCACATAAAATAATTAATAATTTTTAATAAATCCGACCTTGTATTTGTCGTATTTTACAATTTCTTTCTATTACTGCAGTTTTAAGCAGAATACTATTTGGAATAACTCCATGCTCTGCATGAAAAAGCTGCTCTTATACATTAAAAAAGAGCCGGACACCGCCGGCTCTTTCGCAAAACTTCTTATTTTTTCTGCACATATTTCAGACAGTCGAGTGTTACCGCCACCAGAATGATGATACCGGAGAACACGAACTGCAGGTTTGTGTCGATACCGAGGATGGTAAGGGAGTAGGTAAGTGCGGTGAAGATGAATACACCGACTACTACGCCCGAAATCTTACCGATACCACCGGTGAAGGATACGCCGCCTACTACGCAGGCTGCGATAGCGTCCATTTCCCAGCCCTGCCCGTAAGCTGCGGAACCGGAACCGAACATTCTCGCACATTCCAGCCAGGAACCGAAACCATAAAGGATACCTGCCATAACGAATGCGCCAACGGTTACCTTGAATACCGAGATACCGGAAACTGCCGCCGCCTCAGCGTTTCCGCCGACCGCGTACAGATTCTTACCAAACGTTGTCTTGTTCCAGATAAACCATACGATAATGACCGCTGCCACCGCCCAGAGAATGATGGTGGGGAAGCCGTTAATCTTCGGGATAATCATGCTCGGAATCGAGGATTCAATCGCACCGAAGGATACACCCTTTGTCGCATAGGTTACAAGACCAAAAATTACCAGCATGTTCGCCATCGTGGAAATAAACGGATGCATCTTGAACTTCGCCGTGAAGAAGCCCGCAATCGTTGTGAAGAACGTACACAGAACCACGCAGGCAAGCAGTCCGAGGAAGACTCTCCCCACCACCGGGATTCCGGTAAAGTCAAACACATGTCCGAATACGGAACCGGTGTTGACGCCCTGATGCATGATAATCGTCGCCGTCGTCATACCCATACCTACCATACGTCCGATGGAAAGGTCGGTACCTGCAAGAAGGATCAGTCCGGCTACGCCGAGCGCAAGGAACATTCGCGGCGATGCCTGCTGCAGAATATTCAGTACGTTATTGTATGTCAGCAGCGGTGTGTGCTTGACAATCGGCGTAATGATACACAGCGCAATGAAAATAATCACGATTGCAATGTACAGACCGTTCTGCAGGAGGAATGCCCTGCGGTTAAAGGTATATTTGTAGTTTTCCCATTTCTGCGCCTGCGTCTCCGCAAAGGTGAACTTCGACATCCGCAGAAGGTCGATCAGATGATACTTGTAGCTGTAAGCTGCGTGTCTGCGGTCCTTAATCGTCTGCAGATCCTTCTCCAGACTCATTTTTGCGTCAAACAGACGGTTTTTATGTACATATTTCTCATCCTTGATTTCCTGGCTGTTGGACAGCTTCGCTACCGTCGTCTGGTGCTCCGCCTTTAATTTCGCCACCTTTTCCTCATAGGCGGTCTTGGCAAGCGCCTTTTCCTGCTCGCAGCTCTCCTTCACCGGCTGATAATACTCTTTATCAAAATGCGCCTTCAGATAGTTTTCCGCATCGGCAATCAGCCTGGAGACTTCATTTTTGTTTGCCGCCTCTACGCTCTTTGCCTTTTCCATCTCGCTGCGGAGCTTTGCAATCGCGGCTTCTTTCTCGGAGGCCGGCATCGTGCGGTCTCTCTTAATTGCATCGATACTGCTCTGGGCAGCGATGACCTTATCGGTGCCATCTGCTCTGAGCGCATCTATTTTTTTCTGAATCTTGCCGACATATTCTTCAATGGGCGCAAGCAGCTTTTTCTCCTGCTCTGCCGTCAGAATTTTTCCATTTCCATTTGCCATATTTATCGTTCTCCCTCACTATAGGTATTTCGCGCTGAGCCGCAGAAGCTCTTCCTGGTTTGTTTCCTTTGTATTCACAATACCGGAAAGATGCCCGTTCGACATAACGCCAATGCGGTTTGTAATTCCCAGAATCTCCGGCATTTCAGAGGAAACCACGATGATGGTCTTTCCCTGCTTTGCCATGCTGATAATCAGCTCGTAGATCTCATACTTCGCGCCTACGTCGATACCGCGCGTAGGCTCGTCCATCATGAATACCTTAGGGCTGCGCTCCAGCCACTTTCCGAAAATGACCTTCTGCTGATTGCCACCGGAAAGGCTGGTAATCATATCGTCCGGTCCCATGCACTTTGTATGCATAACCTTTATTTCATTCGCCGTCGCCTTTACCATCTTCGGGTCGGAAAGCGCAATGCCAGATTTATACTGGTCGAGGTTCGCAATCGTGGTATTGAACGTCAGGTCCTCCTTGAGGAAAAGCCCGTTCGCCTTGCGCTCCTCAGTAATCATCGCAAAGCCATGATCCATCGCTTCCCTGGCATTTTCAAAGTTCATAAGCTGTCCCTTATAATACACGCGCCCCGCCGCTCTGGTGCGGACGCCGAAGATCGTCTCCAGAAGCTCTGTACGCCCCGCGCCGACCAGACCATACAGTCCGAAGATTTCTCCCTCACGCACATCGAAGGAGATGTCCTGCAGATGCGGCTCGTATTTCGTGGAAAGGTTCTGGATGGAGAGCACCACGTCTCCCGGTTTGTTGTCCACCGGTGGGAAACGGTTCTCCAGGGAACGCCCTACCATCGCCGCGATCAGCTCGTTCATATTGGTCTCTTTTGTTTCCTTGGTCATGACCAGATTACCGTCCCGCAGTACGGAAATCTCGTCGCAGATTTCAAAAATCTCATCCATCTTATGAGATATGTAGACCAGTGCAATGCCCTGCTCCTTCAGCATCCGCATCATTTCAAACAGCTTGTTTACCTCCTGTACGGTAAGCGAGGAGGTCGGCTCATCAAGAACGATTACTTTCGCGTTGTAGGAAATTGCCTTGGCAATCTCACACATCTGCCGCTGTGATACGGACATGTTCCGCATCGGCTGCGTAAGGTTTACTGTCATTCCAAGCTTACGGAAAAGCTCCGAAGCCTCTTTTTTCATTCTGCCTTCATCAACGACGCCCAGTGAATTGACCGGATAGCGGCCAAGGAAAAGGTTGTCGATTACGTTCCGCTCCAGACACTGGTTCAGCTCCTGGTGAACCATCGCGATACCGTTTTCCAGGGCATCCTTCGGTCCGGAAAAGTTTACTTCCTTTCCATCCAGGAAAATGGTGCCCTCATCCTTCTGATAGGTGCCGAAAAGACATTTCATCATCGTCGATTTGCCGGCGCCGTTTTCGCCCATCAGACCCATAACCGTCCCGCGCTTCACGTCCAGATTGATGTGGTCGAGCACCCGGTTTCTGCCGAAGGATTTGCTCATGCCGCGTATTGATAAGACATTTACATCTTTCTTATCTGCCATTCTTATTACTCCTATGCCTGATATTTTCCCCTACTAAAAGGAATAGGGAGAATTTCTTCTCCCTGATAATCCTTGCATCTTTATCCAAACAACCTTACTGACTAAGCAGAGATGTATAGGAAGCTGCGTTGTCTGTCTTAACCATGTTGATTGCGAATGCATCATACTGGCTCGGATTTCCGAGACGGTTTGTGATGTTGGACTCTGTCTGTCCGTCGCCGCCGATGTATTCCACATTCAGATTCAGAAGGTCATCATACTTCTGAAGGAGCGGCTGGTAGGTAGCGCTGAGGAAGTTATCTGCTGCGTTGTAGATGTTCAGCCATACAGACTTCGTTGCATGTGCGCTCTCATCAAGCTGGTTGGATACCGGAGCGTAGGTTACGGTAGCATCCAGATAATCTTCGTAGTTGTCAGCGGTAACTGCTACGTTCAATGCGTAGTAGGAGCGCTGCTCTTCATTGTATACATATACATCGTCTGTCAGAACGTTGCCTGCATCATCTGCTGTGCCGATACCGGTGTCGATATCTACGCCGTCCAGTGCGTTGCGCAGAACACGAAGTGTGAGGTAAGCCTGTACATCTGCGTGCTGGCTGATGGTTCCGCCGTAGCCCTCTGCGATAGCTGCTACTGCGTCGCTGTTTGCATCGTAGCCGAAGGTTGCCACGCCCTGGTCTTTGGACCATGCATTGAACATTGCCATGCCCATACCATCGTTATTGGAAACAACGATATCAATCTGATCGCCGAAGGAAGCGGACCATGTACCGATTGCGTTTCCTGCGGTAGCTGCATCCCATGTAGCACCTGCGGAGTTCTTCATTTCCTGGGAAGCCAGCTCACGTACCACGTAGGTCGTGCCGTTGATTTCCAGTGTGCCGTCCTGTACCACGCTTGCGGAACCGTCGGTATTTGTACCTGCCGGATCGCTGTTGATGTCGCCGTCTTTGTCAACGCCTGTGCCAAGAGCTTTACGAACACCTCTTGTACGTGCGATGGAATCATTGTGTCCGATATCGCCGATTGCCAGAACGTAACCGATTACGCCGTCGCCATTGCGGTCGATCGTATCTGCATGTGCCTCGATATAATCCTTTACCATTGTTCCCTGAAGCTCTGCGCCCTGGTTTGCGTCAAATCCTACATAATAGGTATTCTCGTTGAAGCTCAGAGCCGCCATATCAAGCTCACCTGTGGAGCTGTTGGACGGCTGACGGTTGAACCATACAAGCGGCTTATCTTTGTTAGCCACCTCGCCCTCAGCAAATGCTGTCATGGAAAGACCCATAACTGCTGCCATTGTCAGTGCAAAAATTCTCTTTTTCATACTTGAAATTCTCCCTTCTGACCGGACCTCTGTCCGTGCCGTTTGTTGATATCGACATTATACACGATGTTGTTCCGGAAAAAACATAGAATATTTTTCTTTTTACATTGAAATTTTTAAGATTTTTTCGTTATATTATACAATAAATTTATGTTTTTTTCAGAAACGCCGTCATTTCTTCCACCGTTCTGCCACAGACAGGAGATATGGCAGCAGCGGATAGCCTGCTTTAGCTGGCGGTCTGCCGCCTGCATAGCTTACGCCTGAACAGGAATCAGGCGGCTGCCTCCCGGCGAAAAACACAGGAATCCAGTAGCGCATCCGCCCCGGATATGCTATTCTATGACATGGGTCCGGTGCTTCAGGTCCCGGTTTCCCTTATCAGACCAGATAAAGACAGGAGAAAAACATATGGCAAAAATTCTGATTTCCGAGGACGACGCGGACATTAATCATCTGATACGCAGTATCTGCGAAAAAAACGGGCTGCAGACAGCGCAGGCATTTTCGGGCACGGAGGCTCTCCTGCGGCTGGAGCTGGAAAGCTTTGATATGATAATTCTTGATCTGATGCTGCCGGGTATGACCGGCGAGGAGCTGCTGAAAAGAATACGCGCAGAAAAGCAGCCGGATATCCCGGTTCTGGTGCTCTCCGCAAAATCATCCCTGGCGGACAAGGTGCAGCTTCTGACCGGCGGCGCGGACGATTATATGACAAAGCCCTTCGAGCCGGAGGAGCTGCTGGCGCGCATTACCGCCTGCCTGCGCAGAGCGCAGAGAATGCCCGCGGCAAAGCCTGCCGCAGATGACATTTCTTATAAAAAGCTGTGCATCTGCCCCGCCGCGCGCAGAGCGACGGTAAACGGGCAGGAGCTTGTGCTCACGCCCCACGAATATGACATCCTGCTGCTTCTTGCGCGGGAACTTGAGAAGGTCTTCTCCCGCGAGACGCTCTATGAACGCGTCTGGCAGGGAGGCTACTACGGCGAGGACAACACCGTGAATGTCCATGTGAGCAACCTGCGCAAAAAAATTGCCGCCTGCGACGCAGACAATGAATACATAAAAACAGTCTGGGGCATTGGTTTTAAAATGGCGTAGGCAATCTTTATGATTTCTTTAAACTTTCCTGAGGACTTATTTAAAGTGCAGATTTTATAATACAATCCATAACGGACCGTTAAGCAAAAGCTTTACCGGCATAAGCAGCCCTGCTTTGCAAACGGCCGACTGATAGAGAAAGGAATTAAGAAAGCTATGGAAACTTATACTGCAAGGTCCTGTGAACTCACAAAGTATTACCATAATTTCTGCGCGCTGGATAAAGTGTCTATTTCCATAAAACGCGGGGAAATCTACGGTCTGGTCGGCGACAACGGCGCCGGCAAAACAACCTTTCTGAAGCTTCTTTCGGGACAGATTTTTCCGACTGCCGGGGAGCTGTCCCTGTTCGGAAAGCACACACAGAAGGATTTGCAAAGCGCGCGCTCCCGTATCGGCGTGCTGATTGAGGAGGCCGGTTTTTATCCGACGCTCACCGTCGAGCAGAATCTGGAATATTACCGTCTGCAGAAGGGTATCCCCGGAAAACAGCCTCTGGAGGAGGCGCTGGAGATGACCGGTCTGTCTGAATTCCGTAAGAAATCCTGCCGGGAGCTCTCCTTTGGCATGAAGCAGCGCCTCGGTCTTGCCGTCGCCCTGCTCGGCGTGCCCGAATTTCTGCTGCTCGATGAGCCCATCAACGGACTGGATCCCAGCGGGATTCTGGAAATGCGCAACCTCCTTCTGAAGCTGAACCGCGAGAAAAACATCACCATTTTATTATCCAGCCACATTTTAAGCGAGCTGGAGCAGATTGCTACCATTTTCGGATTTCTGCAGAGAGGGAAGCTGCTGGAGGAGATTTCCGCAGAAGCGCTTTATAAAAAATGCGCTGATTATGTGGAAATCCAGGTGTCGGACGCGCAGGTCTACGCCGTTCTTCTGGAGCAGAAATTCGGACATACGCACTATCAGATTCTGCCGGAGGGGAAAATTCACATATTACAGGCGGACCGCCCGACGGAAGCCTACAGCGCCCTGGCAGTTGACGCACACCTTGCAGTGCACAGCCTTATGCGCTGTCACCAGTCGCTGGAAGAATATTACATGAATCTGAAAAACGGGGGTACAAAAACATGCTAAACTATATAAGAAGTGAAATTTACCGTATCCTGCACAGCCGCTCCCTTTATATCTTCGGCGCAGTCCTCTGTGGAATTGTATTGCTTACGCATATTGCCTTAATTATCGGCGCTGCGCTCACCCCGGATTTTGCTTATAACACCGTGCGCTTTTCCCTAAATAACTTTGTGGCGCAGCCGTTTATTATGGTAATTCTCGGCGCCGCTGTGGCGGGCGTGCTCTTTAATGAAGACCGGAAATCCGGCGTTCTGAAAACGACCGTCGCTTACGGCATTTCCCGCGAAAGCATTTTGATTGGCAAGTGTATCGTCAGCCTGCTGACCGCCCTGCTCCTGCTTCTCGTCGTTTTTATATTTTATGTTGCATGTGCTTTTCTCACCCTGCGGGAGCCGGAGTGGCTGCCGGTGCAGCAGATGCTGCTTGCTATCGCCGCCTCCCTGCCGAGCGCCGTTGCCTCTCTGATTTTTGCGAATGTCATATTCATGCTCTGCCGCAAAGAAATAACCGGCATGCTCTGGTGGGTCCTGCTCTTCTACGGCATTCCGATGGCGTGCTTTCTTATCGGTCTGAAATCTGCGCTCTTTGCGCGTATCGCAGAATGGATGCCGTACAACTTCCTGCGCATGGACGTAGTCGTATCCATGAACACCTACAACAGTATCTGGGATACCGCAGGAGGGATGCTGCACTGCATCGCCGCCGGCGTTATCGGCTGTGTTATCTTTCTTATCTGGGGCGTGCTTCGCCTGCGCCGCCTGGAGCTGTAAGCAAAAAACGTCCGCCTGGCGCATTTGTCGTATGCACGGCGACTTAAGCGCTGGCGCTCCGCCGGACAATGCGCGGCCGCCGCATCCATCGTGGCGGGCTCTATCCATCGTGGGGGCTCTATCTGCTGACGCCCTGCCGCGGACGGCTGGCTTTACACACTTTCACTCTGCCGCGGACGACTGGCTTTGAAGGGAGGAACTTTTATGCAGACAATTTTACTTATTTTATTTATTCTGGCGGCAGTGTATTTTGCATACCGTTTCTTCCTGCTGCAAAAATCCATCCGCCAGACCACCGCCGCTCTGCGGGAAATAAACGATGCTCTTCCAGAAAACCGCATCGTAAAGCTGCCCGTTCATGAAGCTTCTCTGGAGGAGCTTCTGCAGGTAATCAATGAAAATCTCACCGCCATCCGGCAGGAGCACATCACCTATCAAAAACAGGAAAAGCTCCTGAAGGAGCAGATTGAGAACATCAGCCACGATTTGCGCACGCCGCTGACAGCCGTGCTCGGCTATCTGAAGCTGATAAATAAAGATTCCCTGGATACGGCAGACGCCGGATATCTGGAGACCGCCATCCGCAGAGCTGAATCGCTGCAGACGCTGATTGCACAGTTTTACGAGCTTTCGCGCGTCACCTCACAGGATTTTTCCGTCAAAAAAGAATCCGTGGACGCGGCGCGGATTCTGCGTGAAACCTGTCTGGAGCATTATGCGCAGTTTGAAGCAGCGCATCTGGAGATAAACTGCCAGCTTCCCGCGCACGAAATATGCATTCACGGGGATGCAGATGCGCTGAAGCGCATCTTTGTCAACCTGCTGCAGAACGCCCTGCGCTACGCACAAAGCCATATCTTTGTGCGCGTGCAGGAAAATCCGGCGGGCGGCAGCGTCTGCTTTCTTTTTGAAAACGATATCCTGCCGGAACAGGCGCCCTCCGACCCCACCCGCCTCTTCGACCGCTTCTATATGCAGGAGCAGTCGCGCAGCCGCGGCGGCACCGGTCTCGGTCTCACCATCAGCAAAAGTCTGACGGAGCACATGGGCGGCAGCATCAGCGCCTCCTGCCGCGCCGGGGGTACCCTCCCGCTTTTTACCATACAGGTTATGTTTCCGGTTCCGGAGACTTCTTCGGTTCCTGGCTGCGCGGCACCTTAAACAGCTCCGGGAAGTTCTTCATGCGGAGCGACGCCAGATTTCTGAGCGCACAAAACACAAATTCCCGCGTTTCCGCATCAAGCTGCGATACCTTCTGGAATGCCGCCGGAATGTTTTTCTTCCAGCCGGAGCTAAACTCGGAAATGGTGTCTATCCCGTTTACAGCAATTACCTCAAACAACGCATCAACAAACCGTTCCCGTTCCTCCTCCGAGAGGTTGCGAATCCATTCGTTCAGCGCGGCGTCCCGCATCTTCGCGCCCGGCGTCAGCCCGCTTAACATGCAGAACTGCCCGTCCTCCACCATCCAGGAAAACGGATCGTGCTGCCAGAGGCTGACGCTGCTGCTTCTGACCACCAGATAATCCTCCTGGTTTTCCAGAAGCATTCCCACCAGAGACGACTGCGGAATCGTCTTTTCCACCTTTGGCAGCGTGTGCTGGAACGCTTCGCTGCTCAGCACCGTCTCCTGGAAGCCAGGACCATCGTGCGAGTATATTTTCCGGATACGTTCCCGGATTTCGGGAGCGCACTTTGCCGCCGCATAAACAGACAGGTTTCCACCCTTGGAATGTCCTCCTGTCAGAAGCGTTCCCTGCGTGTGCAAAGCCGCCTCACTAAGATATCCCACAGCGGCTTCCTGCGAGGGGACCGGGCACTGGAACGCCATATTAAAGTCCTCTTTCCACCCCACAATGGTATCATCCGTTCCCCGGAATGCAACATAAGAAAGTTCCGGTCCGATTCTGAAAGTGGTAGCAGAAAACTGCTTTTCCCGCTCTCTGTCAAGCTGCTCCACATAGCCGCAGACTGTAATCCCGCGGAACCGCGGACTTGCCGCCAGCGCGAATAAAAGCTGCCGGTTTCCCTCCGGATTCCATAAATCCGCAAACATTTCCGAGAAATATTCCGCGCAAAGCAGCTCCCGGATACCCATTCCGCGCCAGCTCCTTATTTCACTCATTGACTCCGGAAAACGCATATACGAAACCCATGACAAAATCAGACTGTCCACCGAATTAAACGGGCGCACCGCAAAGCTGTCCATCATCGTTTCCGCATAAGTAATCATATTATTCATCGCTCTCACGCCATCCTTTCCGCCTTATTGCGAATTTCCGCCAGAATAAATTCATTATATCAGAAGACCTTCCGTTTGAACAGACATAACCGTGCACAGGGCACTGTCCACTTCGTTCGCAGTAACGTGCACCCGGCACAGGCAAAAATATATTTTATTTTGGTATATCAAAATAAAATAAACTATGGTATAGTGTATCTGTAATAGCTTAAATAATAACTGAAACAGGAGTGGATACGAATGAGCGCAGAAGAAATGAAACCGATAAAAGAAGGAAAGGTCCGTGAAATTTATGACAACGGCGACAGCCTTATTATGGTTGCCACAGACCGCATCAGTTGCTTTGATGTGATTCTGAACAATACGGTAACGAAAAAGGGCACGGTACTTACGCAGATGTCAAAATTCTGGTTTAATATGACCGAAGACATCCTTCCGAATCACATGATTTCCACAGATGTGAACGATATGCCGGAATTTTTCCGCCAGCCCCGTTTTGACGGCAACAGCATGATGTGCAAAAAGCTGGAAATGCTTCCGATTGAATGCATCGTACGCGGCTACATCACCGGCAGTGGCTGGGCAAGCTATAAGGAAAACGGTACCGTATGCGGCATCCGCCTTCCGGAAGGACTGAAGGAATCCGACAAGCTGCCGGAGCCGATTTACACCCCGTCCACCAAAGCCGAAATCGGTGACCACGATGAGAATATTTCCTTTGAGCAGAGCATTGCACATCTGGAAAAATATTTTCCGGGCAAGGGTGAGGAGTATGCTGTAAAGCTTCGCGACTGCACGATCGCACTTTACAAAAAATGTGCGGATTACGCTCTCAGCCGCGGCATTATCATCGCGGATACCAAATTTGAATTTGGTCTGGACGAAAACGGCAATCTCGTGATAGGCGACGAAATGCTCACCCCGGACAGCTCCCGTTTCTGGCCGGCAGAGGGCTACGAGCCGGGACACGGTCAGCCGTCCTTTGATAAGCAGTTCGCCCGCGACTGGCTGAAAGCAAATCCGGGCAACGACTGGACGCTGCCGGAGGATATCGTACAGAAAACCATCGATAAATACCTGCAGGCTTACGAGCTGCTCACCGGAGAGAAGCTGTAAAGTCCCTCTGCAGATTCCAGGTATGTAAAATTTGCTTTCTCATGGGAAAATTTAAGAAATTCCCATGAATTCAAAAATGCCGCTGCGTTCTTTGCTCATTGCGAAGATAGCAGCGGCATTTTTATCATATAAACAGCAACACCATGAAAAAACTCCGCCTGTACGGTAAAACTCCCCGGAGAGCTTCGGAAAATGGTCTGTTGAATTGAAGCCGTACGGGCAGAACGGCGGCTTGGTCTACGCCCCCAGAATCTGTCTTTCCAGCTCCTCTGCAGAATCCACGATCAGCTCCGCCCCCTGCGCAGTAAGAAAATCCCGCTCCCGGAAGCCCCAGCTCACGATGATGCAGTCCATCCCGGCATTTTTCGCCGTATGGATGTCCACCTCCGAATCGCCGATGTATACAGCATCCTGCCGGTCAATCTGCAGTTTTTTCAAAACCTCGTTCACAGAGTCCGGCGCCGGTTTCTTCCTCACGCCTTCCTTTTCGCCGATTGCGCAGTCCATCAGCCCTGCAAAGTATTGCTGATTCAGCTCCTGCACGGCAAAGTCCCCCTTATTGGAGACAACCGCTGTCCGGCAGCCGCTCTTCCGCAAATCCTGCAGCAGCTCCGTGATGCCGTCATAGGGCTTTGTCCTGTCCGCACAGTGTATTTTGTAATGCTCCTTAAAACGCTCCAGAATCTTCGTTTTCTTTTCTTCCGGGCAGTCTGACGGAACCGCCAGCTCAATCAGCCTCTGCATCCCGTTGCCCAGGAAACGCCGCACATCCTCCCGTTTCCGCACAGGAAATCCCGCTTCCGTCAGTGCAAAATTCAGACTGCTCTCCAGATCCTCCAGTGTATCCAGAATCGTTCCATCCATATCAAAAATCGCAAGCTTATAACTCATGATGCCGTACTTCCTTTCCATAACCATCTGTTGGCTGCTCTTTATTCTACCACGGCACTCCCTGCTGCACAATTAAAAAATAATTCAGGTATTCTGCAATCTGCCCCAGAATGTATATTTTCCCGGTTCTACGTTCATAGTTTTTCCGTCGATTATGATTTCTGCGGGCATCTCTGTCTTAATATCGTAGCGGATACTGTCTTTTTCGCAATTCCACCTTGAAGATACCATTCCGTTCCTTGTCCTGACGGAAACCTCCAGCCATCCAATTCTTCCATCCGGGTGCGGTTCGATCCTTACCCGGCGAAATCCCGGTGCTTTCTCCACTGGTGTGATTCCCGCTGCAACCTCATAAATCCAGTCTGCTACTGCTCCGTAAGAATAGTGATTAAAAGAATTCATATCTGCGCTCCAGAAATTTCCGTCAGTCCGTATGCCATCCCAGTGTTCCCAAATCGTGGTCGCTCCTTTTTCCACGGGATACAGCCAGGAGGGATACCCGGTTCTGAGCAGGAGAGAATACGCAAGAGCCGTATGCCCGTAACTGCTCAGCACATGCAGAATCAGAGGCGTACCGACAAAACCGGTCTTTATCTGTGTTCCATCCTGTATGATCAGCTCCGCCAGGTCATCCGCTGTCTTCTGTACATCTTCTGCAAGTCCAAAATGTACTGCCAATACATGCTCGGTCTGCGTGTAATATCCGGGAAAAGTCTTCCGAAAAGCACTGACAATTCTTCTATGCAGCTCCTCATATTCGCCCATATCTTTTCCTATTACTCTGCCCGCTCTTATCAGCAGCTCCGTAGAATATGCATAATAAGCCGTGGCAATCAAATCTTCCCTGCTGGATCCTTTATAGCTGCCCGCAGGTGCGTCGAGACCCAGCCAGTCTCCATAATGTTCTCCGCCAGTCCAGAGGAAGGGCTTCTTTGTCGAAGCAGTGATGTAGTCCACCCACCTTTTCATGCTGTCAAACTGGTCTTCCAGAATTTTCTCATTCCCATATATCATGTAAATCTGCCACGGACAGATTACTGCCGCGTCTCCCCATGCTGCACTTGGTCTGTCCCCCGGCATATAATCCGGTACGACCGTCGTCACTGCCCCGTCTTTCCTCTGCTCCGCCGCAAGATCCCGCAGCCATTTCGTAAAAAACTTCTCGGTGTCGAAATTATAGCAAGCGGCTTTCACAAATACCTGGGCGTCCCCGGTCCAGCCAAGACGCTCATCACGTTGTGGACAGTCCGTGGGAACATCAAGGAAATTTCCTTTCTGCCCCCACATTATATTGGATACAAGACGATTAAGCCTGTTATCCGATGATGCAATGTGACCGGTCTGTTCCATATCCGAATAAACTGCATTTGCCGTAAACTGTTCCGTATACAATTCACTGTCTTCCATTTTCGGGAACTCATCCAGCATGATATAGCGGAATCCGAAAAATGTAAGCCGGGGATGCCACGTCTGTCTCCCTGCGCGGCAGATATAAGTAATTTCCGCCTTTGCGCTTCTGTAATTTTCGTTATAGAAATTCCCCTCATGGTCAGTCATTTCCCCATGCAATATGTGAATCCGCTCTCCCTCATGCGCATTCACTGAAAATTCTACATATCCGGTCACCTCCTGTCCAAAATCGACGACTAACTCCCCCCTTGGTGTTCGAAACACAGATTTTGCGTAAATACGCTCCATCTCCCTGATTTTACATCCTTCCTGCGGAATCAGAATATCCTTAGACCAGTTTAGTATCACCGCCCGTTTCCAGTCCGCCGGACAAAAACATGCATCATATACTTCACCGTCATAGATTTCACTGAATCGGACAGGACTTTCTGCATATTCCCATGTTTCATCCGTATACAGCTCTTCCTGTTTTCCGTCTTTATAGATAACAGAAAGCTGTGCAATAAGACCGCAGGGTTGTTTTTGCCGCTTCTCTGCTTCTTCCGGATATGCAAAGTCAGCCATACGCGAACGGAACCATCCTTTTCCCACCGTTATCTCCAGCGTATTTTTCTCTTCCAGCATTTCCGTGATATCATACTCCTGATACTGTAAACGTGTTTTATAGCTCGTCCACCCAGGTGCCAGCACGTAATCGCTAATTCGTTTTCCATTCAGTTCTGCTTCATACACTCCAAGAGAACTCATCATAATTCTGGCGCATTTTACATGTCCGCTGCAATTCCATGTTTTCCTGAATACGGGGCAGATATCCCCCAGATCTTCTGATACAGTAATCCACATTGCCTGCATAATTCCTGTCCCTCCGTTCGTTTAAAATATAAAAAACAGTTTTTATAGTTCTCCCCAACGGTAACCCATATTTTCTCTCATTTCAAGGTTTCTGGCACATCCTGCATTTTCCCGGCACAACCGGCAGTCTGATATACCTTTCGTAAACAACAGTCATTCCATCATCTTTTCTAAATCTCCCTGCTGTTAATTCTCCATACCGGCAATCTCTTCAACAGGAACCGAAAGTATCACTCCTTTTGCCGGTGTTTTTAATCCGCAGGAATCACTGACAGATTTCATAATATCTGCCTTCTTATCTTTTGGAACAATTACCAGTACAAATTCCTGTTCTTCCTGCATGGAAATTCCCAAAAACTGTACAATCGCTTCATTTCCCCTCCGTCTGCCCCGAATTACAGAACCGCCTTTTGCGCCTGCCTTTAGTGCAGCATCAATTACATGATCGCTATATCCTTCTTTTACTGCCGTCAAAACCATTGTATACATGGCATCTTTGTTCATTTCGATTTCATTCCTTTCAATATTTTCTTCCAGTTTTCTGCGCATTTCTTCATCCATCATCTTCAGCACGATTTCCTGTATTCCAGTTATCGGAATGGTTCCGGCTATCCCCATTCCCTTTCTGGTAATATGATACTTTTGCGAGAGACTGGTAAATATTGAATCCACTAATTTCTGAGGCAGGATTGTCACTGTGATCAGTCTTGCTCTCCCGCTTAACCCGCAAATATCCAGCAATTCTGACTTCGCCGTTCCCTGCCCTCTGCATTGATAATAAATAGGTAAATGAGCTTGAAAAAGCAATTCTTCTATCTTTTTCGCCTCTTTCACATCCGTTATTGTAAACAGCAGACGCATAGCCAGCATATTCGATTTCATAACGATTCCTCCTCCAGTTCAATAATCGTATCTTCTGCTATTTCTTTTTCAGACGGCAATGTATTCTTCTTCATCTTGCATTTATAAATAATTCCCATAATCTGTATTGCAATCAGAGGAGCTAATGCCACTAATGCTATGACACCGAAAGCATCTGTCACCACATTCCCGCCCACAGCAGTACATACACCCATTGATAATGGCAGCAAAAATGTAGACGTCATGGGACCGCTGGCCACCCCGCCGGAATCAAACGCAATGCCTACGAAAACCTGCGGAACAAAAATACTTAAAACGAACGCCGCTACATATCCGGGAATCAAAATCCAATAAATTGCGATTCCCGTTAATGCACGCAGCATCGCCAGCCCCACTGCACAGGCTACTCCGATTGAGAGACACTGATTCATCTGCTTACTGGAAATCATGCCTCCCGTAATATCCTCTACCTGTCGGTTTAAAATCTGAACGGCAGGTTCCGCCTTCACAATATAATACCCGATCAGCATTCCGATTGGTACAGTCAACCATTTATAGGTCCCTGCCGCCAGACCTTCTCCCAACAAATTTCCTACTGGCGCAAAACCAACATTTACTCCTGTCAGGAAGAGAATCAGACCAATAATCGTATATCCAAATCCTACACTCATTTTTAGCAGCTGACGCCTGTGATATTTATGTGTACAAACCTGGAATACCACAAAAACCGCAATGATCAGAAGCATACTGACGATAACTTCTTTTGCGTACTGTGGTATCGCCCGTACAAACTGGTGTACAACATCCTGCATAGTGACAAGATTGGGAATAACCGTAGTCGTATAAACCGCATCCGTCGGATGATAAAAAATACCCAGGACAAGTACCATCAGAACCGGTCCGACACTGCTCAATGCAATCAGTCCAAAGCTGTCGCTGGCACTGTTTTTATCACTTCTCGATGCAGAAAGCCCAATTCCTAAAGCCATAATAAAGGGAACTGTCATCGGACCGGTGGTAACACCCCCGGCGTCAAATGCCACCGCCAGAAAATCTGATGGAGCTGCCATTGCCAAAACCAAAAGAATCAGATACATTCCAATCAATAAATAGGTAATCGGTATTTTATATAAAATTCTCAAAACCGCCGCAACAAGAAAAAGTCCCACGCCAATAGCAACCGACAGTACCAGCACTGAATTTGGGATGGATGCAACCTGATTCGCCAGCACCTGGAGATCCGGTTCTGAAATAGTGATAAGCGTTCCCATCAAAAAGCATCCGCAGATAATCAATGGGAGTTTTCGTTTTTTTACAAGTTGTCCGCCAATGCCCTGTCCCAATGGCGTCATTGACATTTCCGCTCCAAGCTGAAAAAATCCCATACCTATAATCAATAACACCGCTCCAACCAGAAACATTGCTATCGCCTCAATTTTTACAGGCACTAATACAATGCTTAAAAACAGTACGATCATTGTAACAGGCAGAACGCTTGTGAGTGATTCCCCCACTTTTTCCTTTAGTTTATCCATGCTCGTCCGTCGCCTCTTTCTTATGTATGATGCGTCATTTTGTTTCCACACGAAGGACAGGTTATTTCTATTTTTCCTTTTCCTTTGGGTACTCTTACTTTTTTCCCACATACCTTACACATAAATATCCTATGTGTTTTGCGCTGTTCAAAATTCATCTTTACCAATTCAACATAGCTCATAAATTTATCTTTCCAGCCTTTCATCTTTTGTTACCTGCCTTTCTTATTGTTCAGACCCAAATGCACCGGACACCAGATTTTCCAACTGGCTTTTTTCTGATCTCATATCATTGATTTCAGTTTCTGTTACTTTATCCAAACGGCATTTATCTACCAGCTTTCTCAACGTATTACTTTTCTTTTTTATCCGTTTTTTCACTGATTTATCAAGCTGTTTTCCTGCATCCTTTACTTTTTGCCCTGTTTCATTTAGCAGGCTCTGGCACTCATTCAACAGTTCCGCCGCCTCCCGGCGCACCTGATCCTGTCCTGCATAGTTTCTTGCATCTTCCATAGCCTGCTCGATTTCGGCATCTGACATCCTGTCATTGGCAGTAATGGTAATAGACTGCTGTTTCCCCGTATCCAGATCTTTTGCAGAAACCATCAGTATTCCGTTTGCATCTATGTCAAATGTCACTTCAATCTGCGGCACACCTGCCGGAGCCGCCTTGATCCCTTTCAGTTTAAACTTACCTATGCTTTTATTGTCCTTCGCCATCGGCCGTTCTCCCTGCAGGACATTGATTTCCACAGATTTCTGATATGGCGCCGCTGTTGAAAACACCTGTGAATAGCGGGTGGGCAAAGTGGAATTTCTTTCTACCAGACGTGTCGCCACTCCGCCGACTGTTTCTATGGACAAGCTCAGCGGCGTTCCCAAGTCGATTCCTATTACTTTGCTCATGATCCATGCCTCCTGTTTCATTCTTCATTTATCGGATTCATCATCTGCAGAACATGCAAAACATTTGTATCACACAGAAACTCCGGCAGATTTTGTTCATCCCATCCGCATATTTCTGATATTCCTGCCCGTCCTGATTGTATGCTGTCCCGGAATTTTGAAAGCTCTGCAGCGTGTTCTGATAGAGTCTGTTTTCCGGTTCCTTCTGTATTGCCTTCTGAATCTGCTCAACAGCCTGTATATGGTTTCCCATCCCATAATTCGATAAGGAACTCAGATAATACCATCTTGCATTCCTGTCCTTTCCTAAAATCTGGTTTAAAATTTCATTGGCTCTTGCAAATTCACGTATATTTATTAAATCAATTGCCTGACGGATTTCTTCACTGTCACCCGGCTCCACTTTTGCCTTCGGCGGCGTGTATGTTCTGCCCCGGAAGGAAAACAGATCGTCAAAGTTGAAATCTCCAAATCCGCCATATCCTCCGCCATTCCCTTCATTCCGATAGCCTCCCCAGCCATTGCCGTATGTGGAACCTCTCTCTGAGTTTCTTTCATATGTGTTTCCATAGGAATAACTGTTCTGTTGAGATTTCTGCTGTTCTTTCTTATATTTTTCAGGATTATTCAACATATCGTAGGCTTCGTTTATCTCATTCATTTTTTCCGCTGCCTGAGGATCATCCGGATGTAAATCGGGGTGATATTCCTTTGCTTTTTTTCGGTATGCTTTCTTTATCTCATCTTTTGTTGCATTTTCGGGTACGCCGAGAACTTTATACGGATCATCAACCATGCTTTTTCTCCTTCCTCTGCATTTTTTCAGAATATTTCTGCCACACGCCTCCATATAAGATGTTTCTCAGCAGATGTTGATCCTGGACCAAAGGCAGCTTTTCAAAAATCTGTGTCACATTCCCTATACACATTGTAAGGATTTCTTTCATTTCCTCCGGTTTTTTATTCATCCCGATCAGTGGGTTATAATTATGTTTCCTGATGTCCTCCTTGTAATCCATGGATGCGTCCATGAGGTAGATGAATTTCCCAAGTTCAAATCCAAAAGAGCGCAGGCTGTTACTCCAAAAATCCTCTTCATAAACAAAAAGTTCCGACAACATTTTTCCAGAACACTTAACCGCATCATCCGGCTTTGTATCCGCTGTTGAATTTTCTATCTGCTCCAATTCCCTGATGCCTTCCGAAATAGCCTTACATTGCCGGGGGTATTTTTCAGCAACCTCCTGATACTGTTTCTTTATGCTTCTCGCATACAGGCGCTTCAAATATTTCTTTTCATCCTTCCAGTCATCCATACATTTGTAATAAGATAAGGCAATCGTCATATCCGCAGCATACGCCGTAAATTTATTTTCTGTCTCTGTCTTTTTATGTAACGGATGGACTCCGCACCGGAACTCCCCTGCTTCTTCCTCTGGCTCATAGAGCGACGACAAAAACAGAATCACAAATGTCATGTCATAACTTAAACTGATTCTTTCCAACTGCCCGTACCTTGTTTTTAAGTTATTACATAACCCGCAGTAAGCACTTTGATAACGGTTGATTTCTTCTTCACTTAACCCCGTTTTATTACAACAGATATATCCATACATGAAATCACTCCTCCCTTTCCCGCATAACACTCATGTAAGCCGGACGGATAATTTTATTCATTCCTACAAGCTCTTCCAGTCTATGTGCGCTCCAGCCGACAATGCGGGCCACCGCAAATAAAGGCGTATAAAGCTCCATTGGTATTCCCAGCATCTCGTATACGAATCCGCTGTAAAAATCAACATTAGGGCTGACTCCTTTGAAAATATGCCGTTTCTGTGCGATCAGTACAGGTGCTGCTTCCTCGATCGCATCATACAGAGCCATATCTTTGTCTCTCCCTTTTTCCTTTGCAAGTTTTTGTACGTAGAATTTCAGCACTTTTTCTCTCGGATCAGAAACAGAGTATACGGCGTGTCCCATTCCGTAAATCAGCCCTTTATGGTCAAAGGCTTCCTTGTCCAGTATTTTTGCAAGGTAATTCTCAACTGCTTCTTTATCTTCCCAGTCTGGCACATGATCTTTGATATCCTGTATCATCTCCATGACTTTTATATTTGCTCCGCCATGTTTCGGACCTTTTAATGAAGACATCGCCGCCGCTACCGCAGAATACGTGTCAGAACCTGCAGAGGTTACGACTCTGGTCGTAAATGTAGAATTATTTCCGCCGCCATGCTCCATATGGAGTATCAGAGCCACATCCAGCACTTTTGCTTCCAGTTGTGTATAAGAAGCATCCGGCCTTAACATCCTGAGAATATTTTCTGCTGTTGATAATTTCGGATCTGGACGGTGTATATACATACTGGCATGATTCTCATAATGGTTATACGCATGATATCCATAAACAGCCAGCATAGGAAAAACGGCAATCATCTGAATTGCCTGCCGGATATTATCTTCCAGCGTGTTAAACTCTTTGCGCTTATCATAAGATGCAAGCGTCAATACGCTTCTCGTCATAGAATTCATAATATCCTTAGACGGAGCTTTCATAAGTACATCTCTCGTGAAATTCTGCGGCAGTTCCCTTGCTTCGCTCAAAACCTGAAAAAAGGCTTCTTCCTCTTTAGCGTCCGGATAATTACCAAATAACAGCAGATATGCAATCTTTTCAAAACCATATTCGCCTTTCAGAGAATCAATCAAATCAAAGATGTGATACCCCCGATACCATAATTCTCCATCACATGGTTGCAGCGTTCCCTCTTTATTTTTGCGAAAAGATACAATTTTAGAAATACGGGTTAATCCGGTTAATACCCCTTTCCCGTTTTCGTCTCGCAGTCCACAATTCACGCCATATTCTTCATATAGTTTTTTAGGTATTTTATCGTTTTCCATGCAGATCTGTTTTTTCCCTTCTGCATAACTGCTCAATTTATTCTGTTCCATCGATTTCATCTCCATTCATATCGGTAATTTCTTTGACGGTTTCATTGAAATCCTCTATCTCGCTTAACAACTGAAGGAACCTGTCCTTTCCGAATTTTTCAACAGTGCCGCCATATACTTTCTCCATGCCTCTTTTCTGGTTTTCAACCGCCTCCCACCATTTGCCGGTGAATTCAACATAAGTTCCTTCTTCCCCCAATCCATCATATTTCCAATCCACATAATCGGCATCCTGCAGACGTTTTACAAGCATGGAGGATTTCCGCAGCGGGAGATTCATTTTTTCAGAAAACTCTTCCAGGTACATTCTCTTGTCTGTCCGCTGAAGTCCCAATCTCTTTGTGATTGTCCATATCAGCAGTTCATCCGAGGACAGCATCTTGTGAAGTGTTTCTCTCATGCCGTCATAACTGCTTTTTTCCACCACCTGTCCCGAAAAATCCATGCCATCTTTATCTATATTTTTTTGAATCATTCCGACACCTCCTGTTCCTCTGTCACTATTTTCTTCTGCTGCAGTAGTTATCTGAATATCCAGTGAATAATTCTGCCTTTCTTTTTTTACTTCAAATATTGCGCACTCTTCCAGATCCCTTCCCTGTGCCAGTTTCATGTATGTTTCATCTGTCAGGCAGCGGTTCCATGGATCGACTCCCACGTATCCATAATCCGTAGATACCTCAACCCAGGACTGCAGCTTTTCATTTCCGGAAATTATGCCGCACACGCATTTTGCAGGAATCCCGTTCATACGGCATATACAAAGCATCTGATGCAAAAAATTCTCTGGTTTTGCATCCGGCTTTTCTGTTAAATGCCACAGACTTTCCATGATATAAACAGCTCTTACAAAATTTCCTCCTCCGGTTTTTCCTATTTCTTTATTAAGGCATTTGGTTTCAGCATCTGGCTTAGTCAGGTTTGTAAATTCTAAATATCTGTCGTTGCTGCCATTTTCACTGCTCTTTTTTCTCTCTGAATATTCAATTCTTGTTTCTTGATTTATTTATAAATATTTTAAAATTAAAATATTTGAATAAAAAACAACGCTTTCGGCTATTCCGAATCAGTCATACTAATTTCCTAATTCGTCATTAATATTCTGGTTTACTTTTTGTGCAACAACCAATAAGATCCGCCTTTCCTCTTCCGTCACGCCTTTCATAATAATATTCTGCCCGCTTTCATAAATCTTTTCCACTTGTTCTATTACAACATATGCCTCCTTCGTCAGATAATTATGTGTACACCGCCTGTCCTCCAGATCCTGCTCCATCTGAATATAACCTTTTTTCTGGAGCCGAGTTAATGACTGTGAAATGTGTCCTCTGGTAAACATTTTCAGCTCCATCATATCAGACGATGTATTTTTTTCCCCTGCATGAGAAAGGTAAAACAAGAGCTGCATATCTATCTTATGTAATCCGTACTCTTTTTCTAAAGGCGCCAGCTTCTTTTCCAATAATTTTCTGAATTGCATCCCATACAATAATGATTCAAGAGAATAATTCATTTTCTTTTCCTCCATTCTATTTTAAATTTAAACTATTTATTTTTAAGATGATAGCATGCTGCCCCGATTTGTCAATACGTTTTATAGTTCTTTCATACACTTTCTCTTCTTTTTATCTTCCGTCCTCCTCATATCCGATTATATTTTTTAAATAACACCTGTTTTAATCAGAATAAATGAGAGACATCATACCAGAATATGATTCTCTCATTTATCCTCTTAATTCCATCACTCCGCCAAATAAGTAATCAGATAGTCTTCTATATAGGGTGCCCACCACTGAATATATCCCTGCCGCGTCGGATGAATATAATCTGCCATATATTCTTTTTTCTGCTCATCTGAAATATCATTAAATTCTGTATCATTATACATATCAATAAACCCGATATTCCATTTTTTCTGGATATCGGTCATGACATCTATCATTTCTTCATAACCTTTATGCCCGAATTTTGAATTTGTATAAAAAATAACAGGACAGTCCCACGTTTCAGATGCATAGCCTATAATATATTCTATCGCACCTGTAACAGTGCCTGTGTCAAAATCCTCCAGCTCTTTCGTATCCGCGATTTCTCCCAGCGGCATTCGCTGTGTCGCATCATTCGTAGATAACTGGCAGACAAATGCATCAGCTTCCATATCTTTATCTATATTGTTTTTCATTCTCTGCACATACGAATCACCGCCACTGTCTGTCAAAGTCGTGCCCGAAACAGCCTCCTTCACAGCTTTTATTCCATCTTTTTCTTCCAGATAGTCTACAAATGAATATCCGTCTGCTGCTTCTCCATATGTTACAGAAGAGCCGAGAAATATTATCCTTTTCCCGTATAGCGGGCTTTCTTTCTGTTCTTCTGCAAGGACCGGTTCTTTTTCCTGATTATTCCGGTCTGCGGCAGGCTTTTTTACCACAGACAAGTATATTCCCGAAACTGTCATAAACAATACTGCTATACTTAAAATGATTAATGTCAGCTTTTTCTTTTTCATCACTATTCTCCCTTTACTGCTGATTTTGCCGTCTTTTTTCTTTCTGCAATGATTTTCTGATCCTCTTTTATGCCCTTTTCAACATTCATAAACAGGAGCAGTATTATCAATACCGCATGTGCAATAATTTCATATCCCACGAAAAAGAACTCTGCCACTCCTGCCGGGGAAAAAGCAGAATTATCATAAAAAAACAGGAAAAACGCCGTCGCAAGCCCATTTACAACCGTCAGAATCGCATTATATACAGACATGGAAACGCCATCGCAGCGGAAACCGAATCTCGCTTCAAGATGCTCCAGTACATCTGCAAAAAGCGCCATCATAATGTACGCTCCTGGAATACTTCCTATCCCCTTGAATGTCTGCCCAATCAGCACCACCATAAAACTGTCCGGAGCCGATATGCAAATGATACTTCCCACAATAGAGAATGCCAGTCCGGCGATGATCACGCTCCTCTTGCCGAATTTATTCGCAAGTGGCGAGATAAACAACATCCCGGCAGCAAGAGGGATCCCGCTTATAAGCGCCAGCACGGACTGTACCATCTCCCCGTTAAGCTGCATTCCAAACACCTGCGTCTCTGCAAAAAACTCATTGCAATAAATATTAAAGATAAATCCGCCTTTAAACATAACTCCCGCCTGATAAAGAGCGTAGAAAATCATGATAATCCACCAGTATTTATCGCTCATCGCCGCCCTTAACTGCTTTACGGAAGAAACCTTTTCTTCCTCTTCTTCAGAGCCTTTCCCTTCCTCCGTGATACGCTCTCTCGTAAAATAATATTCCAGGATACATGCAAAAAATGCAATAACAGAGAACATGACCATGATACACTGCCATCGGTTTTGTACGCCTTGCTTATCTGCCGCCGACTTAATCCAGCTCAAAATCAACGGCATAACGATGCTACTAAAGAGTCCGTTTGCTGCCACCGCAGGAATGTTTGCCACTACAGACAGTTTTCCCCTCTGTTCCAGATTCCTCGTAGACAGCGAAACCATTAGATAATGCGAAGTAGAATACAATGGATTTGCCACCGCAGCAAACAGATTATAGGTCAGCACCATCCAGACCATGCGAAATTCCAGGCTCAGATAAGGAATACAGAATACCAGGATACCGGATACTAGAAGCAGAGGCGCTGCAGCCAGTATATATGGTCTTGCCTTTCCCTCTCCTGTATTCGTCCTGCCAATCAATACGCCTGCAATAATGTTTGACAGCACCATTGGGATTACGGAAATCAGCGGTAAAAGCGTCAGAAATGTTCCCTGCGCAACAATATCGTCATAAGTCCGGTAATAGGTCAGATAGTATGTACTGACCAGTGTTGTCATAATCAGCACGCCCAGAGGACCCAGGAAATATCCAAACACCATTTCCCAAAAATTCACATCTTTTGTTTTTATCTTCGTGTGGAATCTTTTATTATTCCATAAACCCGTCTTCTTTTTTGCTACGCTTTCTTCTGTCTTATTGTTCGTCATACAATTCTCTCCACCATCCATGTGCAACCGTCCTTGTAAAATCCCATCCGTCCAGTGTGTTTCTGATATTCTTCCAGGCATCGTCGCAGTCCGTATCCTTATGCAACCTGTAATTCCAGTAAATCCATCCAGCCGAGGATTCCCATGCCTTCCGCTCCATATCCTCAATCTTCCAGTGTTCCATCCGGCAGATTTGTTTCTGTCGTCCGGCATCTTTTTCTTTCTCTGCCAGGATAAGCGCTCTTTTATTTACAATATTCCACTCGCCGACTATCACAGGCGTCCAGCGCGCAGTCTTTTTAATGACACGCATGTTGTACCACACATATATTTTATATACAGGCAGAAAATGCAGAGGCAACATATTCTCCATAGCGCTGATATAAATATGGGTATCTATCACCACATTCTTCATGCCTGCCTTCTTAAAGAAATCCTTCCATGCTCCCAGCCGGAATCCATCGTGGAACACAATGGTTTTCTCTTCCGGCAAAATTGCTCTCAGCCGTTTGTAGGCTTCTATATAGAACGGCTTTAAAAACTTCATCGGTACATAGGAAGAGCCTTTCGCCTCTTCCCTGTCCCTCGCTTTTCCCGTTGACGGCGCTGTCATATAGACAAGCCGGCTTATTGGTTCATTCAGCACTTCAATACCGTACAATCCCCTCCGTTCTCCGTAACGCTGTGCCAGCCGTTCCAGTACACTCAGAGCAAATTTCACTTCCTCCGGTTTTTTGCACCACTTGCAGACTCCGATGATACCGCCATTGTCATATCCATTCTGGCTGCCGGGCACGGTATGCAGATCCACAAGAATCTGCACGCCGTATTTTTCTGCCCAATCAAACGCTTTATCTACATATTCAATACAACCGGCATAGGGAGTCCGGTCACCGAATACAAAGAACGGAACGGGCAGCCGGACCAGGTTCAGTCCCCAGTCAGCGACCTGTTTAAAATCCTTTTCTGTTATATAGGTATCCCTGTGCTGCTTAAGAAGCGCTTCCTTCTCTGTCTGGTCCATAACACGGTTCAGCCACACTTCATCTTCTGCATCAATTCCCTCAAATAGCTCCGGACTCATCCATTTTTCCAGAACCAGCCAGTTTCCGAAATTCACGCCTTTAATCTTCATTTGTCTCCACCACCTCTATTCTTCTTCCTCCCAGAAAACTCTTCACGATTCCCAGTATAACCGTGATAAGGAAAAAACCGATTGCGGCAAATGACATATATACTGCTTCCTCACCGCCGTGTCCGGAATCAAAATCCGTCACGATACAGTTTCCCACAGCTTCCACCCGGTCCATCAGAATCATTCCCACTGCCTGGCAGAGCAGAACAATCATCGCGATTACAAGTATATAAGTCCATTCTTTTTCCGGGCTTTTTTTCTGCGCATAAACGCCGATTTCCGCATTATTGGATATTTTACCCGATATTTTAACAAGCCCGCGTTCCCGCACATATGCTCCGGCCATTTCCACAACTACCGCTGTAAACAGGCAAATCAGAATTGCCACACTGTGCATCTGACCGAACACATAATATCCGGTTGTATAACTGAGCAGGAACAGCACCATGCCCGCTACGGTCAGCACCATCATTGCGATATCTAATCCTGTCTTTCTTTTCTTCTTACTCATATGTTTTCTCCCTGTCTGTTTTCCTTCTGCATCGGACACTTAATCCCCACAGGACAGCAGATACCGCTGCCAGAACAATACATGCGCCCCATATACCCGTCAGAATCCACTGCCACGCCGTGTATGCACTGGCCACAGAGCTTTCCTCCGTAATGCCGTTCATGCGATTGCTGTTGATTGCCGTGTAAAGATAACGGTGGTATGATTCACGAAGCTGTGCCTGAAGTGCAGTATCCTCTTCAAACACTTCCACACTGTACCCCCACGCAGCAGAGCTGTTACCACCGCCAAGCATCTGATCATTGCCTGCCATCAGACATTCGCTCGGAAGAAAATATTGTGCAGATTTCACAGAATCGGTAATCACTCTTCCGTTGTATCCCCATTCTCCGCGCAGAATACCATTCATCAGTTCCTGGCTTGCCCCGCAATGAGTAAGACCTATCCGGTTAAATGCAGTCATCAGATTCATAAGGTCACCGTCTTCAATCACAATCTGAAAACCTCTGAGTTCATTCTCTCTTGCGGCCTGCTCGTCAATAAATACAGCTACGCCATCACGATCCGTTTCCTGGTCATTAAATGCAAAATGCTTTGCTGTTGCTGACACCCCATATTCCTGTGCTTTTCTCACCACATCTGCACCCATATTTCCCGTAAGTACGGAATCTTCTGAATAATATTCATAATTTCTCGCATTATACGGACTTCTGTGTACATTAAGTCCCGGCGCATTCCACTGGGTCACAAGAGTCCAGATTGAATCATTTCCGACCATCCTTCCCTGTTCTGAAGCCAGCAGATGACTATATGTCGATGCAACTACGACTTCACTTTCATATACGTTCGTCTCATATCCGTAATATTCATCTGATTCTTCTATCTCATAAATTGTCCCCTCTGTAAATCTTCCAAGTATCCCCATAATGCCAAGCGGGCTGTCTGCACCATTTACCTTTGGCAGACCTATCGATTTCAGCGTCTCCGTGTTAGCGGTATACTGGTCCAGCATATCCTGAAGGCTGACTTCCCGCATTAAATCCTCATATAGCGGGTCGTTATAATCCGCACCGAAAAGCTGCGCCGCCACAACTCCCAGATTCTGCTCATATTCCCACTCAGTTTCTCCGTCATACTGTGCATTTACCTCATTTGCATCGTAGGTGGCATTCTGCAGGAGTGTAATCATTTCTTCTGTCGCCGTTACAAACATTACCTCTGTCGGGAATGTTCCTGCCCAGTCATTTCTTGTCAGATATGTCACCTCCGTTCCGCAAGCCCACGTGTTCAGATCGGCATCCGCAAGCCGGTTCTGAATCACCGTACCATTGGACTCTGTAAACGCCATGTCTTCCTCCAGCTCAACTGCAAGCGTCACGCCGGACGACGTTACATTCTGCATCAGCTCCGGATACTGGTATTTCAGTACAGACTGTACTGCATCATGCGCACCATTACCTGTCGAGAACACATATTCTCCTGCTTCCAGCGTATATGCGCCTGTCACATCGTCGTGCACATAAGTATCATCATAAGTCCGGAAATCACCCGTATTAAATATCACAGTAACCTCCTCACTCTCACCCGGATTCAGGAGCACCGACTGCGTATAATCAGACTCAGACGCCTCTCCGGTCTTTGCATATCCTACGAGTTGGATTGCCGGTTTTTCTACGCCGTTCTCTCTGTCATAGTCTGTATACGGCTGGGCTACATAAAGCTGTACCACATGCTTTGCCGCCGCATCTCCTGTATTCGTCACCCTCACAGTGACTGCAGAATCTTCCACGCCGGACCAGTCGATACTGCTATATAATTCCATACATCTTTGCCATCAGCCGTTTCACCGTGCGCTGCCTCCGATGCATTTCCCGCTCCTGTGACAGTATCATAATATCTGGTCTCATAATATTTATATCCAATGTAGATCCCCTCCAGCTCTGCCAGATACCAGCTCGAACGAAGCGCATCATTCGGAGACGAATCGATATCAGCCGCATTTGTAAATGTGTATGCACCGTAGTTTACTGCCGCCGGCGAAAGTGCCGAATTAACTGCATAAGTATCCGCCAGATGTCCCGACGGGAGCACCCCGCCGCTTAATATCTGCGCGATACCATATGTGCCATAGCATCCCGGATTGCCAATCCACATGATCGTATCCACACTGTCATCCATATCAAGCTCTTCGAGTTCCATAGCGCTTCCGGAATTAATCAGCACAATCACTTTTCCAAATCCCTGGGATTCCACATAGGCTATCAGCTCTCTTTCATCATCTGACAGACCGAGGATATTTCCTGTCGGACTCCCGGAAAACTCGTCCGCGTCTGCAATGCCTTCCGCTCCCGGATAATAGTCGCTTCCTTCAGAAGAATCCCTGCCCAGCACAATGATTGCAGCGTCGCTGTACGTATCGTAGCTGTCTTCCTGCGTCTGTGTGTATTCACTTACCGGAACTTCATTGACAGTCGTTCCTGTATTTGTATCTATATTGGTTGCTCCTGCAGCGTTTCCCGGAGTATAGGTCTGTGTCATATCCATATAAAACTGCTGCATTACTGGATTGACACTGAATCCGTATTCTGTCAGAGCATCCGCAAGACTGACGCACTGTTTTTCGGATACTTTTCCGCCCATCGTACCACCGTACTGCATTTTGAGGCTGCGCATACCAAACAGCGTCACATTTGTTCCACCCGCCTCAGCGGTTCCTTTCAGCAGCACTGTTCCCTCAGCCTGGATTCTTGTCGCAAGTCCGATTTCTGCTTCGACCAGCTCTGCCGCTGTGTCATAATCTGACAGATAGATGTAATCATCCGGATTCTGGCTCCGTTTCACGCCTTCACTGGAAACTCCAAGCATTTCATTTACCTTATCTTTCCAGTCAAACGCAACGGTACGGATGCTCCCTGTCAGGATTAAAAGCGCAGAAAAAATAGCTGTCATTCCTCTGAAAAACCGGGGACTGGGTTTTATTCTCTTTTTTTTCATTTCACACTGCTCCTTTTTATGCACTACCCCGATTTAATCTGACGCTATAGCTGTCTCCTCTTCCGCAGCGGTGTCCGCTTCAGAGGTTTCTTCCGTTTCACCGGCTTTTACATAGGTTACAATTTCTCCGTTCTCACCAAGTGTAAAGACTGTTTCCGGAATCCAGTCCAGAATGCCCGGCGTATCATCGCTGTCATATTCTCCGGAATCTTCGCCCTCTACTGCTGCAAGTCCTGCATTCGAAACAATTTCTTTCGAATATGTATCCGTTTCGAGTTTAAATGTAGCATGCTCTGCGGCAGATACCGTTACCGTTCCATCGCCATTATCCTCATAAGTACCTTCTGCGCTTACTATGCATACAATACCGATGCCATCGCCTGCTCCTACTTCAATCCGCTCGCCATTTGAGCCGGTATACGCATCCGAGGTCAGTTCATAGGTTCCATCGCCACTTAATTCCAGTGTTATATCTGTGTAAAGGCGTCCTTCATAATTTATCATTCCTGAAAGATCTCCTCCTAAGAACTGGTATGCTGGCATATCAACCGTATTCCCGTTATTTTGATTAAAGGAAATCGTATAAGTTTCAGCCATAGTTTTTTTTGCTGTGTCTTTGTTCCCGGATTCACTTCCGCTCCCGCAGCCCACCAGTCCAAGTGTCACAACCCCTGTTAAGATTACCGCCATTGCTTTTTTCATTTTCCTACCTCCTGAAATTGTGCGAATTATCATATTGATATCCGTTTGTTTATTTTTGCTATACTTAGACTAAATCAAGGCAGAAAATTATGCAATATGTGTGGCATATCATGCATTTTTCAGGCATAAAATGCAGTCCAACAACAAAAAACCAGATGTTTTCACTGATTACATCTGGCTTTTTCTGAAATCTGATTTAAATGTCCCAAATACCTTCACGCCGGCAGCATAATCTGCAGGGAGAAAGTATGATTTGTATGGCTTATTCGCATATCACCTTTATATTTTTTTGACAGCATCTGAATACTCCTTACGCCAAATCCATGATAATATGTGTCTTCTTTACTCGTCAGAAGCTGTCCGTTCTGAAAAATAAGTTCTCCATCAAAATAATTTTCAATCATAATACAGTTCATTTTTCCTATCTGAGAAATGTTAACTGCTATAATCTTTTTTTCTTCCTCATATTTTTCTACACACTCAATCGCATTATCGAGTGCATTGGAAAATATTGTATACAGGTCAATCACCGATATACGGTTAAAATCGCCTCCATTTACAGTACACGTCAGACGAATCCGCTTGTTATGGCAGATCAGCCCTTTTTCTGTAAGAATCGTATTCAATATCTCATTATCTGTCTTTACAACGTAATCAAAGAAATCAGCCGCACTTTGCGTTTCCTGGTACAGTTTTTCCTTTTCTTCATCCCTTGAAAAACGCAAAGCCTGTATCTGCCGTTTCAAATCATGACATTTCTGATTAATCACCTCCATGTTCTGCTTTGAATATTCGTACTGCTTTTCTTTCTCATTCTGCAGATACTGCAGCATGTTCTCTTCCTGCCTGAGATACGTAATCCGGTAAAAAAGAAAAAGAATTCCTAGCACAAATAAACTAAAAACAACACTTGTAAAAGCGCAGAAATACTGTACGGTACTAACGATAGTATTATATTTATCCGTCAGCATAAGCGGTTCAATTCCGTGCTTGAATATTCCATTTGATATATCCCAGACGATATTGGCAAAAATGAGCAGGATACTTAAAAAACCACAAACCATAGGCGAATCTATCCCATAAAGATTCTCCACCAGGCGCATGTTTCTTGCAAAGAAGAAATACCCTGTAGCTCCCAGAAGAAAATAACATGCCGTATAAAGCAACAGATACAGCATCGTATCCTTTTCTGCAAGCTCCGGAAACCACAATCCCAGAATAAAATTCTGTATAACCGCATTTCCAATGGCAAAAAGGCATATCCCCATAATGCACCGGACCATTGTCTGTCCAATGGAAAGCCCAAACCACCACCGCATCAGCAGGATTGTCAAAAAATAAAAAACAATCCACCAGATATAAATCATTACTGTCTCAAGCTGTCTGGAAGCCGTAAATTTTGCCAGGTCATAATAAGGAAAATACAATAACACAAAAATAATTCCTGCCGCATTTCCAGCAATCCATTTTGGAATAACTGATTTCCAGTAAGGAACATTATCAATGATAAAAATCATTTCAAGAATCGTCACCGCAAACCATGCCACAATCTGATTGATTACATTTACCGGTGTAAGTTCCATCCTCATTCTCCTCTGTAAAACTTCATATAGTCCTGCATGAAAGAATCTCTGTAGTTTCTGGACACCGGAATTACATGCCCTGCCACCGTCAGTTCTTTTCCCTGTATTCCCTCTACTTTCGCCATATTAACCAGATAGGATTTATGCACACGTGAAAACCCAAATGGCTTCAGCTCTTCCTCCCACTCTTTCATATTCCCACGTGCTTTGAATTCCCTTTCCTGCGTATGGATATAAATATAATGGGCAAGTACTTCCACATATTCGACCTCTTTTATCCGAATTCTGCGTGTTCCCTCTATAGTGTCCACCATAACCGCGCGTTCCCTGCTATGAGCAGCCTTTGCCACTGTCCGATGGAATTTCATGGAAAATTCATAATAATTGATGGGCTTCAGAATATAGTCCACCGCATCAACGCCATATCCGTCTATCGCATACTGTGCCACATTCGTGATGAAAAGTATGGTTACATTCTTATCCCGTTTTCTGATTTTCTTTGATGTCTCCATCCCGTTCGTTCCCGGCATATCAATATCAAATATCAGTATATCCCATACCTGCTGATACTCAGCCAGCAAAGCATCTCCGGACGGAAATGTGCTCACCTCCATCTTTACGCCCGATTCTTCTGAGAAACGTCTGATATATTTGGTAAGCTTGTCTCTCACTTCCTTTTCATCATCAATCACTGCCACTCTCATAAACTTTACCTTTCCTGCATAACATACGGCGTCGAAAAAATTTCCGTCTTATCATTAAATCACAGATTTCCTGTAATTACATAAATCGCAGATTTTTTATAATTATACGAAACGCCCATTGCTCATGTCAAGCGAAAGGATAATCCGTTTATATAACATATTCTCTTTCGTTTTTGTTCACAATACTTTACGACATGCGGCTGCCCGGTTTCTTTATATCACGTAATACCTTACTCCTTCTTTACAAATACCGGCATATCCTCCAGCGTTACCTGCACGGTAATCCAGCTTCCGCCCGGATATTCCTGTCCGTTCCAGGCATCCTTCCAGATAACGCCGCTGCCGGGTAAGTAGACCCTGCGTGTTTTTGCACCCGCCTCCAGGACCGGTGCCGCCAGCACCCGGCTGCCGTAGAGGTATTCGTCCTCCACCTCCCAGGCAGTTTTGTCCTCCGGAAATTCATAAAACAGCGTCCGCATGACCGGCGTGCCCTTCTCATGCGCCTCTTTCATCAGTTCGCGCGTATAGTCGCGCATCTGCTCACGCAGATTCAGATACTTCACACAGATATTGTATACTGTATCACCATAGCTCCATACCTCGTTCGGCGCGCCGGAGAGGCAGGCGGCGCCGCCCGTGGTGCCGAACTGCGGCTGACGCGGTTCACGGTCGCCGTGCAGGCGCATCACCGGGCAGAAGGTGCCCCACTGGAACCAGCGCACAAACAGCTCCCGGAATGCCGGGTCGGACGGGTCTCCGCCATGAAAACCGCCGATGTCCGTCGTCCACCACGGAATCCCGGCAAGCCCCATGTTCAGCCCCGCCGCAAGCTGGTTTCTCATACTCTCGAAGCTGGAAGCGATATCGCCGGACCACACAAGCGCCCCGTATTTCTGGCTGCCCGCCCAGGCGCAGCGCAGCAGATTGACAATATTTTTCTGCCCTTCCGCTTCCATGCCCTCATAAAAGGTGCGGGCGTAGTCCAGCGGATAAAGATTGCCGACCTCCAGGTCTGTTCCCAGATAATAGCGGTAATTGTCAAAATCATACGCGGAATACTCCGGCTCCGCCTCGTCCAGCCAGAACACGCGGATGCCCTTTTCATAATAATTTTTCTTTGCCTTCTCCCAGACATACTCCCGCGCGCCCGGATTCGTTGCATCATAATAAAGTGTGGCGCCCAGGAAATACTGTCCGGTGCGGAATCCCCGCTCCGTCCGGATAAGATAGCCCTTCTCCAGCATTTCCTCAAAATTTTCACACTCTCTGTCCACGGTCGGCCAGATAGAAACCATCAGCTCGATTCCCATCTCCTTCAGCTCTTTTACCATTGCCTCCGGATCCGGCCAGTAAACCGGGTCAAATTTCCACTCTCCCTGCTTCGGCCAGTGGAAATAATCTATGACAATCAAATCAATCGGCAGATTCCGGCGCTTATATTCCCGCGCCACCTCCAGAAGCTCCTCCTGGGTCTGATAGCGCAGCTTGCACTGCCAGAAGCCAAGCCCGTATTCCGGCATCATCGGAACGGTTCCGGTAACAGACGCATATGCCTCCTCGATCTCCTTCGGCGTATCGCCCGCCGTCACCCAGTAATCGAGCGCCTTCGTGGCATACGCCTCAAAGCTCATAATATTTCTGCCGAACACCGCACGCCCGATGGAGGGATTGTTCCACAAAAGACCGTATCCGCGCGAGGAAATCAGAAACGGAACGCTCGCCTGCGAATTGCGGTGCGCCAGCTCCAGGTCCATGCCCTTCAGATCCAGGTACGGCTGCTGATACTGCCCCATTCCAAAAATCTTCTCATGCGGGTCTTTCGATTCAAAGCGCATTGTCAGACGGTAATCCCCGGCAATGTTCGGCCGGAATTCGCGCGCCTCCACCTCGATGGCGCTGCATTTTGCATCCCGGACATCCCGGCGGTTCCGCCAGTATTCCTCCAGAAGAATCTCTCCCTTCTGGTTATAAATCATGATTTTCCCGGACTGCGAAATCTTTGCGGTAATTTTGCCGTTTACAATCTCCGCTCCCTGCGCCGTCTCACGGATATTGTATTCTGTATTCTTCTCTTTGCCGCTTTCCTGTGCCGGGGCAATATCTGCGCACTGCTGCCCATCTGCCGGCTTCTGCAGCGCCCAGTCATTTTCCGGCATACAGTTGTTTTTAGTCGCGCGGATGCGCAGGGAATTCTGTCCCCAGGGCTCTATCCAGAGTTCTTCCGCATCGTAATGGTATTTCAGTTTTCCTTCTTCGATTTTCAGCATGTTGCATCCTCCCTGTACAAATTGTTATCTCCGTTCCGTTTCTGCCCCGGATATTTATCCGCTGCCCCGTTTTCTGCAGATTATTTTCTCTTCATCGTATCCTGCAGCCGCTCCTTCAGCAGCGTGTTGCGTTTTGTTACGGTGACATTGCGCACCGCATACGCCAGCGCTTTTTTCGTGCCAACCATCACGAGAATTTTTTTCGCGCGGGTGATGCCCGTATAAATCAGATTGCGTTGCAGCATCACATAATGATTCATCAGAACCGGCATCACAACGATTGGATATTCCGAGCCCTGCGCTTTGTGGATGGTGGTCGCGTAGGCATGAACCAGCTCATCCAGCTCCGAAGCGTCGTATTCCACAATACGCCCGTCAAAGCTTACCTTCAGCGTGCGGGCGCCCACGTCCACTGACTCGATAAATCCGATATCGCCGTTAAATACTTCCTTGTCGTAATTGTTTTTTATCTGCATCACTTTATCATCCATGCGGTAGACAAAGCCGCTCCGGCGCAGTCCCTCTCCCTGCGGATTCAGCGCCTCCTGCAGCGCCAGATTCAGATTCGCCGCGCCAACGGCTCCCTTCTGCATGGGTGTGAGCACCTGAATCTGACTGACCGGCGTATGATAAAAGCGTGATAATTTCTGCTGCACAAGATTTACTATCTCGGCGACTGCTTCCTCCGGCTCCTCTTTTTCAATAAAGAAAAAGTCAGCGTCATTTCCATTTGAAATATCCGGGAGCCTGCCCTCGTTAATCCGGTGCGCGTTCATGACGATACGGCTGGTCTGCGCCTGCCGGAAAATCCGCGTCAGGCGGATGACCGGAAAGCAGCCGGAATCCATCATGTCGCGCAGCACGTTGCCCGCCCCGACTGACGGGAGCTGGTCCACATCACCCACCAGAACAAAACGCATTCCGGGCGGAACCGCTTTCAGGAGCGCATTCATCAGGATAATATCTATCATCGAGCACTCATCCACGACCAGAACATCCCCTTCCAGCGGATGCTCCTCATTTTTCTGATAACCCTCCGGCGGCTTATACTCCAGAAGGCGGTGGATGGTCTTTGCCTCCATGCCGGTGGTCTCTTCCAGCCTTTTTGCCGCTCTTCCGGTGGGCGCCGCCAGAAGTATTTTCAGCCCGAACGCGCGGTACGCCGCCAGAATTCCCTGTACCGTAGTGGTCTTTCCGGTACCCGGTCCACCGGTGAGAATCATCACCTTTGAGGTCGCTGCTTTTCTTATGGCATCCGCCTGGATTTCATCATATTCCATATGTATTTTCTTTTCAATATGTGATACGTCGATGGAGAGCTCCGGATTCCCGGTCTGCTTGCGCGCCTGCATAAGCTGCACCCACAACCGGTCCTGCGCCGGAGTTTCCGCCAGCCTTTTCAGCCTGTCTGCAATCCCCGTCTCCGCATAGTAAAACGGCGGCAGGTAAATTGCGTCGATTGTGCCGTTTTCTTCACGGTCAGCTCTCTGCCCTTCCCTCCCCTCCGGATACATCTGCACAGATGCCTCCGGTTCTGTCTGCGTAATCTTCTCCCGTATCACATCCTTATCCGCAATCATCTGGTCCAGCGTCATGACAATACTGCTCTCTTCCGCTTCCAGAAGCTGCACCGCCTTCCGGATAAGCTGGTCCCTGCCCGCGTATACATGCCCTTCGTCCGCCAGACTGCTCAGTGTATACATAATACCACTGCGCAGACGGACAAAGGATTCCTTCTGAAATCCCAGCTTTTCCGCAATGCTGTCCGCCGTTTTAAAACCGATGCCCCAGATATCGTCCGCCAGACAGAACGGATTTTCCTTCACCTTCGCGATACTTTCATTTCCGTATTGCCGGTAAATCTTTGCGGCAAACGAGGTATTCACGCCGTGGTCCTGCAAAAACAGCATCACATTTTTGATTTCCTTCTGCCGTTCCCAGCTTTCCTTAATCTGAAGAATACGTTTTTCTCCGATTCCCTCCACCTCGCGCAGACGTCCGATTTCGTTTTCAATCACCTCGATGGTATCTGTCCCAAATTTCCGGACAATCCGCTGTGCAAACCGGGGACCGACGCCCTTTATCAGACCGGAACCCAGGTATTTCTCGATGCCATAAACCGTGGCAGGCAGTGTCTCCTCCCACGTCTCCGCCGCAAACTGGCGCCCGTAGCGGCTGTCCATCCTCCAGTTTCCGTCCATCAGCAGTACGGAACCGACATTAACATCCAAAAGGCTCCCGACCACCGTCACCAGATTGCCGTCATCTTTTACCGCGCATTTTAAAACGGTGTAGCCGTTTTCCGGATTCTGGTAAGTAATCCGCTCCACCACGCCGCGCAACTTCACCGTATGGTGCACCGGCGCCGGTGCGCCCTTCTGCACTCCGGCAGTACCCGGCATCTGCCCATCCTTCTGTGCTCCGGCGCTGCCCGGCATCTGCCCGTCCTTCTGTACTCCGGCGCTGCCCGGCATCTGCCCGCCCTTCTGTGCTCCGGCGCTGCCCGGCATCTGCTCGCCCTTCTGCCGTCTCTGCCGGGCCGCCTCCGCTTCTTCCGCCAGCTTTCCGTATACCTTCTGGTTCATGTGGCAGTCGTTCAGCGCCCGGTGCGCGCCTTTTGCTGAGATTCCATAATGCTCCGCCAGGTCGACCAGTCTGTGATGCGAAAGCTCTGGCAGCGCCGCACGCGCCAGAAGCAGCGTATCTACATAATCATTGTCCGGTACTTTCCGAAAATATTTCTTTGCGTCGCGATACAGAAATTTCATATCGAAGCTGTTGATATTGTGCCCGACGAGAACAAAATCCCCGGCAAACGCAAAAAAATCCCCCAGAACTTCCGAAAACGGCAGCGCCCCGGCAACCATTTTATCGGTGATTCCGTTTACCCGGCTGGCTGCGGGCGGAATCTTCCGCCCCGGATTTACAAGGGTGCTGAATTCGCCCGTCACCTGCCCGGCTTCCACCTTCACCGCCGAAATCTCAATTACCTCGTCGTATTTCGAGGAGATTCCGGTCGTCTCAAGGTCAAACACCACATAATCCGCAACATATTTATTTAGTAATCTTCCTCTTTTGTCCCCCAGCACAGCAGTGTCCCATCCCCATTCCATATGCTTCGCGGCTGCAAGGTAATACCGCTCTGGGTATTCCCTATTTCATATATTCCACATCGCCGGTCGCTTCGCGACTATAAAGTAATAGTAACACATTTACAGGAAATACGCAATTCCCCGATTTTTCTGTTGACAGATTCGGGGAATGATGTTAAGATAGGCTCAGAAGAGTTCCCGATAATTTTATCTGTTTTATCCGGAATTTTATTTTCTAAAATGCAGCCCGAAAGAATGCCCTATGTAAGGAGGTCTTTTCATGACAATCAGCCAGAAAACATTACTGTCTTTTATCCAGAGTTATTTTGCCACGCTTGGTCTTGCAGACGAAGCCGCCGCATTTTTCACCGCTCAGCGTTTTGACACCGGTCTGGTGCTCTGTCTCCCGGATGTCTGCCTGCTGCCGTCAAACAAGCCGGAAGCGTCCCGGAGCAAGCAGACACATATCCATGTGACCGGTGACAACCGCTACTTCTTTTTCCCCGCCCCGGAAATCGACGCCGCAACAGAGTCTTCCTCTGACCGGAAGCAGCCCGCCGTGCTCTCAAAAGCCAATGTACAGCATATGACAGACCATACATTGCATACATTCTCATCTATGGAAAATTGCGATACATTTTTCATGAAAAAAATTGCATACCGCATGACACAGGACGCACAGGTGCAAATCAGCAAGGTCCGCCAGGATGACAGAGAATTTATCCGCCTGCGCAAAGCGTTGTATACACATGATTTGCTGATATTTCTGAAGTATAAGAACAGCGACAGACTTTTTGCAGTCGGTATTCCGGCTGAATTTTATCAGGGGAACTACGAGCTGCCCCAGGAAGGTCTTCTGAAGCATCTGGAAAGTCCCGGAAGCGTTACTGTAAAGAGCGCTCTAAAAGAAGTGTCAGATTCTGTGGATGCCGGTGTCATGATTACCGGCGCTGAAGCCATTTCAGACAGCATTTACCAGCAGCTTGTCAACGAAGCTGATGGCGATATTTCCCCGGCGGAATATGCAGCGGAAAAATATATCCCTCCCGCTGCTGAAAGGTCCGTCTCTTCTGACCGCCCCGCCACAAATCCACGGCTGGGTAAAGCGGCAATAAAACGCAGCGGCTACAAATGCATTTTTTCCACCGATGCAGAGCCGCACAAAACCTTCCTCAAGCCGGACGGCACGCCCTATCTGGAGGTCCATCATCTGATTCCATTGAAGCAGCAGCCCGCTTTCGAGTACAAGCTTGATACAATGGCGAACCTGATTCCGCTCTGCCCGCTCTGCCACCGCAGACTGCATCACGGCTGCCGGGCTGATGTAGATGAAATGCTCACGCAGTTATACGAAGAACGCCATGAGATACTGAAGCAGTACCATCTTTCCATTACGCTTGAGCAGCTGAAGTCCTTCTACTAGTTCTGCTGCGCACGGATTGTCCGTGCAGCTGGCGTCCGGCATACAACACTCATGTGTCATGTGCGATTTCTCCTAATTTTTAAAAAACCGGCTCAGAGTAATCATTCCGATTGCTGACAGTATCAATTCGGCTGTAAACTGCGCATATGCCAGACCATAAAGCGGGAACAGCTTATCCAAAATAAATAAAGCCGGTATTTCCAGTACGATTTTACGAAGGATGGCAAACACCAGCGTTTTCTGTCCCACGCCGCACACGCCGGTCACAATATCTTTCCGAAAGCCCAGCATCGACGGACGAATGCAGACACAGGTGCTTTTCCGTTTTACAAACAGTAAAACAAAGAAGTAGATACAGGCGGCACAGTTTGAAAGGAACCATTACGACATTTAAAATTGCCGGGACCGCTCCGCAGGTTACTGTCCATCTCAGGTACCCGGCTGTTGCCGCAGAGGTATCGGAAGACGTACCGAGCAGGTTCAGAACAGGACCGCTGAAAGCCGTATAAATCACGGAAAACAGGATACCGCAGAGCAAAGCCAGGTAGAAGCCAAAAGCGGAGTTGCGATATACGGTATCATAGTCTTTTCTTCCCAGTGCGCGGCTCATCATGCTGGAACTGCCTACTCCGAACAAATTGTTAATGGCATTAAAAGCTAATAACATGGGGGACAGCCAGTGTGACCGCCGCATTTTGAACGGGATCGCCCAGCATTCCCACAAAATAGGTGTCGGAAAGGTTATAAATTACCATGACCAGCGAGCTGATCATAGTAGAGACTGCAAGTTTCATAACTGCCTCCGGCACAGGCTTTTCTTCAAATAAGGCTGTTTTTGACTGGCTTGTCATTCCGGTTTTTCATCTCCTTTTCCTTCCGAATACCCGGTGCTTTACTGAGACGCTTTTTCAAGGCACCTCGCTACAGCGTCTTTAATTCCATTTGAAGTTACGGTCGCGCCGGAAACAACGTCTGCCTCATAAGACTGTTCTTCCACGATCTGACCGGGAAGCTGATCAATCGCAATGCCTCCTCTGTCAGGAGTTTCCTTATTATCTCCGACTGTTACACTGGAAATTGTTCCGTTTTCAATGACAACCGTAACATCAAAACTTCCGTTTTTTCCTTTTGCTGTTTCTGTATAAGTGCCGTCTGTCCATGTCCCGGCTTCCCCAATTTCATAAGTCTCCTTCGTATCCGTATTGGAAGCGCCGCACCCGGATAAAATCGTCATGCCGGCTGCCAGCAGGATACTGATTGCAATTATCTGTCTTTTCATATTCACTCCTCCTCGTATCTGTTGCGATTCCAGAACAAATAAGCTGCTGCCATGACATCGATGAATATCCTCCGTCTTTTCTGTATCGCTTCACTTTGCTCCCATGTAACAGTGTAGAAGTATGAAATGACGATAGGAACGACATAAACGGCGATTGTGTACGAAAAAACGTCCACCGGACGTTTTTGTCGTATGCATGGCAACGAAAAAAAACGGAACCGCAGCGGCTCCGCTCTACTTAAAGATTTCAAAGGATTTTATAATCAGCTTATTCATGCTGTCAATGTCTACATCATAGGGATTTTTCAGCCAGTAAACAAAGGCTGATATGGAAAGTGTCGAAACCATTTCCAATATCATGTTTTCATTTTTTATACTTTTATCCTGGAAAAGCTGATTCCAGAAATGGTATTTAATTCCTGTCTGCCATTTCTGAATAAACTGAATATTCGGATTTGCAATCAGAAAGGCATAAAATACCTGCTTGTTTTGTTCAATGAGATGGCAGGTATTTTGAAAAAATGGAAATCCGCTTTTAAAATCAATGGCTGTCCTGCCAAAATCTTCATTGACCTCAAGAAGCTGATACAGCAAAATATCTTCAATTTCTTCTTTAAGCTGCATTACATTATCGTAATAAGAGTAAAATGTACTTCGTGCCACATGCGCCTGATTACACAGTTCTTTCACAGAGATTGCATGAATTTCTTTCCGCTGATTCAGATCAATTAACGCTTTCTGCAAAGCACACTGTGCATCTGTATTGACTTTCTTTTCTATGTTTGTAATATATTGATAAGGATTCATATTTGCTGTTCTCCCCCACAATCATTGAAAATACATAAAGTGCTACCAAATCCAAATCATAAGCAGTGCACTGAGCGCTCCCACAGCCGCGAAAACAGGAATCATCGGAAGGCACACTTTTACATGAAACCATTTCTGATGGTATTCCTTTTCCATGTGTTCCGTACCGGGGAGCCGGATTCGCTTTATGTTGGCAAACAGTACCCAGTCCAGAAAAAAAGTGTCCCAGGCAAACAGGCACAGGATATATGCATAGGAAAGCAGCAGCCCCTCTGCGAAGGTTTCCGCTCCCGCCAGATGCAGCATCCATGCAAAGAGAAACATAAATGCGATAAGAGCGACAAGCTTCTTCATCTTCATTGCCACGGTCAGCTTTTTCTTTGTCGCTTCTTTACGCTGTGTCCGGTAGTATACCTCCTGAATCTCCGGTGGATAGTCGCTGATAAAAGTCAGCGGACTGATATAAAGCATCCCGAACACCAAAAAACCAAATGCCAGAAGCATAATGATAATTTCAATAAAAATAATTACAGGATTCATACGCACCTCTCTGCCCTTTCCGCGAAAACTGCTCCGGATATTCCCCCGCTGCCGTAAAGCATCACCATCCGTTCCAGGCGTTCTTTGCCAAATTCAAAGTATTTCATATTCTTTCACCTCATCCCCGTTTCTTTTTATATCCGCAGTCACAGTACGGTCCGCCTTCGGCAAGTGTATACATCCGGACGAAATCCGTTGCGCCGCCCGCCTCGCTCATGGTGTAGTCCAGATGACACAGGGCGGGCGTCAAGTCGTAAAGCCCCAGCTCCCGCATCAGCATGCAGATGCCGCATTTCGTAAATCGCCCTTCATACCCACTGCCGTCCGGGTATTCATAAAATTCCATATTCCAGGAATAGGGGTTGCGGTCAGCAGCTTTCAGAGCTGCGGTTGCCTTCATCCCGGCAATATCCTTTGGGGTGTATTTTGCTTTCCCGCTCTGGCGGCAGAACCATTTCATGGGCTTTGTCATCATGGCTCTGGCGTAATAATCCGTCAGCCGCTCTACATCCGGGCGCTGCGGCATGGAGAGAACGAACGCGCCCAGCATGGCGCAATTCACGATATTCATTTTGAAACGGTCCGTCTTTTCAAATTCCGGCAGACCTGTGATGATGGTACGATATTTTTTCCTGGCATTTTTCCTGATATCCTTTGCGGTATCCGCATTGTAATCGAACACCGCCGTCAGTTGCCTCTGAAATGACTTTGCAAACAGTGCCCACATGCCCATAGGCATTCCGATATATTTCATACTCTCTCCTCCAAACCGACAATTCTATATAACGCTTCACGCAAAATCCTTTTATTTTTTTGCAAGCACGGTAATCCACGGTTTCCGTCTTGTTGCATCCAGACCATCCGGTTCATTAACAATCATGAAATACCCGCCAGGTTTCAGAACCCCTGCAACACCGGAGTCCATCCCCTCTGCGACTGCTTTTATATCCTACGGTTTGTGAAAGTCCAGCCGCACAATCCGCATTTTCATCATGCCGTCTCCTATCCGGGAGAGGAAGCGGAAAAAGCCACTGACAGACGAATCTTTCAGATTGTCGTATCCCAGCATATAGCCGCGGGAGGAAATATCTGCATTTTCCATCCACGGCTGCAGGTCCCTCTCCGGGTTGTTTAAATAGAAATATGCCCCCACATCCGTAATGCCCGAAGCCTTGACCCATGTTTTAATCATCAGCTTCACCGCAGTCTTTCCTGCGGTGTCAAAAAGTAGTCTTCCGCCTGGGAACCGATCTGCCATTTTCAGAAACAGAGGCTTTGCCTGCTCCGTGCGAAAGTAATAAAACACCCCGGCGGCAAAAAACACCGCCCCGCCTGCGGCGTCAATCTTGTCAAACCAGCCGGTATCGTTTAAGTCCACGGCCAGATTTTTTACCCGTTCCGTCCCCGGAATCAATTGCTCCCGCAATGCGATGACCTCTGGAAAATCCAGATTGTAAATCCGGCACTGACCGTTGTCGCAATTCTCTCCCGTCATATCCAGACCGCAGCCCAGATTGACCACAGCGGCTTTCGGGTGGGTTCTGAGATAATCCCGCACTTCCCACGCAAGGTCATACTGCCGCATGGCTGTTTCCAGCGCGCCGAAACGGTACGTCATACTCCTGCTTTTTTGCTCATACTCCGAAAAATCGTAGTCCATCCGCCCCATCAGCTCCGCCGCGCGGGGGTCCCGGAACAGACGGGGATATTGTTCCGTGCAGAGCTTCCGGGCATACAGCGGAATAACCAGCGTTTCCTGGACAGTGTTTCGCTCAATATGTACCTTTTTCATTCTTATAATCCGCTTTCTTTTTCCTGTTTTTGTGGCCTTCCCGGTGCCCATACGGTAAGAGTATGAGCACCGGGTTAGTCTTAACTAATTCAAAAATCATTATAGCACTGAAAAATAGCGTTATCAATCCTTTTTCAGGTTTTATTTTTAACGTAAGCTCACTGCGCACGGATGGTCCGTGAGACGGACATCCGGCGGATGCGGCGCATGGGACCGGCAATCGCGGCTGCCGCCGCTGCCACCATCACAAGCGCGATAAAGCCAAATTCCGGAACCGGCGCGCTCCACGCATCGCCCCACCGCCCGGTGATTATCTGCGTGTACAGCAGGTAGTGGAGCGGCAGTCCCGCCGCCAGTCCAAGCAGCAGACCACAGAAAAGATACGTCACCGTTTCCGCCGCAATCATCCTTCCGAGCTGGCGGATACTGGTCCCGATTGCCCGCATCGCGCCATACTGACGCATTCGCGCCGATACGCTCATGCCGATGCTGTTGATGATATTAAATACCGCTATCAGCGCAATGATTGCCAGAAATCCATAGACAAACAGCGAAAACGAATAGTAAAGCGCCCGCACCTCCTGGTTGCTCATCCGCTGGTCGGAGAAGGTATAGCCATTTCCGGCTAGGCTGCGGATTTCGTCGACCGCGCTGTCCGACTTATCCTCAAGCTGGATATCGAGAATGGTGTAGCCCGTCTCACCCGTCAGCTGCCGGAACAGGTCCTCCGAGCAAATCAGAATGCCGGTCTCATCCCCGCCATCAAACGGCGCGTAGCTCAAAACACCAGCTATCGTTACCTTCTGCACACCGTTTTCCGTCTGCAGTTCGATTTCCATTCCTGTTTCCGCCGGAAATCCCTCCTTTTTTACCAGGAGGACGCCCTCTCCGTTTTCTGCGCTTTCCATGCTTCCCTCCAGCAGGTCTCCCTCTGCCCAGCCGAACTGAAAGGTCTCATAAGAAATCAGATTTACCTTCTTTTCCTCCCCCTGCAGCGTCACCGGCAGGTCGTAGGCAAAGCTGCGCCCGAAGACCCTTTTTACCGCCGGATTCTCCTTCAGCGCTGCAGACAGGCTGTCCGGAATATCGCAGCCGTTATCCCGGCTGACCACTGACACATCCGGCGTATAGGGACGCAGCGGCGTGAGCGCATGCTGCATAAAATCCACCCCGGTGCCGAAGCACAGAAACAAAATGATACTAAAAGCAAAGGAAGCCGTCAGCAGAAGCAGGTTCTTTTTGCTCCCTGTCGCATGGTGGATACCAAGCGCCGCCTCAACCGGAAGGATGCGGGTATCCGCCGCCCTTTTTGCCGCAAACACAGTGCCGGCGTTTCCGGAAACCGCCGCCAGCGGAGACACCCTGGCGGCTTTTTTCGCCGGTGCACCGCTTGCCGCCAGAACCGTCAGAAGACCAATCAGAAGTCCGGCGGCAATCCCCGGCAGACTGATTCCGAAATCCGGCATTTCTCCGAAGTACGTAGGCGAGACGCGCTTCAGGATGCCGCACAGAATCCAGATGATAACCATGCTCCCGGCAATTCCCGCCGGTATCGCCGTGCGGCACCACAAGAGCGCTTCCAGACGCACAAACCGTTTCACCTGCGTCTTTGTCGCGCCAATGCAGCGCATCATCCCGAAAAATTCTGTCCGCTGCGCCACATTGCTGTTCAGGCTTCCCAGAATCATCAGCATCCCGGCAAAGGCAACCAGCACCGCCAGAATTGCCGCCGCCATATACAGCGCCATAATATAATTATTCCGGCTCTGCAGAAGAAGTCCCATCAGCTTGGCATTCTCTGAGACCGCATCGCGCGGGATATCCAGTTGTCCGCAGATATCGTCGAGCGCCTTCTGGATCCGGCACCCGCTTTTAAATTCCACGTAGCAGACGACGTCCTCCCTGAGCGTCGCATCACCAAAGCAGACAAAGTACGTATCCATGTTCACAAAAACGCCGAAAGCTCCGCCTTTGAGCAGATTTGAGGTGTCCTCCACAAAGCCGCTGACGCAAAAAGACAGCGTTCCCTCCGGCGTCGTCATTTCCACCGTATCTCCCGCCGAAAGCTGCAGACTGTCTCTTACGCTTTCTGTGACCAGCGCTTCGTTCTCCTTCCTGGGAAAGTTTCCGTCCGACAGATGGATCCCCGGAAAAAGTTCAAAAAATGTCTCGTCGAAGCCGCACAGCACCGTCCGGGTCTCCCCGATTTCATACTCCATATCCAGCCGGTAATTTGTCGCCGCATAGCGGCAGAGTCCCTTTACCTCCGGTCTTGCACCAAGCAGGGCAAGCTGCTCCTCATCCAGCAACTTAAACGCCGCATGCCATGCGCCGTCCGACTGGATTGCCTGGTTTTTCTGGCTGCGCAGGAACATATCCGCCATGCCAAAGAGCGCCGCAATCAGAAAAACGGAAATCGTGATGCACAGCCGGGTCATGCGCGTCTGCTTCCGGTGTGCCCTGGCGGAAACCGGAATAAGTTCAAGATAACTTTTCATCGGCGTTCCCTCCCAGATCTGTCAGAATTCCGTCCGATACCCGCATCACACGGTCCACGGAAGCGGTTAAATTCCGGTTGTGCGTAATCATCAGAATCGTCTGCTGATAGCGCCTCGACGCCTGCGTCAGCAGCCCGATGACCTCCTGGCTGTTCTCTGAGTCCAGATTTCCAGTCGGCTCATCCGCGAGAATCAGCCGCGGCTTTGTAATCAGCGCCCTGCCGATGGCAACGCGCTGCTGCTGGCCGCCGGAGAGCTGTCCCGGCAGATGACTTCTCCTGTCAGAGAGCCCCAGCTCCTCCAGGATTTCCTCCAGCTCCTCCTTCTTTGGTCTGCGGTAATCCAGCAGCAGCGGAAACATGATATTCTGCTCCACCGTCAGCTCCGTAACCAGATGAAAGGACTGAAACACAAAGCCGATGTTCCGCCGCCGGAAGATGGTCCGCTTTTCCTCCTTCATGGAAAACAGATCCTGCCCGTCCACATAGATTTTCCCGGAGGTCGGCGTATCCAGCGCTCCGATGCAGTTTAAGAGCGTGCTCTTTCCGGAGCCCGATTCTCCGATAATGGCGGCAAATTCTCCTTTCTGCATGGAGAATGAGACATTTTTCAGCGCCTCCACCCTCGCCCCGCCATTTCCGTAGGTCTTACACAGATTTTCTACACGTAATATATTCATTTCGTCCTCCGCCGCCGTCTCCTTCGTCAGATTCTGTACGGTCTTTGTCCGTCCGTTATCCGCGCAGACGGCAGCGTCTGTCCCTCCCTTCCGGAAAAGGATAACAAAAGAGGCTTACAATCCGGTGAATTTCAGCTTACAGTTTTGTAAGCAGAGAAATGGTAAAGGAAGTGCCCTCCCCGGCGCCGCTCTTCACAGAAATGGTTCCGCCCTGCCCCTCGATGATGGCTTTCGCCAGCGGAAGTCCCAGGCCGGCGCCCTGCGTGTCGCCGGAATTTTTGCTGCGGTAAAACCTCTTAAAAATATGGTGGATATCCTCCGGCAGAATGCCCGGTCCGTTATCGCTTATCACGATGTTCGCCATGCAGGACGAGCGCTCATACGCAATACGGATTTTTCCGTCCGCCGCCGTATGGTCCAGGGCGTTTTTCACAATATTTCCGACCGCCTCAGCTGTCCATTCCAGGTCGCAGAAAAGAGTATCCTCCAGCGCTCCCTCCAGAAGAATCTCCTTTTCTTCCTTTTTCGCCCGTTCCGAAAATTCACCGACTGCCCGCCAGAGAATTTCCGACACCTGGTACGGCTTTTTCTCAAAAACAATGCAGCCGGCATCCAGCCGGGTAATCTTCAGCATGGAGGAAATCAGCCGCTCCATGCGCTCCAGCGGCGCACGCATTTTTGCCGCAAATTCCTTCACCACGCCAGTATGCTCCGGCTCCTCCTCAATGATTTCCTGGTACATGGCAAGCGCCGCCAGCGGTGTTTTTAACTGATGTGAAATATCCGAAATGGTGTTCCGCAGAAATTCCTTTGTCCGGCGCTGCGTCTCATTTTCTGAGCGCAGCATGGTCGCCAGCCGGTCTATCCCGGCAAATACCCGGTAAAGCTCTCCCTCGCTGCTCTGCGGCAGATGGCGGACATAATTTCCGTCCGCAAAATCTGCAATAATATCCGCCGCCTCCCGGTACAGCCGCTCACGCCTCCAGAAAAAAAGAAAAGAGCCTGCCAGAAGCACCGCAGACAAAAGTCCCGCAAGCACAAGCAGACCAAGCGTCATTTTCTGCCGGAACCGGGAATTCAGCGGAAACAGTCCTGCCGCCGTCTGCTCTGTCCTGCCGATAACAGCAAGAAATTCTGCCCCGTCGGCGCGCTCCTCTGTACTGGCGAGTGCCTCCGCTATCACCGTCCGCGAAACGCCTTTATCCAGAAGAGCCGTCGCCACCGCATTGTCGTGGGAGAGCATCACCTTCTGCATCCCCCTGCTCTGCAGCTGCACGCCAAGCGCTCCGGTCAGAAAAAGCAGCAAAAGAAAAAGGAGCAGAAAATACCAGTATCTCTTTACCTGTCTGTCCTCCAGAAAGCTCATGCCGGCACCTCCCTCCACTGATATCCGAAGCCCCGCACCGTAATCAGATGCTGCGGGCGCGAGGGTTCCTTTTCCACCTTTTCCCGCAGCCGCCGCACATACACGGACAGGGTATTGTCATCCACATAATCGCCGGTGCCGTCCCACAGCTCATTTAAAATCGTCTCCCGCGTCACGATGCGGTTGGCGTTCCGCACAAGAAGACAGAGCAGACGGTACTCCGCCCCGGTCAGCTCCAGATTCACACCGCCCAGCAGCACGCGGCTTCCCAGCAGGTCCACCGTGATATCTCCGCAGACGAGCGCCGTATCCCCGGAGGATTCCGCGATACCCGCCCTGCGCAGCAGCGCCCGGATGCGCGAGCAGAGCTCACCCAGCTTAAAGGGCTTCGTGATGTAATCATCCCCGCCGAGGTCCAGCCCGCGGATAATATTTACCTCCTCGTCAGCCGCCGTCAGAAAAATAATCGGAATGCGGGGATTTTTCTCCCTCACATATCCGCACACCTCAAAGCCCGACCCGTCCGGCAGCGTCACATCCAGAAGGAGCAGATCATATTTTCCCATATCCGCCAGGCGCTGCATCGCCGCATGTACACTGCGGACCGTATCCACCTCAAAGCCGTTCTTTTTCAGAGAATACTGCAGACCGTCGATTAAATTTGCGTCATCCTCCAGCAGTAAGATTCTGTGCATGTTCCGTCCCTCCTGTTAAATTCTGTCAGTGCACCAGCTCCCCTTTTTCGCAGCGGTTCCCCCAACTGTCTATCAGCACATCGTCGCGGTATACGCACATGATTTCGCAGTTGTTGGAACAGCGCCCGCAGCAGATTTCGCGCGTGCGGAAGTTCATATCCTCCATCGAAAAGTCAAATTCTTTTCTCTTTTCGCTCTTCTTTGCCAGAATCGCCGCTCCCAGCGCGCCCATCAGATGCCCGTTTTCATCTACCTGCACCTCGCATCCGAGCGCTTTGCGGAACGCCTCCACCACGCCGATATTTTTGCTTACGCCGCCCTGGAAAACGACCGGCGGGACAATCTTCTTGCCCTTTCCCACGTTATTCAGGTAATTGGAAACGACCGCGTTGCAGAGCCCGGCAATGATGTCCTCCTTCGTATGTCCCATCTGGATTTTATGGACCAGGTCCGATTCCGCAAAGACGGTGCATCTTGCCGCGATCTGCGTCGGATGCTTCGAATGGAGCGCGATCTCGCCCATATCCTCCACCTCGATTCCCAGACGCTTTGACTGGCTGGAGAGAAAAGCTCCGGTTCCCGCCGCGCACAGGGTGTTCATGGCGTAATCCACTGCCACCCCGTTTTCCACCAGTATGATTTTGGAATCCTGTCCGCCGATCTCCAGGATGGTCCGCACGCCCGGATAAAAGGTCGTCGTGCCAACGGCATGGGCGGTAATTTCATTTTTTACCATCGTTGCCCCGACAATCGTGCCCACCAGCCGCCGGGCGCTCCCGGTGGTTCCCGTCGCCACAATCCGGTAAGATGCTTTGTCAAACTGTTTTTCCAGCAGAGCGACCAGCTTTTTTGCCGCTCCGATGGGGTCCCCCTCGGTCCAGATATACTCGCTCGCCAGCACCTCGTTGTCCTTATTTATAATAACTCCTTTTGTGGAAATCGACCCCACGTCGATTCCCAGATATGCTTCCTTCATCGGATTACCTTCTTTCTCATCTGAATCATATCGTAAAATGCCTCGATTCTGGTCATCAGTCCCGTATCGCTTGTCTGCGAATCATACGTCAGGTACAGAATGGGGATTTTATAGTCCGCGCCGATGTTCTGCAGCACCGGCATGATGTCCATCTCCGGCGTACAGCCTGCCGATTTTACATGGATGATGCCGTCAAAGCCCCGCTCGGCGTAATCTCTGGCACACCAGATATTCGCCGTGGAGGTCGGTCCCATCTCGTAGGTGCAGAGGTCCTTTATCCGCACATTCATGTTTTTCTCGCCGCTGTAATGCAGGTTGCGGTTGGTAATGTTCATCCACCGGTGCACCTCCACTCCCATATCCGCCAGCTTCTGCTCCAGCTCCAGATTGGAAAAACTGTCCATCACCGTGAAATATTCGCCGATAACTCCCACGCGCAGCAGCGGCTCCGGTCTGTTCAGCCGCACCTGCGAAAAGGCGCTCTTCGCCTTCCGGTACGCCGATTCGATTTCTGATTTTGACGAGGCTGCCTGCATAGCATTTAAAAAATCATCAAAAATCTTTTTGCAGCTTCCCTTTTCCGCTTCAAATCCGCAGCTTTTATAATATATCCCCTCTAATTCGTCGATATATTCCGCCATTTTGACACCTTCAATGGCGGCGGCGGTCAGCCTGGCAACTTTATATTTCGGGTTCAGCCTTTTTACCGCTTTCAGATAGTCTCTTTTCTTTCCGGTCGTATATTCCGATAAATTGATAAACTCAAACTGATAGCCCAGGTCGCGCAGTATCTGCTCCTGCAGCTCCCCGTAATAGCCCAGGCGGCACAGCCCGTTCACCATCAGAATGGTATTTGCTCCCGCCTCCAGCGCCTCGATCATGCTGCCGAGCGTGCTCTTAAACGGTGTACAGACAGAATCCGGACTGTAGCGGCTGCCCAGCTCCATCGTCCGCCTGGTCATGCGGGGCTGCATCACATATTTTATATCAAGCCCGTTCTCCACAATATAGCGGATAGCGTAATTGTATCTTGCAATCATGGGAAACGCTACTTTTGTCTCTTTTTCCATTATAATTTCCCCTTCTTAAATCCGATAATATCAAGGAAGCTTTCCACCCTGGTCTCCACTCCGGCATCCCCGTTCTGTCCGTCCATCACCAGATTCAGAATCGGAACGCCGTTGTTTCTGCGCATGAGCATTTCATTCACCATAGAATCCGGTCCGCACGGAAATGCGCTCATAAGAATGATACCGTCCACGCGGTCCCGGTTTTTATAAACGCTTCCGGCAATCTCACGGTTGACCTCCCACTTCAGGGTGGGCGACAGCTTCAGGCTCTGCTCCAGAGCCGCTTTGCGCTCGATAATATCCGCCCGGATGGGCACCGCGTCCAGCTTTCTCAGCATTTTCCGGACAGGCTTTCCGATATACGCATCCTCTGTAATGTAGCTGTGTCCCGCCAGCAGAATCTTCGTTTTCGGAAGCTGGTACAGCTTTTCCTGCTCCTTTACCTTCTGCTTCCAGTCCTCCAGCTCCGCCTTTTTCGCTCTTTTGTATGCCCTCTCCGCCTCTTTTCTGTGGAAGCCAAGAGAAACGCCCATATCCAGGAAGGCTTTTTCCTCGTCCTGCCTGTGCCTTACATCCACATTATAAGAGAGAAATTTCTGTCCGGTGCCGCGGAACGTATTTGCCGTCATATCGTAAAGCGCCTCAAACTTCGTGCACATACTGCGCTGCAGACCGAAGTTGGAAATCCGCGGAATCAGTATATAATCGCATTTTCCAATCAGGGATTTCACATGTCCCATAAAAATTTTCGTCGCCAGGCACGCTTCGTCGATGGCGCAGGCGGTTCCTTCCTCCAGAACGCCCTTTGTCGTCGGCTCGCTGGTAATCGTCCTGATGCCGAGCTGGGAAAAAAATGTTTTCCACAGTACCGCATAGCGGTAATACAGCATCGCCCGCGGCAGTCCGATTACCGGAAGCTGCCTGACTGCGCCCAATTCTTTCTTTGCCATAATACATCCTCTCTTTCTCTGTCTCCGGCAGGCTTTCCGTGACCTTCCGGCGCCGGTGTTTCCGCCTTATTGCGTTTCCGTATTCTTATCCTCTGTCCCGTTATGCCTCCGGTTCATTCTGGACGGCGCCGCAGATTTTCCCCGGCTCTTCCTCTTTCAGCTCCCGGTAAAAAACATCCAGCATCCCCAGATACGGCTTTTTCCACGGCTTCTGCTTTCCATAATAATGGATAACGACCGCGTTTTCCCGCACCCATTCCAGATTGATTCTTTTGTGCCCCGGCTCCGTATTATAGACGGAAATCATCCTGTCGCTCAGATTATATTTCATGGTGTCCAGAATTCCCGTTTTGTTTCCGTACAGAGCGGTTATGATATCCTGGTCCGGCAGGGTGAGATACCGCCCCCGCTTCTCCACAAACGACGCGATTTCTTCAAAATCCTGCTTTTCTCTTAACTCCTTTAAATTCATCAGCAGAACCCCGCTGTTGATATAGGTGCTCACTTCCTCCATGCCGAGCCGGTACTGGTTTACCTTCGTCAGGAATTTCCGCACATGCGTGCACGCCAGAAAATAATTGCCCTCAAAATCCATGTTGTACAGCTCATCCAGCGGATTGATGACAAGCGTATCGCCATCCAGATACAGAATCCTGTCCATCTCCGGCGGAAGCAGAGAGGCGGCAAAAATACGGTAGTAAATTAATCTGGGATATCTCTCGCTCTCCGGAAAGGAGGCAAATACAGACGGCTCCACAAACCGGAAATGCAGCCTTGTATCCCCATCCTCGACCTGCGCGGCGGCATCGCTCTGGTCCTGTTCCTGCAAGTCGGAATGTAAAATATAGATATCGTATCCGTCCTCAGACGGGAATCGCACAATCGACCGTATACAGTCCAGCACATGCTCCATATATCCTCTGTTCACTGTAAATAAAATATTCAATACAAACCGCTCCTTCCCGCTCTGAGGCTTCCCGCCCCAGGGTGTACTCTTCTGTTAGATCACTCACGAGTATTATAATAAATCGGGAAATATTTCACAATAGACAAAAACCTGTTTGTGACATAAAAGGAGGCGCGGCTGCGCCTCCTACAAATATTTCTTCTCTTTTACCTTCAGTCTCGTCATGGCTCTTGTCATAGCAAGCTTTCCACGGTAGTATTCCTTCCTGCTGTTCTGGACCGCCAGTCGTTCCTCGGCGCGCTGCTTTGCCGCCCTTGCACGGTTCTCGTCGATATCCTCCGGGCGTTCCGCGCTGTCCACGACCAGCGTCACGTGATTATCTTCGCTTCTGGCATATCCCTGCCCAAGAATCACGCTCTGCCATCCGTTCTCATTCAGGAAGCGCATCTCTCCGATGCATATGCCTATCACCATAGATTCATGGTTTGCCTGTATGCCGTATGCCCCGTCATCCGTAGGAAGTATCAGGCTTTCGCATGGACCGTCATAAAAGCAGCCGCTGCTGGAGGTAATCTTTAACTGAAATGTATTCATGCCTGCCTCCTCCTAAGCGGACTTCCGGCTCATTTTCTCCGCCTTTTTCTTCACATCGTCAATCGTTCCCACATTAAAGAAGGCGGCTTCCGGATAATCGTCCATCTCTCCGGATACAATCGCCCGGAAGCTGCGGATCGTTTCCTTAAGCGGAATATAAACGCCTTTCACACCCGTAAAATTCTCTGCTACGAAGAAGGGCTGCGAAAGGAATTTCTGAATTTTTCTTGCCCGGTAAACGGCTGTTTTATCCTCCTCATCCAGCTCATCCATTCCCAGAATGGAAATAATATCCTGCAGCTCCTGGTACTTCTGCAAAAGCTGCTGCACCTTCATGGCGGTATCGTAATGCTCCTCCCCCACGATTTCCGCTTCCAGAATGCGGGAAGAGGATTCCAGCGGATCCACGGCAGGATAAATGCCCTGCTCCACAATCTTTCTGGAAAGCACTGTAGTCGCATCCAGATGGGCGAAGGTGGTCGCCGGAGCCGGGTCCGTCAGGTCGTCCGCCGGAACATACACCGCCTGCACCGAGGTAATGGAGCCGTCGGTGGTCGAAGTAATCCGCTCCTGCAGCTCACCCAGCTCGTTTGCCAGGGTAGGCTGATATCCCACCGCGGAGGGCATACGCCCCAGAAGCGCCGACACCTCAGAACCCGCCTGCACAAACCGGTAAATATTGTCAATAAACAAAAGCACATCCTGCTGCTTTTTGTCCCGGAAATATTCCGCCATCGTAAGTCCGGTCTGCGCCACACGCATTCTGGCTCCCGGCACTTCGTTCATCTGTCCGAATACCAGCGCCGTTTTATCCAGCACTCCGGAATCCTTCATTTCCAGATACAAATCATTTCCCTCACGGGAACGCTCACCCACACCGGTAAAAATAGAATAGCCGCCATGCTCTGTCGCCACATTGTGGATCAGCTCCTGAATCAGAACCGTCTTTCCTACGCCCGCGCCGCCGAACAGTCCGATTTTTCCGCCCTTCGCGTAAGGCGCCAGAAGGTCGATGACCTTGATGCCTGTCTCCAGTATCTCCACCGCCGGGCTCTGCTTTTCAAACGCCGGAGCCTTCCGGTGGATGCACCAGGTTTCTTCTCCTTTCGGCGTTTCTTTCTCATCAATCGCTTCTCCAAGTACATTAAACATTCTTCCCAGCGTGTCCTTTCCCACCGGGACGCTGATGCCGCTTCCCGTCGCGGACACCGGCATTCCCTTTGACAGACCCTCGCTGGCATCCAGCATAATGCACCGTACTTCGCCGTCTCCAAGCTGCTGCGCCACTTCCATCGTCCGCTTCTGTCCTTCCGCTTCCACGGTAAGGGCTTCCTTTATCTTCGGAACCTTCTCATCCGCAAAACGGACATCCACGACAGGTCCCATTATCCGAATGATTTTCCCTTCTTTCATTTTATTTCCTCCTGGCTTTCTTTTTCTTCTGGGCTTTTGCCCCCGCACTTACCTCGGTGATCTCCTGCGTGATACTGTACTGCCTTGTGCGGTTGTACGCAAGTTTTAGTGCAGCGATCATCTCTTTTGCGCTTTTGGACGCGCCATCCATCGCAGTCATACGGTCATTTAGCTCCGCGCACCAGCTTTCCGTCATGGCGCTGAAAATAATCCCGTGCATCGTGATCGGCGCAATCTGGTTAAACACAGACCTGGCATCCGGAAAAAAAGATTCCGTGTGCCTGCTCTCATTTCCGCGTTTCCGGAACTGTTCCCTGGACAGCGGCAGAAGCTGCATCATAACAGCCTCCGACTGGAGCGCATTTTTCATCTTCGTATACAGAATGAACACCTCGTCGATTCTGCCCTCATGAAACTGCTCCAGAACCTCCACTGTAATGTTCCTTGCGCGCTGCAGGGATGGATTCTGGGAGGAATAAAGAAACCCCTCTTCTATCGGGATGTTCTTTTCTTCAAAATAATGCTTCCCAATCTGTCCGATAACAAACAGCTTTGCATCCGGATATTTTTCTATTTCCTGCTCCGCCAGCTTTATCACATTCAGGTTATATGCTCCCGCCAGTCCTTTGTCAGCGGTAATGACAATATACGCCCGGCGGCTCCTGCCTTTCTTTTCCTGCCCGGCAGATTCCAGATAAATATGCTCCATCTGCGGCATATGATTCAGGATATCTCCGATGGTATTACAGATTGTCTGAAAATAATCCTCCACCAGCTGCTGGTTCTTTCTTGCCTTTCTGAGCTTCGAAGAGGAAATCAGGTACATGGCGTTTGTAATCTTCAGCGTGTCCCGGATTCCGTTCATGCGTTCCTGAATCTCTTTACTGTTTGCCATAGCCTTTCACCTTCTTATATTCCTCCGCTCCGTTCCGGATAATTTCCAGTGCATCATCCGAAAGATTTCCGGTATCTCTGATTTCATCCAGAACCGCCGCATAGTTTTGGGCAAACCACTGGTAAAATTCTTCCGCGAATGCCCGGACTTCTTTTACGGGAATCCCAAGAAAGCTTCTGTGCGTTGCCGCCCCTAAAATAATCACCTGCTTTTCCATCGATTTCGGTTCATACAGCGGCTGTTTTAACAGCTCCATCAGCTGTTCCCCATAGGCAAGCTGCTCTTTTGTTTCCGAATCCAGCTCTGAGCTGAACTGTGCAAAGGATTCCATTTCCTTATACTGTGCAAGGTCTATCCTCAGCGTGCCCGACACCTTTTTCAGCGCTTTTGTCTGCGCTGCACCGCCCACTCGCGATACGGACAGACCCACATTTACCGCAGGACGGTTTCCCGCAAAGAACAGATCGCTCTCCAGAAAAATCTGCCCGTCTGTAATGGAAATAATGTTCGTGGGAATATAGGCGGACACGTCCCCGCCCTGCGTTTCCACGATGGGAAGCGCCGTGATGGAGCCTCCGCCATGTGCTTCGTCCATCCGGCTGGACCGCTCCAGCAATCTGGAATGAAGATAAAATACATCGCCCGGATATGCCTCACGTCCCGGAGACCGCTCCAGCAGCAGCGACAGGGCCCGGTATGCCACGGCGTGCTTCGACAGGTCGTCATAGATAATCAGCACATCCTTCCCCTGGTCCATAAAATACTCCGCGATCGCCGTGCCGGAATAAGGCGCCAGATACTGCAGGGCGGCCGGCTCGCTGGCTGAGGCGGATACTACCACGCAGTAATCCATCGCATGATGCTTCTTCAGATTGGACACAATCTGCGCCACCGTAGAAGCCTTCTGACCGATCGCCACATAAACGCAGATGACGTCCTTATCCTTCTGATTGATGATCGTATCAATGGCAATCGAAGTTTTTCCTGTCTGACGGTCGCCAATAATCAGCTCTCTCTGTCCCCTTCCGATGGGGAACATCGCATCGATCGCCAGAATACCGGTCTGCATCGGCACGTTTACCGGCTGGCGCTCCAGAACTCCCGGAGCTTTTCTCTCGATAAGATACCAGTCCTCCTCCCGGAACGGTCCCGCTCCGTCAATCGGCGCGCCCAGTGCGTCCACCACTCTTCCGAGGATTTCTTTTCCCACCGGGATTCCTGCCCGTTTTCCGGTCCGTATCACCCGGTCGCCTTCCTCCAGCTCCTGCTCATCTCCCAGGACAATACAGAGGACCTCCGTCTCATCAATGTTCTGTACCAGACCCTTTGTTCCGTTTTCAAACAGGACAATTTCTCCGTAGACAGCCTGTGACATCCCGTCCACAGCCGCAATTCCGTCATGAAGCCGCAGAATATGTCCGCCCTCCGTCTCTGCAATCTCTCCGTTTAATCCGTCAAGATTGCTCTTTAAAACAGAAATGACATTTCCATTTCCTTTTTCCTGTTTGAAATGTTCCTGCAGCTTGTCAAAGGAAGCCTTCACGGAATTATCAAAAATCCGGTCTCCCACCTGCAGGACATAGCCTCCGATCAGCTCTTCGTTCTGTTCCTCCTCCAGAATGACCTCCGTCGCATGGTATGTTTCCTTTAACGACTGGCTGAGCCTTTCCAGCTCTTCTGCGGAGGGTCTTTTTGCATAACTGACACGGGCTTTTAAAATCCTGTTGTCCTCAAAAAATTTCTTCGTAAAATCAGTTGCCACAGCTCTCACCTGCCTTTTTCAGAATTTCCTCAAATAAGGCTTTTTCCTGTTCCTGTGAAATCGTATCCTTCACCAGCTTTTTCGCCGCGGCAATCGCCGTGTCTGCAATCTGCTCCCCGGCGTCCGCCAGCAGCTTTTCTTTTTCCTTTTCCGCTTTTACTCTGGCTTCTGACACAATCCGCTCTGCTTCTTCCGACGCTTCCTTAAGCTTCTGCTGTTTCATCTGTTCCAGTTCCCTGTCCGCCTCTGCCTTTTTCCCGGCAATTTCCTGTCCCGTCGAAGCCAGGCGCTTTTCATACTCTGCCTTCATGCTTTCTGCATCCCGGACGCCCTGCTTTGCTTCAGCGTCCATTTTTTTATAATACTCCGTCCGTTTTTCCATGAAATCCTTTACCGGTTTATAAAGCAGCAGATAAAGGCCGGCCGCCAGGATTGCAAAGTTGAACAGATGCAGCAATATCTGCTGCCAGTCAATATTCAATGGGATATTCATAGCGATCCATCTCCTTATTTACAGTACAAATATAATCAGAATCGCGACAATCAGCGCATAGATAATCGCCGTCTCAATAAATACCAGACCCAGCATCAGGTTGGTACGGATCTTTCCTTCCGCCTCCGGCTGCCTTGCAATTCCTTCCGAAGATTTTGCAATCGCGATACCCATACCGACAGCGCCCGCGGCCGCCGCAAGTCCTACTGCAATAGCGGCGCCCAGCGCCTTGTCGCCGGTAGCATCCTCCGTATCCGTAATCTGTTCTGTTTCTGCTGTCTGCGCTGCGACAGTTGTCGTCTCCTCCGCATATACGGGAGCTGATAATGTAAACAGAATCATTGCCATCATCAATATTGCCGGAATCTTTTTCATTACGTTCTTCATTTTCGTTTCCTCCTTCATTCACACTTATCTGAAATAATCTTTTCTGTTTTTATCAGGCAGCCTTCTTCTGTCTTTCTGCATTTTCTTTTTTCCTGACCGGTTCCGATACCTCCCCGTAAAACAGGGCGGTCAGCATCGTAAGCACATACGTCTGTATCAGCGCGTGGAGCAATGTGAACAATACCCCAACAACAACCGGAAGCACAAAGCTTAAATGAATGTAATAATATACCAGCTCCGTAACCAGCAGACCGCTGAGCAGCGCTCCGAACAGACGGAAGCTCATAGAAATGGGGAGTGAAAAATCCTTCAGCGTTTTTCCAATTCCCCGTACTCCGTTTCCGGCAATTCCGCCGGATAGAATAATACAGTAGGACAGGCAGCCCAGTGCAATCGCTCCATTGATATCGGAAAGCGGCGCCGGGAGGGCAATCGATTCCCCCGCCGTTGTTACCGCCTGGAAGCCGAACAGCTCAAACAATGTTCCGCAGAAAATATATACTCCCGCGGCAAACACGTAGGCGCCCAGAAAACCGTTTCTATGCGGACTGTTTGATTTTGCCAGTCCGTCAAACAGACCGACCACCTGCTCCAGAAGCATCTGGAATTTTCCCGGTATATATGTAAACTTCGGTACCGCAAATATCCGGATAAGCGCTGCCGCGATCAGCAGGACCACGGTTACTGTAACTGCGGAAAGAAACGCCGGATTTACATCCTTTATTCCCAGAAAGCTGATTTTTCCGGTTTCATGCAGGACTGCGTCGCGCATTGTTTCCTGTATGGTTTCCTGCCGCCCGCCAAAGGAATTCGTCAGTATAATTCCTGCAAGCAGAACAATAAGTATCACCAGCAGCGTCAGGAAAACCTTTGTTCTTTTCTTTTTTGTCATCTTCATCACCCCGTTTCAGCAGGCTGCCCGTCCGGCAGAGAACCGCCGTCAGAGCAGTAACGGCACATTTTCGCCGTATTCATTTAATTATTTTTCTGCTGAAGTAATTTTGCATAATAACGGTCAACGTATACCGCATAGATAATGCCGCCAATAACATACGCTGCCGCCGTAAGCGCAAATCCGTTTGCCAGCCCGATGCTCTCCTGGAACATTCCCATCAGGAAGGAACCGATACCGATACCAATATCATAGGAAAGCAGATACGTCGCATTTGCCGTACCACGTTTGGGCGCCGGTGTTGTTCCTGTTACAAACGACTGGAACAGCGGCTGGAGCACACCATAGCCAAGGCCCAGCAAAAATCCCGCCAGCAGCAGATGCGCGCCATGATTCATAAAGGAATAGCTTGCCATTGTGAAAAATACAATCACCAGGCTTATCACAACAAGGATTTTGTGTTTGCCGGCATCAATCATTTTCTGTGTCGAAAACTTGGAGATTAACATTCCCGCTACCAAAAATACGTAGAAATACGGGATAACCGAAGACAGTCCTTTTTCCTGTGCAAAAATTGAGGAATATGCAATGACTGCCCCAAACGGAATCATGATAAACATCATGTTAAACATAAACGGTAACGCCGGTTTATAGAACGCATCCGCCAGAACAAATTTCTTACGTTCTACCTTCGGATACTCAATCCTGCAGAACGATACGCAAATCAGAGCAATCACTGTTAAGGCAAACAGAACAAGAAAAGATGCTTGACTGCTCAGATGGTTCTGGACCTGGATACCAATGAACGGACCTGCCGCCATTCCCAGTGAAATGGTAAGCGCAAACCGGTTGACGCCCTTTCCTACCATGCTGGGCGGAAGCACGTCCCCTGCCAGGGTCGTTGTCGCCGAGCCACATACAGAATATACAACGCCCATGTACAGACGGAGCACTACCAGCACTCCGAAAACCGGAAATGCGGCGAACCCCAGAAATGGCAGACAGAACAGAGCCAGAAACAGCATATAAACATGATAACGGTTGAAGTTGTCAAGAATATATCCCGCAAACGGTCTGAACAATACCGTGGTTACTGACATTGCCGTCAATACGATACCGATTTTGGAACCGGTTATCCCGTTTTCCTGACAATAAATCGGCAAAATAGGCACCGAGGCATAAAAGGTTGCCATCATCAACAGGTTCGTAATAAATAGCAATACAAATTTTTTATTCCATATTTTTTCCATATACTTCCGGGCTGCTGAAATTTTTGCAGCCACTTCCTCCTTCTTCTTTTATTTCCAATTTATTAATATAACAGCTTCATCCCGCACTGTTAATTGAAAATATGTTATCATTAATAACGATTGGTTATGAAAAGAAGGAAATGAAGCAACGGCATCCCTCAGCCACGGAAAGCTAATCCTTCCATTTTCGTGCAGAATTTGCCGCGCATCGATTCATCACGCCAGTATCTTCCCTTCCGGGAATGCGATGCGGAACAGCTTCCTTATAACCGGTCCCGCAACAATAAGCTGAAACGGCAGCGCCATTACCAGATTTTTGGGAATGTTGGTCATCCAGATTAAAAACAGGGCACTCCAATCCCCGGATTTCACGCAGGCTTCCAGTCCTCCGTACAGTGACATCACAAATACCATCGGAATCACCATGCAGCAGGATACGGCAATGATCTTTTTCCTGGTACTGCTTTCCGGCTTAACCAGAAAACGGAAAGCAAACTTTTTGGCAATCCCGGAAACCACAAACCAGTCAAACAGCATGGCATAAACATAGGCGGCAGGAAATCCTATCCAGCCTTCCCTGATGGTATCCAGTCCAAAATGCCCCATATGGAGCGTTACGTTGTACATGCTCATCCAAAATACCATTAAAAAACACATCATCACGGTATAAATGAGACTTTCTCTTTTGTTCTGTGGCATAATTTTCCTCCTTTTTTGCAGCAAAAAAACAGTGGAATCACAAACTCGTTGCGACTCCACTGCTTCCCTGTGTGCATCTCACTGCGTTTTTTATATCAGCGCTCCGGAGCATTCCCCGCTCCTTCGCTTCAATATAATTATACCGCTGACTGTTTTGGTTCGTAAGTGCTTTTTTCATTTTCGGCACTTTATACAGTGTATATTGTAAGTTTTTTTGTAAAGTTTTTCCCCTGCCGCTGACAGCTGCTCTGAGGAGCAATCGAGGACCCGGCTGCAGGTTATGTATTTTTTTACTTCATCCGCTTTACCTCTTCTTCTCGCATAGCGCAATAACCTCACATAATCTATCAAATATGATTTCTCAGCATTTTTAAAGATATATGGTAATTCACTTCTATCTTTTCACTAATCTCCTGAAGTTGCACATTCATTAATGGCTTATAAATTTGTTTCTCTGAAATTGGATTACTCTGCAAAACATATTCTCCACGTTGCTTTCTGGAAATAATCCCATTATCAACCATTTTTGAAATAATCCACTTAAAAGAATTATATGTTAGCTCAGGTTTTTCATCAACTAATGCTTCATATATCTGTTGCCTTGTATATACTTGTTCTTTATTCAATTTGCAAACAACATCTTCACACCACATTTTACCGCCCCATATCTTTCGGCAATTTTTTATTATTTTGCCAAAAGATATGCCGTTAAATAGTATGAAAGGCATATACTAAATGGGCGGATATAAACAATTATTCCGTATCTCATTTACTCAAAAATACAGACCTGGAACAACTTCACTCACCAGAGCCCCACGCTGAACAGACAAAAACAGTGGAATCACAAACCCATTGCAATTCCACTGCTTCTTTGTATTTTTCTGCCTTTTCTGTTTTTCTTAGTACAGCTTCGCACCCGCCGGAATCCGGTCATCCACCATCAGAAGGTGAAGACCCTCTTTTTCGTTTTCCTCATGAACCGCCGATATCAGCATTCCGCAGGAATCAATTCCCATCATCTTGCGCGGCGGCAGATTTACGATAGCAATGCAGGTCTTTCCGACCAGCTCTTCCGGCTCGTAATACTCGTGAATACCGCTTAAAATCGTGCGGTCTGCGCCGGTTCCGTCGTCCAGGGTGAACTGCAGGAGCTTTTTGCTCTTTGGCACCGCCACACAGTCCTTCACCTTCACGGCGCGGAAATCGGATTTGCTGAAGGTTTCAAAATCAACCATTTCCTCAAAAAGCGGTTCGATTTTTACATTGGAAAAATCTATCTTCTCCGCAGGCTTTTCCGCCGCCAAAGCTGCCGCTGCACTCTGTGCCGCGTTATTTGCTTCATTCTTTGCCGTCCCCTGCGATTTCATAGTGGGAAACAGCAAAACATCTCTTATTGCTTGTGAATCAGTAAGTAACATGCACATGCGGTCGATTCCGAAACCGATTCCGCCTGTGGGCGGCATACCGATTTCCAGTGCGTTCAGGAAATCCTCATCGGTGGTGTTCGCTTCCTCATTTCCCTGGGCAAGCTGTGCTTCCTGTTCCTTAAAGCGCTCTCTCTGGTCGATTGGGTCGTTCAGCTCCGAGTAAGCATTCGCCATTTCCCAGCCGTTCATGAAAAATTCAAAACGCTCCACGTACTCCGGATTTTCCGGTTTCTTTTTCGTGAGCGGCGAAATCTCAATCGGATGGTCCATGACAAAGGTAGGCTGAATCATGTGCTCCTCGGCAAATTCCTCGAAGAACAGGTTCAGAATATCGCCCTTTTTGTGGCGCTCCTCATATTCCACATGATGCTCCTTTGCCGCAGCCCGCGCTTCCTCCAGCGTATGGATTTCGTTGAAATCCACGCCGGCATATTTCTTCACAGCGTCAACCATTGTGATGCGCTCAAATGGCTTACCAAGATCCATCTCCACGCCGTTATATACAATTTTCGTGGTTCCGAGAACCTCCTGCGCCACATAGCGGTACAGGTTTTCCGTCAGATCCATCATACCATTGTAGTCAGTATACGCCTGATACAGCTCCATCAGCGTAAACTCCGGATTGTGTCTGGTATCCAGGCCTTCATTGCGGAATACTCTTCCAATCTCGTACACCTTTTCCAGACCGCCCACGATCAGACGCTTTAGGTAAAGCTCCAGCGAAATGCGCAGCTTCAGGTCCTCATTCAGCGCATTGAAGTGCGTTTCAAACGGACGCGCAGCCGCTCCGCCGGCATTCTGCACCAGCATCGGCGTCTCCACCTCCATGAAGCCCTGTCCGTCCAGATATCTGCGGATGGCGGAAATAATGCGGGAACGCTTAACAAAAGTATCCTTTACCTCCGGATTCATAATCAGATCAACATACCGCTGACGGTAGCGCAGGTCTGTATTGGTAAGTCCGTGGAATTTCTCCGGCAGAATCTGCAGGCTCTTCGAAAGCAGCGTGACCTCCGATGCATGGATGGAGATTTCCCCGGTTTTTGTCTTGAAGACCTCACCCTTAATGCCGACAATATCTCCGATATCCATTTTCTTAAACGCCTTGTATTCTTCCTCGCCAATGCTGTCGCGCGCCACATAGGACTGGATATTGCCCTTCAGATCCTGGATATTGCAGAAGGAGGCTTTTCCCATGACACGTTTTGACATCATACGCCCTGCCAGAGTAACCGTTTTTCCCTCCAGCTCTTCAAAATGCTCTCTGATATCCTGGCTGTGATGTGTACGGCTGTATTTTGTGATTTCAAAAGGATTTCTGCCGCTCTCTACCAGCTCTTCCAGCTTCTCGCGGCGCACCTTGCGAAGCTGATTTTCATCAACCTCCTGGACGTTTTTCTGTTTATTGTTCTCCTGTGCCATGCTTACCTCTCCTGTTCTTTCCTTATTAAAAGCTTATAAACCCATGACTTTTAAAAGCCATGAGTTTCTGAAAACTGCAAATGCCTGCCGCCATGAGCTTCTAAAAGCTACAGGCTCTTAAACTTATGATCTCTGGATACCGAGTACGCGGTATTTGCATACTCCGACCTGTGTCTCTACCTCGATTTCCTGTCCGATGCTGGCGCCGATAAGCGCTTTGCCCACCGGAGATTCGTTGGAAATCTTACCCATAAGGCTGTTCGCCTCCGTCGAACCGACAATCTGGTACTCTATCTCTTCTTCATATTCTTCGTCGAAAAGCTTTACGGTGCAGCCGACATTGATTTTGTTCAGGTCAACATCGTCCTCCACAACCACCTCGGCATTTTTGAGAATCTTTTCAATCTCCTCGATTCTCGCCTCGATGTCCCGCTGCTCGTCCTTCGCCGCGTCATATTCCGCGTTTTCTGACAGGTCGCCCTGCTCTCTTGCCTCTTTGATTTTTGCGGCGACCTCTTTTCTGCGGACCACCTTTAAATCATGCATTTCGTCTTCTAATGCTTTTAACCCCGAATAAGTTAATAAGTTCTTTTTTCCTTCCATTGATTTACACCTTCCTGTTTATATACTGCTAAAATACTGGTCTTCCCCAATGATGCAACATTCACAGTATTATAGCTCATGATGCCGCCGCTGTCAAGCGCGCCGTAACGTTTTTTACCTGCCTGCGCATTACCCTAAAAAATGTCCACCGGGCGTTTTTGTCGTATGCATGGCAACCCAGAGCTCCAGCATCGCCTCAAGCTGCGCAATGCTGTCGATCTCGTTTACTCTTCTGCGAAGCGCTGCACTGTGCGGATATCCGGCAGTATACCACGCCACATGCTTACGCATTTCGCGGATCCCGGTGTATTCTCCTTTATACTGAATCTGCAGTGCGGCGTGACGCAGAATCATGTTCTTCACCTCTGCAGGCTGCGGTCTTTCCGGGATAGAACCTCCTTTATCATATGCTGCAAGCTCCTGAAATATCCACGGATTTCCCCTGGCCGCCCTGCCAATCATAATGCCGTCGCAGCCTGTTTCCGCAAACATTTTCCGGGCGCTCTCCGGACCGTCCACATCCCCGTTGCCAATCACCGGGATTTTTACCGCCTCTTTTACCTGCCGGATAATATCCCAGTCAGCACGTCCGGCATAATACTGCGCCCTTGTTCTGCCATGCACCGCAATCGCCGCCGCGCCTGCCGCCTCCATGCGTTTTGCAAATTCCACCGCATTCACATGGTCGTCGTCAAAGCCCTTTCGGAATTTCACTGTCACCGGCTTTTTGATTGCCGCCGCCGTTTTCCGGACAATCTCCTCCGCAAGCGCGGGATTTTTCATCAGCGCAGAACCTTCCCCGTTGTTTACTACCTTCGGGACCGGGCAGCCCATATTAAAATCGAGAATATCAAACGGACGCTCCTCAATCTGCCGCGCCACCTCGCAGATTAAATCCGCGTCGCTTCCGAAAAGCTGCAGCGAAACCGGGTGCTCGCCATCCCCGGTCTCCATCAGTCTTTCTGTGTTTTTGTTGTGGAAGGAAATAGCTTTTGCGCTGACCATTTCCGTGCAGAGCAGGCCTGCGCCCATTTCCTTACAGAGCAAACGAAATGGCAGGTCAGTGACACCTGCCATCGGAGCAAGAATATACGGATTTGCAAGCTCCACGCTTCCTATTTTCAGACTCATGTATCTTCCTCCAGAAAGAACACCCGGTAATACATTTCCAGCGATTCCAGGAGATCCTGTTTCGTCCGCTGCAGCTCGCGGATTTTTAAAACGCTGCCAATCTCATCATAAAAAAAATCATCGGAGGCTGCTTCCGTGCGGAACTGCAGCTCTCCGTCCGCATCGAATTCCAGCGTGAGGATACCGCCGACATCCTGCGTGTAGAGCACGCACATGATTTTCAGCTCATCCTTCACGGTATCCGGAAGCGCTTCGAAATCCTCATTCAGATAATATTTTTCGTTGTACGCGCTCGCCGCGCACAGCACTACATTTTCTTCATACATACCTGTTTCCTCTTTTTGTCAGACCAGCCCCGCTGCGGCCGGAGGCTTTAAAGCCCCGGCAGATGACCTCAGCAGTACTGATAAATGCCGCGGACAGAAACCTCCCCGGCGTATACCCTGGTAATGCTTCCGTCCTCTTTTTCCACCAGAAGCTGTCCCTGCTCATCAATGCCTATTGCTATACCACCATATTCTCCGGCAGGGTCGAGCACGCGCACCTGACGGTCCATATTGGCAAGCAGTCTCTGATACTCGTCAATGAGCAGCGACATATCCTGTGTCGTGATAAATTTCTCATAGTAATTCTCAAAATATTTCATGCACGTGCAGATGATTGCGCCGCGGTCGACCGGATGCCCCAGCTCAAGCTGCAGGGAGGATGCAAGATCCTTCAATTCCTCCGGGAACTCCGTGATGTTGGCGTTGATACCGGTTCCAATCACCACGTAATGAACGCCCTCCATTTCCGCGCTCATTTCTGTGAGCGTGCCGGAGAGCTTTTTCCCGTGAATGACCAGATCATTCGGCCATTTGATTTTTACATCCAGACCGGTAATCTGACCGACCGCCTCCGCCGCCGCCATTCCGGTTACGAGCGTCAGCATGGACGCCTTTTCCGGACGAATCTGCGGACGCACCAGAATACTCATGGCGATCGTCGTCCCGTGCGGCGTAATCCACGTTCTCCCGCGCCGTCCCTTGCCGCCGCTCTGATAATCGGCAACTACCAGGGTGCCGTGCGGCGCTCCCTGCTCTGCCAGCTTTTTAACGTAATCGTTCGTAGAATCCACAGTATCCAGATACACCAGATTCTGTCCCGCCCACGCCGTTTCCAGCCGGCTCTTCAGCTCCGCGCCGGAGACCGTGTCCGGCGCCGCCGTCAGGCGGTAGCCTTTATTCGGTACCGCCTCTATCTCATAGCCTTCCTCCCTAAGCTGCCGGATTTCCTTCCAGACGGCAGCCCGTGTCACGCCGAACTGTCCGCAGAGCTCCTGTCCGGACACATAATCCTTCTGCGCGCGCAGCGCACTTAAAATCTCACTTTTCATAGCACCTATGCTTCTCCAAGCGTTGCCAGCATGACTGCTTTTATCGTGTGCATTCTGTTTTCCGCTTCCTGGAATACCCTTGAGCGTTCGCTGCGGAATACCTCGTCCGTCACTTCCATTTCTGTCAGACCAAAGCGCTCACCCATTTCTTTGCCGATTCCGGTGTTCAAATCGTGGAAGGACGGCAGACAATGCAGGAAAATAACATGCTCATTTCCGTTCTCCATAACCTCCCTGGTCACTTTATAGGGCGTAAGGTCGCGGATCCGCTCCTCCCAGACCTCGTCCGGCTCGCCCATTGATACCCAGACGTCCGTACAGATGACGTCTGCACCCTTTGTGCCCTCTTTTACGTCCTCTGTCAGCGTGATGGTAGCCCCGGATTCCTTTGCGTACTCCTGACACTCCTCCACCAGCGCCTGCGAGGGGAAGTATTTCTTCGGCGCACAGGCTACAAAATGCATTCCCATTTTTGCGCAGGCAATCATATAGGAATTGCCCATGTTATAGCGCGCATCCCCCAGATAGACCAGACGGATACCCTTTAATCTGCCGAAATTTTCCTGGATGGTGAGCATATCCGCCAGCATCTGTGTCGGGTGATACTCGTTCGTCAGACCGTTCCATACCGGCACTCCTGCATAGCGTGCCAGCTCCTCCACGATTTCCTGCCCGAAGCCGCGGTACTCGATGCCCTCATACATGCTTCCGAGCACCCTCGCCGTATCCTCAATGCTCTCTTTTTTTCCAATCTGTGAGCTTTTCGGGTCAAGATAGGTGGTTCCCATGCCGAGGTCGTGCGCCGCCACCTCGAAGGAGCAGCGCGTTCTCGTACTTGTTTTTTCAAATATCAGAGCAACATTTTTGCCCCGGTGGATGTCCACCGGTATGCCTTTTTTCTTCTTTTCCTTTAATTCCGCGGAAAGCTCCAGCAGACTGGAAATCTCCTCCGGTGTGAAATCCTTCAGCGTTAAAAAATTGCGTCCCTTTAAATCTGTCATTTTCTTTTTTGCACTCCTCAATTTCCAATTTTTCCGTATCCGCTGTTTCCGGCACAGCCATCCGGACTATCCGGTCTTTATTCGCTCTTCGCGATTTCTGCGGCGGCTTTTACGAAGCCCGCCATATTCTGCATTTCCGACGGAATGATAATCTTGGTCGCCTGTCCGTCCGCTACCTTTGTCATCGCCTCAAAGCTCTTGAGCGCCAGCACGCTGGAATCTGCGCCCGCTTCTTTCAGGAAACGGATACCGTCCGCATTTGCCTGCTGCACCTTCAGAATCGCCTCCGCCTGACCTTCCGCTTCGCGAATCATCTTTTCTTTCTGTGCCTCTGCGCGCAGGATTGCCGCCTGCTTTTCCGCTTCCGCATCCAGAATGATAGACTGCTTTTTACCTTCCGCAATCAGAATAGCGGATTTCTTTTCACCCTCTGCTACCAGAATGGTCTCGCGGCGCTCACGTTCCGCCTTCATCTGCTTCTCCATCGCTTCCTGGATAGCCGCCGGCGGAATGATGCTCTTCAGCTCAACACGGTTTACCTTGATGCCCCACGGGTCGGTCGCCAGATCCAGCGCAGCGCGCATTTTTGTATTTATCACGTCTCTGGAGGTGAGTGTTTCGTCCAGCTCCAGCTCGCCGACGATGTTACGCAGCGTGGTCGCCGTCAGATTTTCAATCGCCATAATCGGATTTTCCACGCCGTATGCATAAAGCTTCGGGTCGGTAATCTGGAAAAACACGATGGTGTCGATCCGCATGGTTACGTTATCCTTTGTGATAACCGGCTGCGGAGCAAAATCTACTACCTGTTCCTTTAAGAGCACCTTACGCGCTACCCGGTCGATAAGCGGCACTTTGAAATGTACGCCAACGCCCCAGGTCGTCTGGTAGCCGCCCAGACGCTCGATAACATAGCCGTATGCCTGCGGTACCACCTTTACGCAGGAGGTTAAAAGTAAAAGCACAATCAGAACCAGCGCCAGAATAATCCCTATAGTCATGTCGTTTTCTCCTTTTCCTTCACAATCAGTTTTACACCCTCAATCGCAGCGATCTGTACGGTACTGCCCGCCTTGATAATCTGTCTGTCATCCGCCGAGCGTGCGGTCCACTCCTGTCCGCGCACCTGTGCTCTTCCGGTGCTCTGCAGGTTGTCGATGGTCTCTGTGACACATGCATTCTGTCCAATCAGCCCGTCCGCATTGGTCCGCTCGCGTTTGCGGTTTACATACCGCACGGCAAACGGTCTGGTAAACACAAGCAGCGCAAAAGATACCGCCAGAAAAACACCGCACTGCAGCCATATGTTCCCACCAAGCATACAGACTACCATCGCCGCAATCGCGCCGCCGGCAAACCATACGGTCGTCAGCCCCATCGTAAGCACCTCTATGACAAGAAGCAGGGCAAACAGAATCAGCCAGTATATCGGTTCCATAGAAATCCTCCCTTCCCTGTATCGCCTATGTGGTTATTATACACCAAAGAAGAGGGAAGGTAAACAGGAATTTTGAGGCTTCGCCAGCTCCGCCGTGCTACACTCAGGAACTCCGTTCCTTCGTTTGGGACTTTCGTCCCATAAAAATACCGCCATGCGCGGATGTTTGCGTGCCAGCACGCACATCCTCCATGACGCCTTCGCCAGCTCCGCCGTGCTACACTTAGGAACTTCGTTCCTTCGACGGCTTCTCTCCGCCCCGTCATGCTACACTCAGGAACTCCGTTCCTTCGTTTGGGACTTTCGTCCCATAAAAATACCGCCATGCGCGGATGTTTGCGTGCCAGCACGCACATCCTCCATGACGCCTTCGCCAGCTCCGCCGTGCTACACTCAGGAACTTCGTTCCTTCGTTTTTGGGCATTCGCCCAATAAAGCCCACGATTCAAGCTTTTGCTTTCATGCAAGCATGAGCAAAATCTGAATCGTGGGCTTTGCACGGCTCATTGTTTAATAAAATTGATGGTCGCCGATCTGCTGTCCCTGACCGCTGCCGGCGTTGAAGTAGAGGGCATCGCCTACGGTGCCTGCTCCGCTGAGCGCCGCCGCTGCTGCGTCGTAGCAGTCCTGCGGAGCGTTGCCGATTACCTGGTCGAGCCAGCCGGTGCTTGCCGGTGTGAACTGACCGCTCTCATAGATAACACCGGAGATGCTGTCCGCGAAGGATGAACTGTTGACACGGTTCATAACGACCTGCCCGACTGCGATTTTTCCTTCTTCGCTCTGGTTTCCGGCTTCGCAGTAGATGAGCGCCGCCAGAAGGTCCAGGTCGCTCGCGCTGTAGCTGGAACCGGAGGAGCTGTCTGTGCTGCCCGCATCTGCCGACGGGTCTACGTACTCGTCTCCGCCAAGTCCGTCGTCCTCGCCTTCCTCCCAAACACCAGTTTCTTCGTATGTACCGTCTGAGCTTCCGTCACTCCAGCTTTCCGTTTCCACATAGGCTTCTGTCTCCACATAAGCTTCTGTTTCTACATAGCCCTCAGTCTCTACGTAAGCTTCCGTTTCCACATAACCTTCTGTTTCTACATAGGGCTCTGTCTCCACATAAGCTTCTGTTTCTACATAGCCCTCAGTTTCTACGTAAGCTTCTGTTTCCACATAACCCTCGGTTTCTACGTAGGGTTCTGTCTCCACATAGGCTTCCGTTTCCACGTAGCTCTCTGTCTCCGCATAGCTTTCCGTCTCCGGAGTGCTCTGCGCCGCCTCTGTCTGTGCCGGAGCCACGTATGCATCAGTAGCAATCGCGGTATCGAGTACCGTTGTCATTTCCACATCTTCCGCTGCCACATACGCCATCGTGCCGTCTGAAAGCTGGACCTCCACCCAGTTGGCAGTGCTTCCGAGCACCTCATAGCCCTCGCCCTCGTTCAGCGTGCCGATTACGGAAGATAAGTTTTCATTGTCCGCAAATACTTTTACGCCGTTATAATTCGCCACCGCACCGAGAACTCCGTAAATGGATTTTAACTGTTCCGCGGTATCTCCGAATGCAAGATAGTCTGTTTTTACATACCCGGTAATATCTCCCGATTCAATCAGCGTCCACTCTTCGTCCATGCTGCGCACAATAACGCCTGCCGCGCCCGGCACAAAACCGATTACCCTGCTGTCTCCGGATGCTGCCTCACGGATGAGAAGGTCTGTCTCTACATTTGCCACTGCAATATTTTTGCCGCCGCATTTATCTGCCGTAGCAGATGCAGATGCCGCGCCGCCCACCGCCGCAGCGAGTGCAAGCGTAGACATGGTTGTGCAGAGAACCTGTTTCATTCGTCTTTTCATAAGCAATTAAAACCTCCTATATACAAACAGTTTTCCATGAATCCTGCCTGTTTGTTACAAATTTGTTAACTTTATTACGCGTCTATTTTATAACAGTTAATATTTTTTGTCAATAGGAAGATTTTAAAACGGCGATTTTATTATAAACCGCCGCTTCTCTGCCTTTTTGCTTCAAACATTAAGATTGCCGCGGAAACCGCCGCATTGAGCGATTCCACTTCCCCGGACATGGGGATTTTTATACGGGCGTCCGCTTTTTCCGCCAGCGCATCACTAAGCCCCCTGCCCTCGTTTCCAATCAGAAACGCGCAGCCCTTCCGGTAAGCCTGCTCCGTATACGTGCAGCTTCCCTTAAGATGCGCCGCATAGGTACGGATGCCGCGTGCCTTAAGCTTCTCCTGCATTGCCGCAATGTCCTTTGTATACAGAAAAGGCATACGGTAGATGGAGCCCATCGTGGAACGGATGGTTTTGGGATTATAGATATCCGCTGTCCCGCTGCTCATAATAATTCCTGTGGCCCCCGCCGCCTCCGCCGCGCGGAAAATCGTCCCCAGATTTCCGGGGTCCTGGATATCCTCCAGAAGCAACAGAAGGGGATTTTCCGCCCGCAGCATCTGTGCTGGCGTATATTCACGCTGCCGGACCAGGCACAGAATGCCCTGCGGCGTTTTTGTATCCGACGTGGACGCAAAGACCCGGTCCGTCACGATTTCCAGCTCCGTCCCCTGAAGGAGCGCACGGTTTTCTTCTTTTTCATAAAAGCTCTCAGATACATAGGTCTTTACGAGGTCGTCTTTGGGTGTTTCGCGGTACATCCGCACGCCCTCCGCCACAAAAAGCCCCTGCTCTCTGCGCGCCTTCGCCTTTGTAAGGAGCTGCACGAGATTTTTTATCTGTTTATTCGACGTACTGTTAATCATAATACTTATACCGAAAGAGCATATGCCACTTCCCACATATATTCCGGAAGTTCTTTCTGCATTGCCAGTGCCTCATCGATGTCAAAATCTGTAAAATCGCCGTGACGGTAGCCTACTACACGGTTTGTCTTACCCGCGCAGAGCAGATCCACCGCATAAGCGCCCATCATGGAAGCATACACGCGGTCCTTGCAGGTCGGGCTGCCGCCGCGCTGCATATGTCCGAGAATGGTCGCCCGCGTCTCAACGCCGGTAGCCGCCTCGATACGGCGTGCCATAGAGGTGGAGTGCCCGATGCCCTCCGCGTTGATGATAATATGATGCTTTTTGCCGCGCTTTCTGTTCTTCAGAATATTGTTAATCAGCTTCTGCTCGTCAAAATCATATTTTTCCGGCACCAGAATATCCTCTGCACCGTTTGCAATGCCGCAGTACAGAGCGATATAGCCCGCCTGTCTGCCCATTACCTCGATAATGCTGCATCTTTCGTGGGAGGTAGAGGTATCGCGCACCTTATCGATCGCCTCCATCGCCGTATTGATTGCCGTATCAAAACCGATGGTGTACTCGGTACAGGCGATATCCAGGTCAATCGTACCCGGAACGCCGATGGTATTGATACCGAGCCCGGCCAGCTTCTGCGCACCGGCAAAGGAGCCGTCGCCGCCGATGACTACCAGTCCCTCGATGCCGTGCTTCCGGCAGATTTCCGCGCCGAGCTTCTGCCCCTCTTCCGTGCGGAATTCCGAGCAGCGCGCCGTTCCGAGAATGGTGCCGCCGCGGGAAATCGTATCGGATACATCCCGCGCCGTGAGGTCGCGGATTTCCTCGTTCAGAAGTCCGCTGTATCCCCGGTAGATGCCCTTTACCTTTTTCCCATTATATATGGCTTTTCTGACCACGGCACGGATTGCCGCATTCATGCCGGATGCGTCGCCGCCGCTTGTCAGTACGCCGATGGTGTTTACCTCTTTTGCCATTTTGAAGCCCTCCTTCGAAAGTTATGTTATCGTCCACTCCGTTTACAGACACAATTTCAAATCCACTCCGGATGGGATTTCCCTCTGCCCATAGTGTAATGCATTTTGCGTGTATTTTCAAATAGTTTTTACGTTTTCACTGCCAAATTTCTCCGCCAGCGCCGCCAGCAGCTCCGCGTCGGCATTTACCGCCCAGTTTTCGGACAGCTTTTTCACGGAACGCGGGGAGCGGACATAAATTGCCACCCTGTCCCTGCCGTCCGAGCCGCGCAGGATCCGGTACATTTCCTGCTCGCCCGCCTGGTAGCTCGCCATGTCGGGGAACTGTATCCAGATTTCCTTTGTGATATCGGAAAACGATGTCATGCTCTCGCAAATCAGCTTGCTCGCCTTGTCGTCCTCCGCGGAAACTCTTCCGGTGATGAATACCTTTTCATCCGTGTTCAGAAGACTTCTGTTTTTCTCGTAATCACGCGGGAACACCACCACTTCCACCGTTCCCAGCAGATCTTCCAGCGTCAGAAACGCCATCGTCTTGTTGGTCTTTGTATATTTAATCGTTTTTGCAGTAATCATGCCGCCCACCGTCACGCGGCTCTGGTCCTGCACCAGCGGAATCCCGGTCTCCTCATCCGGCTGGAAATCGGTGGTAACATTCGTAATGCGCTTGCGCCAGAGCTCCTCGTAAGCCTCCAGCGGATGTCCGCTTACGTAAAAGCCGAGCACCTCCTTTTCATATGCCAGAAGCTGCTCCTTTTCGTATTCGCCCACATCCGGCATGGAGATTTCGTAATGCTTTTTTTCCTCCTCGCCCACAAAATCGAAAAGGCTCATCTGCCCGGCAAGCGATGTTTTCCGCTCCTGATTAACCGCGTCGCACACCTGCGAGTAGACCGTCATCATCTGCCGGCGTGTCGCGCCCAGGCTGTCGAGAGCGCCCGATTTGATAAAGCTCTCCAGCGTGCGCTTGTTGATATCCTTGCCGGACATACGCTCGACGAGATTTTTCAGCGAGGTATAGCGTCCGTTCTTTTCGCGCTCCTCCACGAGCGCGGCAATCACCGGTCTGCCAATGCTCTTGATGGCGGAAAGTCCATAGCGGATTTTGCCGTTTTCCACGGAAAAACCGCCCTCCCCGCAGTTGACATCCGGCGGCAGAATCTCGATGCCCATCTTGCGGCAGGTCATATGATACGCCGCCACCTTCGGCGGATTGTCGATTACGGACGTCATGAGAGACGCCATAAATTCCAGCGGATAGTAATATTTCAGCCACGCTGTCTGGTAAGAAACGACCGCGTAAGCCGCCGCATGGGATTTGTTGAAGGCGTATTTTGCAAAATCTATCATATCGTCGTAGATTTTATTCGCCACCTGCTCGGAAATCCCGTTTTTGATGCAGCCGGGCACGCCCTCCTCCTCATTTCCGTACACAAAGTTGCGGCGCTCCTTTTCCATAACAGATGCTTTCTTTTTCGACATGGCACGGCGCAGCAAATCGCTTCTTCCAAGCGTGTAGCCGCCGAGGTCGCGCACGATCTGCATAACCTGCTCCTGGTACACAATACAGCCGTAGGTCGGCTCCAGAATCGGCTTCAGCTGCGGGCAGTCGTAGGTGATGGTCTCCGGATGATTTTTCCCGCGGATGTACTGCGGAATGAAATCCATCGGTCCCGGACGGTAAAGCGAGATACCGGCAATCAGATCCTCCAGGCTCTGCGGCTTCAGCTCCTTCATGAAATTCTGCATCCCGGCGCTTTCAAGCTGGAATACGCCGTCCGTTTTTCCGGTACCGAGCGAATTCAGCACAGCTTTATCGTCGTAGTCGATTTTATCCATGTCCAGCAGCACTCCGGTGTCTTTTTGTACCAGCTTGACAGCGTCCTGTATCACCGTCAGCGTGCGCAGTCCGAGAAAGTCCATTTTCAGAAGCCCCAGCTCCTCCAGCGTCGTCATGGTAAACTGCGTGGTGATGGAACCGTCGCTTCCGCGGGAGAGCGGCACGTACTCGTCCGCCGCCTTCTGGCAGATAACAACGCCCGCCGCGTGCATGGAGGTGTGGCGCGGCAGCCCCTCCAGACGCTTTGCCATATCTATCAGCCGGTGCATCTGAGGATCTTCCTCGTAGATTTTGCGCAGCTCGCTGTTTTCCTGCAGCGCCTTATCCAGCGTGATGTTCAGCTCCTGCGGCACCATTTTCGCCACGGAATCCACCACCGAATAGGGGATGTCCATGACGCGCCCGACGTCGCGGATGACACCGCGCGCCGCCAGCGTACCGAAGGTAACAATCTGCACAACGCGGTCCTTGCCGTATTTGCGGACAACATAGTCAATGACCTCCTGCCGTCTCTCGAAACAGAAATCGATATCAATATCGGGCATGGAGACACGCTCCGGATTCAGAAAACGCTCAAACAGTAAGTTATATTTAATCGGGTCCAGCTTGGTGATACCCAGCGTGTAGGACACCAGACTGCCCGCCGCCGAGCCGCGCCCCGGACCAACGCTGATATCGTGGTCGCGCGCGTAGCGGATGAAATCCCATACAATCAGGAAATAGTCCACATAGCCCATCTTCTGAATGATGCCAAGCTCATAATTCAGCCGCTCTTTCAGCTCTTCTGCCTGCTCCGGCGGATACCGCAGCGCAAGCCCGTCGAAGCAGAGCTTGTTTAAATATTCCCAGGAGGTATACCCCTCCGGCACATCGAAGCGCGGCAGCTTTGTCACGCCGAATTCAATTTCCACATTGCAGCGGTCCGCGATTTTCTGCGTATTTTCCAGCGCCTGCAGCGCATACGGAAAGAGCTGCGCCATCTCCTCCGGCGATTTCACGTAATACTGACCGCCCTCGTAGCGCATACGGTCCTCGTCCTGCAGCTTTTTTCCGGTCTGGATGCAGAGCAGGATGTCGTGCGGCTCGGCATCGGACGCCAGCGTATAGTGCACGTCGTTCGTCGCCACCAGCTCTATGCCGGTCTCCGCGCTCATGCGCAGAAGCTGCTGGTTGACGATCTGCTGATTGGCGATGCCGTGGTCCTGCAGCTCCAGGAAGAAATTTCCTTTGCCAAAGATTTCCTGATACTCCAGCGCAACCTTTTTTCCTTCCTCGTATAATCCGCGCACCAGATAGCGCGGAATCTCTCCCGCCAGGCAGGCGCTGAGAGCGATAATTCCCTCGTGGTACTGCCGAAGCAGCTCCTTATCGACGCGCGGCTTGTAATAGTAGCCCTCCACAAAGCCCGCCGATACGATTTTAATCAGATTGGCATAGCCGGTATTGTTCTCCGCCAGCAGCACAAGATGGTAGTACCGGTCCTCGCCGCCGGTGTTTTCGCGGTCAAAACGGGAATTGGGCGCCACATATACCTCGCAGCCCAGAATCGGCTTAATCCCTTCCGCCCGCGCCGCCCGGTAAAAATCGATAACGCCGTACATCGCGCCGTGGTCGGTGATGGCGGCGCTGTTCATGCCCAGCTCCTTCACCCGCGCCACATATTCCTTTATTTTATTCGAACCGTCCAGGAGACTGTATTCCGTATGAACATGTAAATGCGTAAAATTCAAGTCTGTACCTCATTTCTTTTGTGTCCGCTGCCGGCAGACAGCCACAGGCAGACCGGGCTTCCCCGCTGTATCCGGGCATCCGTCACCGACAACTAAAAACGTCCGCCGGACGTTTTTGTCGCATGCATGGCAGCAAAAAAAAACGCCGTAAAATAATATACCCATAGTATACCATTTTATGGCGGTCTTTTCATCTCTTTTTTTAATTACCGTGCAAAAAGTACTTCACCCGCGTTACAGTAAACGGAGCAACCAGTACTTCCCCCACATGCGCTCTCTTAGCTGTTCATCATGTAGGAGATCAGTTTTTCGATGTCCTCCGGCTCATATGCCAGAATTTCCAGCTCCGGGATTTCTCCGTTTGAAAAAATGTTCGCCAGAGAAACATACTGGCAGAGCTTTGATTTGAGGTTCAGTCTGTCTCCCTCGCCTGTCACCAGTTCTACCTTTCCCTTGCAGCTGTCGATTACTTCAAAAAATCTATTAATATCTGTAATGTTCTGTACCTTCATGCGTTTACTCCTCCCTTTTTTGCCTGACAGCAGTTTCGCCGTGGCGCCCTGCTGCCTTTGTTCTGTTACAGCTCTATCATACCGCAGGAATGCCGCATTTACAAGTACCTCTGGCAGTTTCTCCCTTTTTCACAGGCAGTTTTGCCGGGATAAGCTTTTATTTCAGTGCTATTACCTCAATTTCCAGCAGAACATCTTTCGGAAGTCGTGCAACTTCCACACAGGAGCGCGCCGGATACGGCTTTGTAAAATACTCCGCATAAATTTCATTAATCTTTCCAAAGTCATTCATTTCTTTAATAAACACCGTGGTTTTCACCGCCTGTGCCATCGAAGTGCCTGCCGCCTCCAGCAGATTGGAAAGATTGGAGAACGCCTGTCTCGCCTGTGCCTCCACGCCTTCCGGGATTTCCCCGGTCGCCGGATTTACCGGAATCACTCCGGAGGTATAGACCATCCCGTTTACCTCGACTGCCTGCGAATACGGTCCAATTGCCGCCGGTGCCTTGTCTGTGCTGATTACCTGTTTCATCGCTTTTTCCTCCTCGTATTATTGGGGGATGCCCGTCAAATGAGCCTCCACCGTTTTTCAAAATCCGCTCATTTTAATAACTATTCAGTTATCTTATTTTATTTTGCGGATAGATTTCTCTGTGATTTCCACGCGTCCCTCTTTTAAAAGTCTGCCGACGCCGCGCTTGAACGCGTTTTTACTCAGTCCGAATTCACGCTTTATCACTTCCGGCGACGCTTTGTCATTAAACGGCAGTACGCCGTCATACCCTTCAATTATCTGCATAATATTTTCTGCATCCTCGTCCATCTGCAGGTATGCTTTTTCGCGGGCGGACAGACTCAGCTTTCCGTCTTCCTTTACCTCTGTCACTCGCGCCTGGATGGTATCGCCGATACGGAAATGTCCCGCCGCCTCTTTTCGCGGGATCAGACCGGAATAGCAGTTGTCCACCGCCACAAATACGCCAAATTCTTCACTTATCTGATAAATCGTCCCGGTGACATGGTCGTCCTTTTTATAGGGCGAATCCGTGCGAAGATACGGATAAACATTCATCGTGGCGCAGAGACGCCCGCTTTTATCAATGTACAGCGCCGCCAGACAGGACTGCCCCGCCTGTACCTTTGCCGTCTGCTCTCTGAACGGCAGCAGCAGGTCTTTCTCCAGCCCCCATTCAAGAAAAGCTCCGATGGATGCGACCTGCGCAACCTTCACAACGGCAACGCCGCCAAGCGTCATCGCCGGTTCCCTGCGCGTGGCAATCAGGCGGTCTTTGGAATCCTTATATAAAAAGACCTCCAGCGTATCGCCAGTCGCCGCTTCCTCCGGCACCTCTTTTTTCGGGAGCAGTACGCGCTCCTGCGGATTCTCTTTTTCTCCGAGATAAACTCCGAAATCGGTTTCTTTCAGAATTGTCAGTATCTGCTTTTTCCCCAGCTCCAGCATAATTTCCTCCCTCTTATGTCCGCTTATTGCTCCGGCGTTTTTCACTGGTTATTCCGAAAATTCTACGACGGCAAACGGCTTTTCATCACTTCCGCAAAGGCTGACCGTGCAGCGCTGCGGCTCTGTGCACACAAACGGCACAATCGTATCGTGCAGAACGGCGGCTTTGCGGTACTCCACGCGTATCTGCTTTACTTTAAAGCCCTCCGGCAGATATTCCTCCGCCATCAGTATATACTGCCCGTTGTTGACATGGTGATTGGTGTCCAGGTGACTGCGCATCACCAGAAAGCTGTCCCGCTCCGTGCTTTCCTCCGGAACCGGAATCTTGCGCGAAAACGGACCGAGCGGCAGCTCCTCTTCCAGCTCATATGCCTCCAGAACATCCCCGTCAATCCGGCACGGATGCCCGCTTTCCACATTTAAATAAATCCAGACGGATGCCGCTGCAGCCAGTGTATGTCCCTCCTGGTCCAGCATACGGAAGTTGCGGTTTCCCTGGAAGCCCTTAAAGCCATATGGCCAGGTCTCCGTCACAACCTCCTCCCCAAGCCGCGGCAGCCTGTCTATTACAATTTTCCAGGACGCCAGAAGCCATGCCCGCTGGCGCGCTCCCAGCGTGTCCAGCCCTATGCCGAGTGCCTCCGACTGGAAGGTGCTGCAGTCCTGGAAATAATTCACCAGACCGGGCAGCGTAAGCTTTTTGTCCTCGCCAATTTCGCTGTAGCGGATGCGGCTGCGGTATTGATATGCCATATAAATCATCCTTTCTGTAATAAGACAATCTTCTGTCAGACAAAAAAGGAGCTGCTTCAGCAACTCCTTCCTCTTAGCTGGGCTACAAGGATTCGAACCTTGAAATGACGGAGTCAGAGTCCGTTGCCTTACCGTTTGGCGATAGCCCAATGTCACAACACGATGTATTATAGAACAGGTTTGAAAAAAATGCAAGCCCTTTTTTGCATTTTTTTCAAATTTTTTCAAACATTTTTATCTTCAGATTCTTTTACTGCAGATTCCCGGCAAAAACCATATAGATTAGCAATAACACATTTCAAAGTACCGCGCAAGAGTAAACTTTCATAATCCGGAGCGCAGGGGACTCCATTCCCGCCGCAAATTTTTTCAATTTACATACCGCATCTTCCCGAACTGTGCTATAATGGACGAAATAAGCCGCATATTTCTCACTCACACGGCAAATATACTATGTAAAAGGACAGGAGAAACAATCATGAGCACAATGAATATCAGTCTTCTGACTGACCTCTATGAACTGACCATGATGCAGGGCTACTTTAAGAGCCGCACAAACGAAACGGTAGTTTTTGATATGTTTTACCGTCACAATCCCAGCGACGGCGGCTACGCAATCGCGGCCGGGCTGGAGCAGGTAATCGAATACATCAAGAATCTCCGCTTCTCGGCAGAGGACATTGCATATCTGGAGGGGCTGCATATTTTTGATGCAGATTTTCTCGACTATCTCAGCACCTTCCGGTTCAGCGGCGATATCTATGCCATTCCGGAGGGCACCGTTGTTTTCCCGCGCGAGCCGCTTATTAAAGTTATCGCGCCGATTATGGAAGCGCAGCTCGTGGAGACCGCCATTCTGACGATTATCAACCACCAGTGTCTGATTGCCACAAAGGCTTCCCGCGTTGTTTACGCCGCGCAGGGAGACGGCATTATGGAGTTCGGGCTTCGCCGCGCGCAGGGACCGGATGCCGGTGTGTACGGTGCGCGCGCCGCAATGATTGGCGGCTGTATCGGAACCTCCAACGTGCTTGCCGGACAGCTTTTCGATGTTCCGGTGAAGGGCACGCACGCACATAGCTGGATTATGAGCTTCCCGGACGAATATACTGCTTTTAAAACCTACGCGGACCTCTATCCGAATGCCTGCTGCCTGCTGGTAGATACCTACGATACCTTAAAATCCGGCGTTCCGAATGCAATCCGTGTCTTTACGGAAATGCGCGATTCCGGTCTTGAGATGAAAAATTACGGCATCCGTCTGGACAGCGGCGACCTCGCATACCTTTCGAAGAAGGCGCGCCGGATGCTGGATGCCGCCGGATTTACTGACGCCTACATTTCCGCTTCCAGCGACCTGGATGAATATCTGATCGACAGTCTGAAAGCGCAGGGCTGCCGCATCACCTCCTGGGGCGTCGGCACAAACCTGATCACCTCCAAGGACTGCCCGTCCTTCGGCGGCGTGTACAAGCTGGCTGCTATCCAGGACGAAAACGGTAATTTTCTTCCGAAGATCAAGCTTTCGGACAACACGGAGAAAATCACCAATCCGGGCAACAAGACCATTTACCGCATCTACGAAAAGGATGCCCACAAGGTGAAAGCGGACCTCATCTCTCTTGCAGACGAAACCTTTGACGAATCCGAAGACCTTGTCATTTTCGACCCGGCGGAGACCTGGAAGCACACCCGGCTGAAAGCGGGCACCTACACTATGCGTGAGCTGCTGGTACCGGTATTTAAAAACGGCGAGTGTGTCTATACCTCGCCCAGCGTCATGGAAATCCGTGATATCTGCACCAGAGAGCTGGATACCCTCTGGGACGAGACGCGGCGTCTTGTCAACCCGCACGAGATGTATGTCGACCTCTCCGACAAGCTGTATGAAATGAAGAAAAATCTGCTCAGTGAAATGAGCAGGGATATGTAAAGCAGCAGGGGCGATAATCGTTTCAGCCGCTGATCCGGGCGGATATTTTAAGCGCCCGATTCAAATGCACATTTAACCGGCTCCGGGATAAAAGTTTCCCGGAGCCGCTTATTTTATGCTTCCATCTGTTTTCCCATAAAATTTGCCGCGCATTTTGCCACCACCTGCTCAGTTTCCCCCATCGTGACCTTATCGCTTCTTCCCACCATCACGACGGCGCCGATGGCGTCTCCCTCGCAGATAATCGGGCTGATGACCTGCGGTCGCTTTTCCTCGCTGCTGTCGAAGATTTCAATGTACTCCCTGTCTGACATATTGTAAAGCACATTTTCGCGCTCCCCGATAAGGCTCTCCAGCGACCCGCTGATGGGGCGCCCCACGTACTCGCGCTTTAAGCCCCCTGCCGCGGCAATTATCTGGTCCTTGTCGGTAATGCAGATGCTGTGACCGGTCGTCTGCGCCAGTGACTCGGCATATTCCTTGGCAAAGCTGCCCAGCTCCCCGATTGGGGAATATTTCTTCAGTATGATTTCTCCTTCCCGGTCGGTAAAAATTTCCAGCGGGTCGGATTCCCTTATTCTTAACGTTTTTCTGATTTCCTTCGGAATGACCACCCTTCCGAGGTCGTCAATCCTGCGGACAATTCCTGTAGCTTTCATATAAAATTCCTCCATTTGCAGTACATTTCCCTTGCTTGAAATAGTATCTGTAAACGGAGGATTTTTATACCTCATCTTCCAGGTTGTTTTCCGTTCAAATTTCAATTGATTGGTCTCATCGTATTGCGTATTCCGTTTTCTGGTAAATCAGATAATGCGATTCTATCGTATGCGCCATTTTTTGAATCTTCCGGATGTGGCTCCAAACCAATGATGGTAATTTCCTGCTGGTTCGGACCATATACCCAGTACATTCGTCTAGCTCCGCTGTTCTTATTTTCCAAATAGGACTGCCAGACCTTTACTCCATATCGCTTAGATAATGGTGGAATCTCATGCGTCTGTAATCCCGGATAAAACGGATCAGCGGACAGTTTCTTTAACGCGTTACCCCATTTCTTATAAAGTTCTTCATCCTTTTTCTTAATTGTTCCATTCCGGTGCTTCGTCTGCAGCTCTGTCCAGAGTGCCAGCATCTCCGGAATACCCATTCTGATTGTAAACCCCATACTTGACCTCATTAGAAATCTGAAAGATCAACTGCTTCCGATACATCGCCTTTTCTGAAGTTAGCAATCGCCCTGTCCATAACGCTCAGAGTTTTTGCAGAGACAGACTCCGGAACGGTCAGCTCTCTTGGCTCCAGAATAATACAGCCATTCTTGTACTCTTTTACATTATAATACTGATATGCCGCGCCACGAAGTGTTACACGCTTCTTGCTGTCAATATGGACCGTATAATCTTTTACTGCTTCCATCATCGTCACCTCCTATTGATTGCAGTGGGATTTCCCACCCATCATTATAATATGCTTTTTCATAGTTTTTGTCAACTTCCATCCGGCCATTCGCAAAAATTTTATAGCTCCATCCAGAACAGTACGCCCTTTTCGCAGTTTTCGGCTCCGCAGCGGCCGCCATGCTGCTCGACAATTTTTTTCACCATGTAAAGTCCGAGCCCGGCATTGCTGAGGCCGTTATTTTTTTCCGGATTTTCACGTCCACTCTTATAGAAGCTCTGCCAGATACGCTGCAAATCCTCCGGCGGAATCTGCGGTCCCTCGTTGTAGATTTCGATGCGTGCCGCGTCATCCCGCCGTAAAAGCCGGATGCGCATACATTTTCCCTGCGCGGTGTGCTGGAATGCGTTCATCATATAATTATTGACCGCCTGCTCCAGATACATACGGTTCGCGCGGACAATGCAGTCTTTTTCCAGCGAGCTCTGCAGCTTTATCCTGTTCTTTTTAAAAAGCGCATCGTATTTCAGGACCATGTATTCCATCATATCGGAAAGATTGACCTCGCTCATTTCCATCTTTTCCATGTGATGGTCCATAATCGTGATGTCCAGAAGATTGCCCACCAGCTCCGTCATTTTGTCGATTTCTTCCCGGATAGAAGAAAAATAATAATCCCGGTCAATCTCGGAGCCCATATACTGCAGCATTTCCACCTGTCCGGAAATCACTGCCAGCGGCGTTTTCAGCTCGTGGGAAATATTCGCCACAAATTCCTTCTCCGCCTCGTCAATGCTGTGCTGCACTCCGGCGTTATTTCCATCCTGCTCCCCGGCAGCATTCTGCGGCGTCTCCCCCGCATCCGCAAAAGCCAGGCGCCGTCCCCGTTTTTCCAGAAACAGGTACCACACGCCGGCAAGCAGCAGAACCGCAAGGATCAGATACCCGGTCGTGTAGCCGATAATCTCATGCGCCTGGTGGATTTCGCAGCGGATGAATACATAATACTGCTTTCCCTGCGATTCCAGCAGCGCCCGCAGGCGGATAACACAGAAGGAGCCATACTCCCGGACGGACAGCGCCGGTTCCGGTCCATATTCCTCAATGTGTGATTTCACGTACCGCTCAATCTGCTGCTCCGGCGGCTGGCTTTTATTTGTATAGACAAGCGCAAAATCTTCATCCGTAATCAGAAATTCCAGCTTATCCGCATAAAAGCTCTGCAGAATCTCCGTCTCCTCCTCGTCCATCACCGCCAGATTCATCGCGCTGACCTCTTTATACGCACGCTTCAGCACCTGCATTTTCATGCGGGTATAGATGGGATACGCCAGAAACGCATAAAGCAGTATAACCAGCAGTGCCGAAATCAGCAGCAAAAACGCCGGATTTTTCCGCAGTTTTTGTTCTTCGCTATTCCTCATAATTTCCTTCCCCAAATAAATAGCCGACTCCATAAACCGATTTGATATACGTACATTCTTCTGTCAGTTTTTTGCGGAGCTGCTTTACCAGCGTGTCCACCGTGCGGATATCGCCCACATAGTCGTAGCCCCAGACCGCGTCGAGAATATTGTTGCGCGCCAGCACGATTCCGCTGTTTTCTATAAAATATACAAGAAGCTCATACTCCTTGCGGGTCGTCTCGATATATTTATCCTTCCAGTAAACCTTCTTTGCGTCAAGGTTTACGCTGATATCCTGGTATTCCAGAATATTCGCAAGCTTTCCGGCGCGCTTCAGAACCGCCTCTATGTGCAGCCTGACCAGCTCCAGCGTATAAGGCTTTGTAATATAATCATCCGCGCCCTTCTCAAACCCGCTCATCTGGTCCTCCACCGACGACCGCGCTGTAAGCATAATCACCGGGATGTTGGAGGTTTTGCGGATTTCCTTCAAAACCTCATAGCCGCTGATATCCGGCATCATGATATCCAGCAGGATCAGATCCAGTGTTTTGCGCTCCTTATAAAAGGTGGCGAGCGCCTCCCTGCCGTTTGCCGCGCAGCAGACATCATAGCCCTGGAACTTCAGAAAGTCCCCCATCGTCCTTGCCAGCTTTTCCTCATCCTCCACAATCAAAATCCTGTTCTTCTTCATGCCCTTCCTCTCCCGCTCTTTCTCTCATACCGGAAAACTGTGAAAAATCCTGCCCTGCAAATGTATAGCAACCCAAAAACGTCCACCGGACATTTTTGTCGTATATATAAAACAAAAGGGATGATGCCGAAGCACCATCCCCACACATTCTGCCTTTATTACTGCCCGGATTCGCCTCAGGCGTCTTCTGATTCTGTCTCTGTTTCTGTCTCCGCAGATGTCTCCGCTTCCGTTTCTGTTTCGGATGCTTCCTCCGTGGTTTCCGCTTCGGAAGCTTCTGCCTCTGTCGTATCAGCTTCGGTGGTTTCTGCCTCCGTCGTCTCTGCTTCCGTGGTATCCGCTTCCGTTACCTCCGTCGCGTTTTCCGTGCTGCCTGCCTCTGTCGCTTCCGTCTCCGCCTCCGGAGAATTGAAGCCTACGTTAAAGGTAATTTTATCCCAGAGCTCCTCATCTACCTCATAAACCTCCGGCTCCCAGCCATCCAGCGTGGTAGTAAGCAGCTCGTCCTCGCGCTCGGTAATGATTTCTTCTTTGCGGTGTTCCGTCTCATGCTCATCAAACGTGGATACCATGTAAACAACATACCAGCCGTTTCCGCTGCTCATTTCCACCGGCTCCGCGCAGATCTCGCCGTCTGAGAGCGCATCCGCCGCTTCCTTCAGCGCATCGTTCAAGGTAGTGTCATCGTCTCCGTAGGAGGCGGAAACAACATTCTTCTCCTCGTCCACCGCAGCCACGGCATCCTCCAGCGTTTCTCCGCCGTTTACCGCATCAATGACATCCTGCGCCTGCTGCTTTACAGCTTCCTTCTCTTCGTCTGTCGGCTCTACCGTATTGCCATCCTCGTCCGTTGTCGATGCGGCAGTAAAGCTTACGTACTGAATTGATTTCTGCGCCGCCTCTTCATCAGTCACATTCGTGTCAACACCGGCTTTCACCGCTGCCTCCACTTTCTCACGCACCGTGCGCAGCGTCAGCATCCGGTCCACGGTCTCCTCGTCGGCGTACATCGCCTTCAGCGTCTTATCGTCGTTTGCATCAAGGAACGCCTGCACAGCTTCGTCAATCGACGCCTCCTCTTCCGCGGTCAGTTCAACATCATAATCGGACATATGCTGCTCCATCAGCACCATTTCCTTAATATCGTCCAGAACCTGCTCCTTCATGGTCGTGCCATAAGCCTCGCCCGTTCCGAAAAGGTCCTGCTCCCACATGTTGCCGTCCCCGAAAAGACCGCCCAGATACATTTCCGTATTTGCCTGATTGTAGCGCAGCCAGAATGCCGCCTCGCCAAGCGTTACCTTTGTATCGTCCACTGTCATCAGCACATCACTTTTATTCACAGAAGAACAACCGGTCAGTGCCGTCATCGCCAGTCCGGCGCAAATCCCCGCTGTAATCCATCTTTTTCCAGGCTTCATCATAAATATTCTCCTCGCTTTACCTTCATTATAAAAATGCCGCAGCAAATGCTCCAGCTATGATGCCTGCATAGTTTCCGCACTGCACGCTTCATGGCACCATTTAAAATAGTATAACGCGTTTTTTCAAATACCGCAACGATTTTCTTCATTCAGACGCGTATTTCTCTGCCAGGCATCCTCCGATATCCTCCAGAAGCTCCCGTGTAAGCGCAAGCACGTCGGTGCTGTTCTTTTTGGTGACGCGCCCTCTGGTATACAAAAAATAGGGGCTGCTCTCCATCACAAATTTCATCCTGCCATGATGCTTTGCAATACAGCTCTCTATCTTCCGCGGATCCGCCGGCGTCTTTTCGTACATAACAAACTTGATAAAATCGCCCTTCTGCGTCAGCTCCGTCACGTAGGCTCTGTGCGCGACCGCCTTCAGATGCGCGATTGCCAGAAGGTTCTGCACGGCTCTGGGCGGCTCCCCGAAGCGGTCCATCAGCTCCTCCAGCATATCGTCGTATTCCTCCTGGTTTTCGATAGCCGCAATCCGCTTGTAGATATCCAGCTTCTGATATTCGTTGCGGATATATTTTTCCGGAATATAAGCGTCAATGTCAAGGTCAATCGTCGTCTCAAAGGTATCGGTCGGGTCCGCCTCTCCCTTCAGCTCGCGGACGGATTCATTGAGCATCTTGCAGTAAAGATCATAGCCGACCGCCTCCATGTGCCCGTGCTGCTCTGCGCCGAGCAGGTTGCCCGCCCCGCGGATTTCCAGGTCGCGCATGGCGATTTTGATGCCGCTGCCCAGCTCGGTAAATTCCCGGATAGCGTGCAGACGCTTTTCCGCCACCTCTTTGAGCATCTTGTTTCTGCGGTACATCAGAAAGGCATATGCCGTCCGGTTGGAACGCCCCACGCGCCCGCGTAGCTGATAGAGCTGGGAAAGCCCCATCGTGTCGGCGTCGTGAATAATCATGGTATTGACGTTGGAAATGTCCAGACCGGTCTCGATAATGGTGGTGGACACCAGCACATCAATATCTCCGTTAATAAAATCGTACATGATGCGCTCCAGCTCGCGCTCCTTCATCTGCCCATGCGCGAACGCCACGTTCGCCTCCGGCAGCAGCTTTGCGATCTTGTTTGTCATTTCCACGATGGTGTTGACACGGTTGTAGACATAGTAAACCTGCCCGCCCCGCGCCAGCTCGCGGCTGATTGCCTCGCGCACCATTTCTTCATTATATTCCATCACATAGGTCTGGATGGCGGTCCGCTCCATCGGCGGCTCCTCCAGCACGCTCATATCGCGGATACCGATCAGGCTCATATGCAGCGTGCGCGGAATCGGCGTCGCGGTAAGCGTGAGCACATCCACGTTCGTCTTTAGCTGCTTGATTTTTTCTTTATGCGTGACGCCGAAGCGCTGCTCCTCGTCAATCACAAGCAGCCCCAGGTCCTTATATTCCACATCCTTTGAAAGCACGCGGTGCGTACCGATCAGGATGTCCACAAGTCCCTTTTTTAAATCAACCAGCGTTTTTTTCTGCTCCGCGGGCGTGCGGAATCGGCACAGCAAATCCACCCGCACCGGGAAGTCCTTCATACGCTGCACAAAGGTATTGTAATGCTGCTGCGCAAGGATGGTGGTCGGCACCAGGTACACCACCTGCTTGCCTTCCTGCACTGCCTTGAACGCGGCGCGGATGGCAATTTCCGTCTTTCCGAAGCCCACGTCCCCGCAGATGAGACGGTCCATGATTTTTGTGCTCTCCATGTCGCGCTTGGTTGCTTCAATCGCGGCAAGCTGGTCGTCCGTCTCCTCAAATTCGAACATTTCCTCAAATTCGCGCTGCCAGACCGTATCCGGTCCGTAGGCAAAGCCCTTCTGGTTCTGACGCTGGGAATAGAGCGCCACCAGGTCTTTTGCAATATTCTGCACCGCCGCGCGCACACGGGTGCGCGTCTTGTTCCACTCCTGCGTTCCCAGCCTGTTCAGCTTCGGCGTTTTTGCCTCAGAGCCGGCATATTTCTGGATGACGTCCGACTGTGTCGCAAGCACATAAAGATTGCTGCCGCCGCTGTACTCAATCTTCATGTAGTCCTTCATGACATGGTCCACTTCTATCTTCTCGATGCCGCGGTAAATACCCAGACCATGACTTTCATGCACCACGTAATCGCCGACATTCAGCTCTGCGAAGCTGGCGATTCTGGTACCCTCATAGCGCCGCTGCTTTTTGCGCCGCTTCTTCTCTTTTCCAAAAATATCGCTCTCCGTGATCACCGCAAAGCGGATAAGCGGGTATTCATAGCCCTTGTGCGTATTGCCCCGCGCAAGCAGAATCTCCCCCGGCTGAATCTCCCGGTCCATATCCTCCGTAAAGAAGCTGTTCAGTTCGTGTTCCCGCAAATCCTCCGCCAGACGCATGGCGCGCGTGCGCGACGCGCAGAGCAGCGCTACCCGGTAGCCTTCCTTTTTCCAGCGTTTCAGATCCTTTACAAGCTGCTCAAAGCTGCTGTTGTAGGAGCTGATGGAGCGCACGGTCATGCTGTACCTGCCGGTGACGTTCCACTCATCGCGCGGCAGATCCATAATGCAGAGCGCCAGGCAGTTTCTGCGGTTCAGCTCTCCGATAATCTGCTGCTGCCCGTACAGAATCCCGGTCTGTCCCGGCAGAATATAGCCCTTTTCCAGGCGGCTTTTCATATTCTCTGAAAATTCCTCCTGCACCGCGCGCCCTTCCTCGGCAATGCGGTTCGGTTCATCCAGCATAATCAGGGCGTCCGTGCCGAAATAGTCCAGAAAAGATACCGTCTCTTCATATAAATAAGGAGTAAACGCTTCCAGCCCGGTGCGCTCCTTCAGCTCCAGCAGACGCTCGCAGACCTCCTGCGCCGTCTCTCTTACACGGTGCGCTTCCTCCGTTTTCATGGCGTCACGGAAGATTTTCTCCTGCTTTTTGCTCTCTTTTTTTATGCGCTCCGCCGCTTTTGCCGCCTGGACGTCGCTGATGACCGCCTCACCCGCCGGATAAATGCGCACCGTCTCCAGATTTTCAATGGAACGCTGGCTTTCGGCGTCAAAGCTGCGGATAGAATCAATCTCATCGCCCCACAGCTCGATGCGGACCGGATTTTCCTCCGTCAGCGGAAAGATATCAACAATTCCGCCGCGGACGGCAAACTGCCCCGGCGCGTCCACCTGCACTGTTTTTTCATAGCCCATCTCGATGAGCTGCCCCGAAAGCTTTTCCGGATTCAGCTCACTGTCCTGCGCAAATTCCAGCACATGGTCGCGGATGCAGGAAAGCGGCAGCACATGCTCCATGCACCCCGGCAGGGTGGTAATGACGGTCACCTGCTCCTCCTCCAGAAGCGCCTGCAGAACCGCCATGCGCTGCTGTCCGATCTGATGGCTGCGGATGTCCGCGCTGTAAAACATCAGGTCCCTTGCCGGATACAGCAGCACCTTTGAGTCGAAGAACCGGTAGTTTTCATAGATTTCTTTTGCGCGCAGCTCGCTGTAGGTGATGATGAGCTTCTTTTTGTACGGCTCTCCAACACTGTACATCAGATGCGATTTCTGCGCCTCGATACAGCCGGATACCTGCAGAATCCCCCGGTTTTTCTTAAGACCGGAGCATAGCTGCTCAAACTCCTCCAGATTTTTCAGCGGAGCAGTAAATGCCTTCATTCTGATACCTTCCTGTTATATTCATTCATTGCCGCTTCCACGCCGTCCGTCATCAGACACACGGCGGCATCGGCGGCGCGCTTCAGCGCTTCCTCCACCTTCTGACGCTCCTCCTGCGAAAAACGGCTGAGCACGTAATCCGCAAGATCCCATCCGGCTGGCTTTTCCCCGACGCCCACCTTAATGCGCAGAAACTCCTGTCCGCCCAGGTGGGAGATAATGCTTTTTATGCCGTTATGCCCGCCTGCGCTTCCCTTCTCGCGGATGCGAAGCTGCCCCGGCGGCAGACTGATATCATCGTAGATTACAATAAGCTGCGATGTCCCGTCAATTTTATAAAAGTCCGCCAGCGCCCGGATGCTCTCCCCGCTCAGGTTCATAAAGGTGAGCGGCTTTACCAGCAGCACGCTCTGTCCTTCGATTCTGCCGCTGCCGGTCAGCGCCCTGCCCTTTTCATATTCTACTTTTATATTATATTTCTCTGCAAGCACATCTATGGTATCAAATCCCACGTTGTGCCGGGTGTGGGCATACTGTCTGCCCGGATTGCCAAGTCCTGCGATAATATACATTTTCCGTTTCCACCGTTTCTATTCTACATAATATACGTAATTTTCTTTCCGCGGCACCGCCTCCGGTGCTTCCATATCAGCATACCCCAGAATGCAGTGTCCGATTCCCTCATAATCGCCTTCGATTCCGAGAGATTTTAAAATTTCTTTTCCCTCCGGGCTTTCAAACTCTTCCTTTGCGCGATGAATCCAGCAGCTTGCAATGCCCAGCTCATGCGCCGCCAGCATCAGATTTCCCATCACCAGACTGCCGTCGTAGACATAAGTCCCGCGGCTTTTATCTGCCAGCACGACCAGAACGACCGGCGCCCCGTAAAACGGGTCCGAGGATGTCCCCATAACCTCCGCGTTCATTTTCGAAAGCTTATCGCGCAGCTCTTTGTTTGTCACTGCCAGGATAATGGGCGACTGCTTTCCCAGTCCGGTAGCAGCATACGTGCCCGCCTGCACGATTTTATCCAGAATTTCCTTCGGAACCATGTCCGGTTTATATTTGCGGATACTTCTTCTCGTCAGTATGGTATCTAATGTATTGCTCATGATAAATCCTCCTCTCAAACTCGCATTTGCGTATTTATTGTATCATTTATGGTAAAATTTGTGAACCACTGTTCTTTGTTTCTTCTGCACAATTTTCTTGGCAAGACCGCGCCCGGATGCTATAATTTGAAAGATATGAAATGCATTTTCCACATGGATCTGTATAGAAAGGTATCGGTATGCAGTACGATCTAACCGAAGGAAATATTACAAAGAAGCTTTTAAGGTTTGCGCTCCCGCTGATAGCAGGAAATCTTCTTCAGCAGCTTTATAATGTGGCAGACACCTGGATCGTCGGGCGTTTTCTGGGCGCGGATGCCCTCGCCGCCGTCGGCTCCTCCTATACGCTAATGGTGTTTCTTACCTCCATCCTGCTGGGTCTCTGCATGGGAAGCGGAGCCTTTTTTTCCATGCAGTTTGGCAGGCGGGATTTTGACTGTATGAAAAACGGTTTTTTTCTGTCCTTTCTTCTGATTGGAGCTGTCACGCTGCTTTTGAATATCCTGGTCTATCCCGGTATGGACTTTATTCTGACGTTTATGCGCGTGCCTTCCGGTATACGCCCGCTGATGCAGGAATACCTGCTGTATGTATTTGCCGGCATTTTCGCCACGTTCCTTTATAACTACTTTGCCAGTCTTCTGCGCGCGGTCGGAAATTCTGTGATACCGCTGATTTTCCTTGCCGTCTGTGCACTTCTTAACGTAGCACTTGATTTGCTGTTTGTGCTGGTATTTCACTGGGGCGTAAAAGGCGCCGCTATCGCCACGGCACTCTCGCAGTATGTCTCCGGCACCGGTATCCTGCTTTACTACTATCTGTGCTTCCCGCATCTGCGCATAAAAAAAGCGCATATGCGCTGGAATGCTTCTATTCTGAAGGATATCGCCGGACTGTCCGCACTTACCTGCCTGCAGCAGTCTGTGATGAATCTGGGGATTCTGATGGTGCAGGGACTCGTAAACAGCTTCGGCACCGCCGTGATGGCGGCCTTTGCCGCCGCTGTCAAAATTGATTCCTTCGCCTATATGCCCGTGCAGGATTTCGGCAATGCATTTTCCACCTTTATCGCGCAGAATTATGGCGCAGGCAAAAAGGAACGCATACGCTCCGGTATCCGCAGTGCCGCCGTCACTGCCGTTGTCTTCAGTCTGACTGTGGGGCTGTCCGTCTGCTTCTTTGCACGCCCGCTGATGGGGCTTTTCGTCGACAGCTCCCGCGCCGATATCATTGCCATCGGCGCAGGCTATCTGCGAATCGAAGCCGTCTTTTATTCCGGCATCGGTATCCTGTTTCTTTTTTACGGTTATTTCCGCGCAGTCGGCCGCCCCGGTATTTCCGTTATACTCACGGTTATCTCACTCGGAACGCGCGTCATCCTCGCCTATCTGCTCTCCGCGATCCCGCAGATTGGCGTCACCGGCATCTGGGTCTCCATCCCCATCGGCTGGATACTGGCGGATATTACCGGCGCGCTCCTGCTGCAAAAATATGCACTGTAATTGCCGGCGCCCCTGCTGCAGAAATATGCACTGTAATTGCCGGCGCCCCTGCTGCAGAAATATGCACTGTAATTGCCGGCGCCCCTGCTGCAGAAATATGCACTGTAATTGCCGGCGCCCTGACATCGCTTAATTAAAATATACCATCTCTTTGATTTCTTCCGCCGGCTCTATAAGCTGTGCTTTCAGCACCGGACCGACGCCGCGGTACACGGAAAGATGCGCAAATCCGATTTTTGCCCGGATTTTCACCCAGGCGCCGTCCTCCGGCTCCGGCTGCTGCCCGCATTTGCAGACATAGCCAAGGAAGGTGGTGTCATCTGCACAGCAGGTCATTGCCATGCGTCCCGGCACAAACACGCCGGACGGGAAGCCCGGATATTTCTTCGCCTGCAGCGTAAACTCCACAGTTTTTCCCCGGTAGCGCTCCTGGTTTTCCATAACATCCACGTACCAGATTCCGTAGTCCTCCGGACGTATCTCAATAACGGGCGCATTCATATCGTAGGGCATTTCATCCCCGAAAATATTTTCAATCTCGCCCTCTTCATCCTCAAAAACCACTTCCGCCTGCGGGCTGACTACCTTAACGCTCCTGCGGTAACCCGCCAGCGGCTTGATTTCTTCGCAGCGGTTAAAGAGCACCAGCTCCGAGCCGCGCACCATTTCCACAAACAGCGGCTTCAGGTTATTCAGATATACCTGGAAGGTGCTGGCATCCACCGTCGTCAGCTTCTGCTCTATCTCCCAGCCATTCGGAAGCTTCAGTTTTTCAAAATCACTTACCTTCCACATGCCGTTGTATTCCACGACCACGCGCTTCGGGCGGTGCTTTTTGTCAAGCGCTTTCAGATACTCCTCCGTCAGGTCCTCCTGCCGTTCCACCCGCTCGATTACCACGTGATACTTTTTCAGTTCCTCCGGATCGTATTCCTCCTCGCCATCCTCGCAGAGAAGCAGAAGCGTCTTTCCGCGAATCTGGAAATAATCCTGGGACAGCGTGAATTTCAGAAACTGTGTTTTCCCGCTGTCCAGAAACCCGGTCATCAGATAAACCATAACACCCGGCTGGTTCATAAAAATCCCTCCGTCCTACACGCCGAAAAGCTCTGCCAGCTTTGCTTCATTCAAAGCAGAACCGATTACGCAGAGACGACCGGTATATTCCGCCGCACCGCTGCGAACCTCATGCTCCTGCGGTACCATGTCAAAATAAATCCACTCTCCGTCCGCTCCGGCTACCATGCCCTTTGCGCGCAGAATCGTGCCATATTGGCTGTCATTCTCCAGCGTCTGCAGAATCCGGCTGATCTCATCCTTCGTATACGTCTTAATCGTCTCACAGCCCCAGCTCGTAAAGACTTCATCCGCATGATGATGTCCGTGATGATGGTGCTCATGGTCATGATCGTGTCCGCAGCCGCATTCATGGTCGTGATGATGTTCGTGCTCCTCATGCTCATGGTCGTGATGATGCTCGTGGTCATGTTCCTCATGTCCATGATGGTCGTGCTCACCATGCTCATGGTCTTCGTGCCCGTGGTGGTCATGGTCGCCGTGTTCATGGTCTTCGTGCTCATGGTGGTCATGGTCATCGTGCTCATGGTCATGATGATGTTCGTGGTCATGTCCGTCATGCTCATGGTCATGATGATGTTCGTGGTCGTGGTCATGTCCGCAGCCGCACGTTTCTCCATGCTCATGGATTTCCCCGCACTCCGGGCAACGAAGCTCCGCAAGCAGCTCTTCCTCCAGAGATTTGCTTCCTTCCATCGTTTCCAGAAGCTTTTCACCCGGCAGACTGGCAACCGGCGTCGTGATAATCGGCGCCTTCGCATTCAGTGCGCGCAGAATCGCCAGGCTCTCCTGCACCTTTTCCGGCTTCGCCTTATCCGTTCTGCTCAAAATAATCGCGCCTGCGTATTCAATCTGATTGCTGAAAAATTCCCCGAAGTTTTTATTATAAAGCTTACACTTCGTAACATCCACAACCGTTGTAAAGCTGTTCAGCTTTGCGTCGATCTTTTCCTGTACATCCTGTACCGCCTTGATCACATCCGACAGCTTGCCGACGCCGGACGGTTCAATCAGAATACGGTCCGGATGATAGGTGTCCACCACTTCTTTCAGGGATTTTCCGAAATCCCCCACCAGCGAGCAGCAGATGCAGCCGGAATTCATCTCCCGGATCTCAATGCCGGATTCCTTCAGGAAACCGCCATCAATGCCGATTTCTCCGAACTCATTTTCAATCAATACTACCTGCTCTCCGGAGAACGCCTCCTTCAGCAGCTTTTTAATCAGTGTTGTTTTTCCGGCGCCCAGAAAGCCGGAAATAATATCTATTTTGGTCATACTAACCGCCTCCTATTCCCAGATAGTATACTGCCTTTTTTTCAAAACGGCAAGTAAACATAGTATAAAATATTTATAATTTTTAAAAAAGTTAGTTTTCGCAAACTTTTTTATGTCCGGATGGTATCCATTCACGCAAAATTGTGGTATGATAAAAAAAGATATCCCGAAAAATCAACTACGCAGGAGATACTATCATGAAATATAACGGTTTTTATTTCTGGCTGTTCAGGCGCCCGATGAAACAGGTGCTCAGAGAAAATTACGGCAAAGCCTATGCGGATGAAATCATAAAGAAAAGCCGGAAGACCTATCGGAAGCTTGTTGCGGAAGCCGACGATATCGGAAACGATAATCCGATGGCATACAATGAGCTGTTCGCCCTTGTTTTCGTCTCCCCCTATGTGGCAAGCCAGAAAAAAATTCCGCCCGCAATCGTGCAGGAAATGATGCGCCGTTCCCTGTATCATATTAAATGGTATTTCAGCCGGACCGATTTGAACACGGACCGCGGAAAACGTGAGAACAAGAAGAATATTGTAAAATATGTGAAATGGTACACACCGGAAAAAGAGAAGCGCTACCCAACCTCCTTTAAGGTGGATTTCGTCGGTCAGCCCTGCGAAGGAGCATGTTATTACCGGATTACACGCTGCCCTATCTGCGCCTATGCAAAAAAACTGGGCGTGGATGAGCTGATGCCGCTGTTCTGCGAGCTGGATAATGTGATGATTACGCTCCAGCACGGAGTCCTGCACCGCAGCAAAACCCTGGCGGACGGCGGCGGCTACTGCGATTATTATATTACCGGGGACAAAGAAAACATATAAATTCATAAGGGCGGGACCGCTCTCTGACGAGCCTCCCGCTCTTATAGTGTCTATGTCGGATACTCTGAGGTCATGCTCTCGTTTCTACACTATGATGATTCCTCTAAGATTTCCCACTCATTTTTGCACTGTGATGATTTTTCTGCAGTTGCCCACTCATTTCCACACCGTGATGATTTTCCTGCAGCTGCCCACTCATTTCCGCACCGCACTTACAGTCCGAGACCTTCCACCCATTCCTGCACGTCGCCCTCGTCTGCGCCGGAGCGGAAGCGCTCTCCCTCCAGCCAGTCGCCAGTGCCTGCCAGTTCCGCCAGAAGCTCGCCGCTCTCTCCCAGCCCCGAAGATGCGGAGGTGCAGAACGGGATGACCGTCTTGCCGGTAAAATCATTTGCCTCTACAAAAGTGTCCATCGGCCACGCGGCGATACCCCACCAGATGGGATAGCCGATAAATACGGTATCGTAGGAATCCCAGTCTTCTACCGTCGTCGATACAAGCTCTACATTTCTCAGACTTTCGTCCTCGTGCTCCCGTGTCACACGGCTGTTATCATCCGTCCAGTTTAAATCCTCGTCGGTGTACGGCTCTGCAGGTTCCACCTCAAAGAGGTCGCCGTCCATCGCGTCTGCAATATACCCTGCCACCTCTCCGGTATTGCCGGTTGCTGAGTAATAAACCACAAGCACCTTTCCGCTTTGCGCCTCTTCTGTCGTGCTCGCCTCAGTATCGGATGTGCTCTGCGCCGCTTCTGCCGTGCTCGTCTCTGTGCCGGATGTGCTCTGCGCCTCTTCTGTCGTGCTCGCTTCCGTACCGGACGTGCTCTGTGTCTGGCTGCCTGCAGCAGAGCCGCACCCTGCAAGAAGCCCTGCTGCCGTAATTCCCGTTAATATCACCGCGAATAATTTTTTTGCCTTCATCATTATCCCACCTTCTTTATTCCATTTTTTTATTTCATTTTTCTTTATTTCAATTTCCGTTTTCGCATCTCGTTTTTCCTTACTTCCGTTTCCCTGGCCGGAATTTCCTTTATCCCGGTTTCCGTTATTTCTGCTCGTCGACCGGCGGAACCATCGCCGCATAGCTTCTCAGCAGCTCCGGCGTGCTGGTGTAATATCTCTTATTCTTATCCAGCGCAGCAATTCCCTTCATTTCCGCCTCTGTCAGCGCAAAATCAAACAAAGCAAAGTTATCGCGGATATGCTCCGGATTCTTTGAACCGGGGATAACGATGTTGCCGTCCTGTATGTGCCAGCGAAGGATAATCTGAACCGGGCTCTTCCGGTATTTTTCTCCCAGCTTCGCAAATACCGGCTCCTGCAGCAGCGCGGCGTCTCCGTGTCCCAGCGGATACCACGCCTGGATTACCATTTCGGATTTTTCCAGAAAATCCTTCAGCTTTTTCTCCTGGTCGTAAGGATGCACCTCTGTCTGGAGCACCGCCGGTTTTACCTCGCAGGTATCAAGAATTTCCTGTATCTGTTCCTCGTTGAAATTGGAAAGACCGATCGCCCGCACCTTTCCTTCCTTATACGCTTTCTCCATCAGACGGTAGCCCGCCGCATAATTTCCCGCCGGCTGGTGAATCAGAAGAAGGTCAATATAATCGGTATCCAGTCTCGCCAGCGTTTTTTCAACCGCATCCTCCTGCTCGTAGAAGGACGGCCACAGCTTCGTTTCCAGGAATATTTCGCTGCGGGCAACACCGGATTTCTTTATGGCGCGTCCCACCGCCTTTTCATTTACATAAGCATTCGCCGTATCAATCAGACGATAGCCGTCCTCCAGCGCATGAGCAACCGAATTTTCCGCCTCATCCGGTGTCAGAAGAAAGGTTCCAATCCCTGCCATCGGCATTTTTACTTTATTATTTAATACTGCATATTCCATGATAATCCTCCTCACATATTTCTGAATTTCGCTGCATTCATTTCCACAGGCATCGTACCGGGCAGGCATGTCCGCCTGTTTTTCCGTCTGTCGCCGCAGGACATCAGATGATGCCGTCGCCATCTGATTTTCCTGACACTGACAGTATAGCTCTTCTTTTAAAGAAGCAGAAGTTCCACTTCGTTTCTCAGTTTATACTTTCGGGTTATAGCTCAGTGTATTTTCTTTCAAGCCACTGCGTAAAAATCTCCTGGATGTTCCTGCCCCGGAAACGTTCTGCAAGAATTCTCCGGATTCTCCCATCCCTCAGAAGCACTCCATAAATATCTCCCGGATTTCCCTTGTTTCCAGCCGCCGGTAAGCGCCCGGAGAATAATGGCAGGAATCCGCAATTTCTTTCAGCTGCTTTTTATCGGCAACGCCCAATTCTCTCAGCTTTGTGGGAAGCCCCGCCTCTCTGATAAACTGCGCAAGCGCCTCGATTCCGGCTTCCGCCAGCGCCCTGTCTGTTTTCCCTTTTCCGGGAATTTCCCACACATTGCGGGCAAAGCGCGCAAATTTTTCCTCCCCGTCTTTACAGATATGACGGTAATACACCGGATGCAGAACCGCCATGCCCTGTCCGTGATTGCAGTCCGTATAGGCGCTGAGCTGATGCTCCATCAGATGGCAGGCAAAATCGCACTGCTTTCCCAGCTTGACAAGGCGGTTTTCTGAGAGGGAAGCCGCCCACATCAGATTGCTTCTGGCGGTATAGTCTCCGGGATTTTCCAGCGCCAGACCGAGATTGCGGATAATACTGCGCATCAGCGCCTCTGCAATCTCATCGGAGACATTCTGCCCATCCGGCCGGCTGAAATAAGTTTCCATCAGATGAGACAGGCTGTCAAAAGCGCCGGAGACCATCTGCACCTTCGGCACGGTAAAGGTGTATTCCGGGTCCATAAGCGCAAAGACGGGATTGCATGCCGGATAATCGTACCCGGTTTTTACCTTCTTTTCTTCGTTGGTAATCACTGCCGCCCCGTTGCATTCGCTTCCGGTTCCGGATGTCGTGACAACCACTCCCACAGGTACCGGCTCAAATGTAATAATCCCCTTACGCTCCCAGAAATTCTCCCAGGGCGCCGCTTCGCAGCGCGCCGCCAGGGATACCGCCTTACAGCAATCCATCACAGACCCGCCTCCGATGCCAAGAATCATCTGCGCGCCGCTTTCCTTTACCAGCTGCGCGCCCTCCAGCACCTTCTCGTAAGTCGGATTCGGCATAATCTGCGAAAACTCCGCCACATTCTTTCCGGCTTTCCTCAGAATCCCCAGTATCTCGTCGTAAATACCGTTTTTCTTAACAGAGCCCATGCCATAAGCCAGCAGGATGGTGTCGTAATCCTTCACCAGACTAATCAGAAATTCCTTTACGCAGCCGCGCCCGAAGTAAACCTTTGTGCTGTTTTCATAAATAAAGTTATTCATAATTCCGGGAAGCCTCCTGTAATATTTATCAATCTCTGACAGCCTTTCATCCTTTTACGATTTTCGAGCCGCCAAATACCTCCGACATGTCTATCCGGCTCAGCGCGTCGTCCAGCGCCTGCACCTCCGCCGCTCCGGCATTTTCCTTCAGCCGCTCCAGCCTGCGGGTGCCCGGAATCGGAACAATCCAGGGCTTTTTGCAGAGCATCCACGCCATAGAAATCTGCGCCGGCGTCGCTTCTTTATCCTCCGCGATGTGACCGAGCAGCGCAAGCAGCCCCTGGTTTTGCTCTATCGCCTCATCCGTAAACTGCGGCATGTTGCTGCGGTAATCATACTTGGGGTCAAACTGAACGCCTTTGCCGTATTTTCCAGTTAAAAATCCGTTCGCCATCGGCGAGAAAGCAACCAGACCGACGCCCAGCTCCTCCAGCGCCGGAAACAGCGCTTCATACTGCCGCGCCATCATAGAATAGCGGTTTTCCACTGCCGTCACCGGGCAGACGGCGTGGGCGCGGCGCAGATACTCCTCACTGGTCTCCGAAATTCCCCAGTGCAGGATTTTCCCCTCTTTTATCAGCTCCGCCATCACCTCCGCCACCGTTTCCGGCTCCACCGCCGGGTCGATGCGATGCTGAAAATACAAATCGATGTAATCCGTCTGCAGCCGCTTCAGCGAACCCTCCGCCGACGCCCTGATGACTTCCGGGCGGGAGTCCGGAATCAGCGGGTAGTTCACCTGGGAGCCGGTCATGTCAAAATGAATGCCAAACTTTGTGGCAATCTGCACATGATTGCGGAACGGCTTCAGCGCCTCTCCCACGAGCTGCTCATTGATATGCGGGTCGTTCTCAGTGCCGTAGACCTCCGCCGTGTCAAAAAAAGTATAGCCGATGTCATACGCATTGCGTATCATCCGGATGGTATCCCGCTCCTCCGTCGGCGCGCCGTATGCATGGCTGAAGCCCATACAGCCAAGACCGACAGCCGAAACCGCTAAACCTCTCCCCAATATTCTTGTTTCCATATTCTCTTTCACCCTTTCCTTTCTTCTGGTGCCCGGTGTTCTGACTGCCATGCCGTAATAATATGCGGGCGCCCTGTCCCGTCACTGTTCCGGCACTGTTTACTCCCTTCACAGCAATCCTTCTCTATAAGTATAAAAAAAACGGGACCTCCGCAGAAGTCTCGTTTTGTTCATCTGTTTATACCTTTAGGTTACAGCAAAGTCCATATCCCGACCGCCCATACCATCCGGAAAGTGTTTACCGGCGCACGGCATTCTGGATGAATGCCGGAAACGCTTTACTGCTGCAATACTTCCCGGACGGATTCCAGAAAACGCTTTACCGTTTCCGACGGCGTGCGGGAATGGAGCAGACCGTACGGGATGGAATGCTTCCACTCCACCGGTATCACCTTCAGCAGGGGATGCACGTTTTCCCACGCCTGGACCGCCATCAGCACATCGTTGCTGTTTTCGCAGCGGTTAAATACATCCACGCTGTAAAAATCAAAATCCACGATCTGTATCTGGCTGTGGTTCTGCCAGATGTCGTCCCGCAGCACGTCCACGTAATGGCTCCAGTTCCGGTGCATCAGCATCAGCCGTTCCCCGTACAGGTCCTGTACCGTCAGCATATTTTTTTCGGCAAGGCGGTGGTGGACGGACACCGCGCAGCAGATGGGCTGTCTGGAAATCTCAAAACCGTCGCAGCTTCGCAGATCCAGCATGGTATCGTCAAAGATGCCCGCAACCACGTCAATATTCTGTCCGAGATTTTTCAGAATCTCTCTGGCATTTTCCGGCGTATTTTCAAAGGGAACAAGCTGGAATTTAATCTCCGGGCAGAGCTCGTGAATCTTCGGCCACAGTTCCACCAGCACGCCCGCCGGCGTCATCGGGGAGGTGCCGATGCGTATCACATTATCGTCCTCCTGCATCGCGTTCCTTGCCCGGATGACGGAATCCTTACAATACTGAATGATATATTTTGTATCATTATATAAGGATTTGCCCGCCTTCGTCAGTATCAGTCCGCGGTGCGTCCGCTCAAAAAGCTTCACGTCCAGGTCCGCCTCCAGCAGATTGATCTGCTTGATGACCGCCGTCGGTGTAATATACGCCTGCTCCGCCGCCTTATTAAAGCTGCCTGCATCCGCCACCCGGAGAAATGTTTCAAGCTGCGGGTTGTACATCCCCATCGCCTCCCCTCATCCTTTTTCCTGCCTGTGCCTCTTCTATTTTTCCGTGATGCGCTTCACATACTTCCGGTTCCGGCTCTGATTGCGGAAAAATCCGCCGATAACGCGCCCCAGTCCCCGGAAGAAATGACCGTTCACCATCGTCACGATTCCTTCCACCATTTCCATGCTCACCATTCCGCCCGTCATCTTGGCGATTGCACGGAACGGCATATTATAAATAAAGAGGATATTCAGATCCGGTTTTCCGGCTTCCTCGCTCTTCTTTTTCATCTGCGTCAGCTTATTATAAGCGAACCGCGCAATGGGACTCTTCGCATAATACATCTGGCAGATGGCGTCGTTCACCGTCAGATTTCCGCTCCATTTGCCCGATGGAACCGGATGTCCGAGCAGCTCTTCAAACTCTTTATCCTCCACCTGGCTGATAAGCCCGGAGTAATAAGACGGCATCCGGTTTGTGTAGTAGGGGTAGGTTTCCGTGGTGCCCTCCACCGTCACTTCCGCCCTCAGCCGGATGTCCAGGCAGCTTGCGCCAATCATGACAGTATAAACGCCGCCCTCCGTCTCCCAGCGGCTTGTCCGCACATTCCAGTAGCGGAAGGTCTTATCGTCAAACGGAATGCGCACCTGCCTGCTCTCTCCCGCTTTCAGAAAAATCTTCCGGAAGCCTTTCAGCTCCTTTTCCGGACGGAAAACTTTGGCATCCGGCAGTCCCACATAGAGCTGCGCCACCTCCGCACCGTCCATCTTTCCGGTATTTTTGACGGTAAATTCCACGCCGTCCCGGTCTGCCTTCAAATCGCTGTATGCAAATTCCGTATAGGATAAGCCAAAACCAAAGGGATAGAGCACCCGCACCTTCGCGGTATCGTAATAGCGGTATCCCACGTAAAGGCCCTCCCGGTACTCGGAATTTCTCTCCGCCGCCGGGAAATAGCGGAACGCCGGCGTATCCTCGTACCGTATCGGACAGGTCTCGCTCAGCCTGCCGGACGGATTGACTTTTCCGGTAAGGATATCGAGCACGGCTCCCGCTCCCGCCTGTCCGTACAGATAGACGTGCAGCAGCGCTCTGAGATTCGTGTGCCACGGCATCTCCACCGCCGCTCCCGCGCTTAAGATTCCCACGATATTTTCATTGACGCGGGCAATCGCCTCCAGCAGCGTAACCTGGTTCTGGGGAATCCTCATATGCGTACGGTCGATGCCCTCGGACTCGCTCAGCTCATCCAGCCCGAAGCAGTACAGCACCACATCCGCCGACTGCGCCAGATCCACCGCCTCCTTTTCCATTACCTCGTTAATCTCTCCGCTTCTCATATAGCCCTTCGCCATACCGACAACGTTCAAATTGTATTCCTTTATCAGCTCCGACATCTTATCCAGCTTTGTGGCATTTACCATCGAGGAACCGGCGCCCTGGTAGCGGGGCTCAAAGGCAAAATCTCCAATCAGCGCCACCCTGGTCCCCGGCTTCAGCGGAAGTATCTTCTCCTGGTTTTTCAGAAGCACGGCGCTTTCCGCCGCCGCCCTGCGGGCAAGCGCATGATGCGCCTCCTCATCAAATTCCGCCGTCTTTTTCTGCCCTCCGGTCAGCGTGAGCACCGCCTCCAGCATCCGGTCCACGCAGGCGTCCACCGTCTCCTCCGAAATCTTTCCCGTCTGCACCGCTTCCACGAGCTGCCGGGCGGAATCCATTCCGGGCGTCGGCATCTCCAGGTCCGATCCTGCCGCCACGCCTCTGATGTGGTCGTTGGAGCCGCCCCAGTCTGTGATAACAATACCGTTATATCCCCACTCGCCGCGCAGGATATCCTTCAGCAGGTGCTCATTTTCATTGGCATAGGTGCCGTTCACCTGGTTGTAGCTCGTCATGATTGCTCCGGCGCCGCCCTCTTTTACGGCAATCTCAAAGCCGGTCAGATAAATCTCCCGCAGCGTCCGCTCATCGAGCACCGCGTTCATCGCCATTCTTCTGAGCTCCTGGCTGTTCACCGCAAAATGCTTCGGGCAGGCGTACACGCCCTGGCTCTGGATGCCCTGCACATATCCCGCCGCCATCTTTCCGGCAAGATACGGGTCCTCGGAGAAATATTCAAAATTTCGTCCGCACAGCGGGCTTCTCTTGATGTTCAGTCCCGGTCCGAGCACGACGTGCACTCCCTGCACCGCCGCTTCTTCTCCCAGCGCTTTTCCAATCTCGCTGCCAAGCTGCGGGTCCCAGCTGTTCGCCATCGTCGCCGCCGTCGGAAAGCAGGTTGCCGGAAGAGACGGATTCAGCCCCAGATGGTCGCCCGCTCCCGCCTGCTTACGGATGCCGTGCGGTCCGTCCGAGCAATACATGGAGGGGATACCCAGGCGGGGGAAATCCCATGTCTGCCACTCGCCCTTTCCGCTTAAAAAAGCCGCTTTCTCCTCTAATGTCATTTTTTTAATCGTTTCCTGATGCTTCATCGTGTTCTCCTTGTTGTGATGATTCGTGCATATACATGCCTGTTTCGAAAGGCAGGCTTATGGTATTCCCGCCAAAGCCTGCCCCGATTCTACTCTGCTTTCAGCTCTTCTGCGCTCACAACATGCGCGGCATCTTTCCGTTTTCTATATACCTTACGCACACGGAATACCTCGTAGAGTATCAGCAGCACTGCCACGATCACATCCGCCGCAATCAGAATAATCTGATACAGGAGCAGCCCGGTATTGATGTTCTCCGGCTCGTATGCCCGGCTGTTCACTACCGTATAGAAAATCCGATGGCATGCTTCGCGCATACGCTGCATCATGGTCGCGGAATCCGTATAGGTTATATAGTTTGTTCCTGTGTCATAGCTTGCCAGACAGGTGCTGCCGCCGTTATAAATCGACCTTGCCGCATCCATATAGCCAAAGCTTGCGAAATAATCGGTCAGAATAAAGCCCTCAAAGCCCCACTCGTCTCTGAGCACCGTTTCCAGAAGGGAGCTGCACGCGCCCGCCCACTGCGAACCGATGTAGTTGTACGAGGACATGACCGCCATCGCGCCGCCTTCCTTGATGGCAAGCTCAAACGGCTTCAGATAGATTTCGCGGATAGCCTGCTCGTTAGACCAGGTGGTGAGCATTTCCCAGCGGTTCGTTTCCTGCTCATTCATTGCAAAGTGCTTCACGTAAGCATATACGCCGTGCTCAGCCGCGCCCTGGATTGCCTGGGAAGCGATTTTGCCTGCCAGGAGTCCGTCCTCGGAATAATACTCAAAGTTCCGTCCCGCAAATGCGCTTCTGTGAATATTTACTGCCGGAGCATACCATCCGGACACGTTCATCTCATCCGCCATCGTGCCGATGCTCTGTCCGAATTCTCTGGCAATATCTTCATTAAAGGTGTTGGCAATCATAACGCCGCAGGGGAATCCGATGGAGCCAACGCCGGTAAAGTTGTTGTTGATGGATGCCGGTCCGTCGCAGTCTGTCGTCTGCACTTTTCCCACGCTTTCCGCCGCCGCTGTCTGGTAGCCGCCCAGCGCTGCAAGCTGATTCATCTCATCCACTGTGAGCTGGTCAAGAAGAGCCTCCCACTGTTCATCATTATAATCCAGACCGCGCATATCTGCAAGAGTAAGTCTGTTATTTGCGCCTGTTACCGGCATTACCGCCTCCGCATCCTCCTGGGGCTCCCAGTTGGAGTTGTTGGTAAACAGCGCCTTGTCCGCTTCCGGCATACTAAAGGTCACCGGAGCCGCCACCGCTTCCTCATAATTTGCAAATCCGTCCGCACGGGAGAGGTATTCCACCTCGCCCTCCGCAAAGTCAAAGGCGTTCACCGCCGCCGCTTCGTCCGTGGAGCGCTTGTTTTCTTCTCCGTAGACAACCGTCTCATCGACCGTGTAGGTCTGTGTATCCACAACCGTATGGGAATCTGTCCGCAGGCTGATTTCGTAATCGCCTTCCTCCAGCACATACGCCTGCGCATCCCGGTAATCGTAGGAAGCCATATCCTCAGCGGAAAAGCTTAAGGTCAGCGTCTGGGATTCTCCCGGAGCCAGCTCATCCGTCTTGTCAAAGGCCGCCAGATTCACGGAAGCTTTTTCGATTCCTCCGTTGGTATACGGCGGATTGTAATAAAGCTCCACGACATCCTTGCCCGCAGTATCGCCCGTATTTGTCACGGTCACATCCACGGAAAGGATTCCGTCTTCTTCCGTCAGCTCTCCCATTTCCTGCGCAAAGGTTGTATAGGAAAGTCCGTATCCGAACGGGTACGTGACCGCCTCGTCGTAATCAATCAGTCCCTCTTCCGCCGCCGTCTCGTAGAAACGATAGCCTACATAAATGCCCTCCACATAGTTCACAAAATGCGGAAGCGCTCCCGGCACAAACTGGTCGCTGTCGGCAATCCGGAATTCCTCCATATTGTCATATGTAAAATCGCCGAAATTGTTGAAGGACGGGGACGCCGTCAGATCCGCCGCAAAGGTATCCGCCGTTTTTCCGGAGGGATTCACCCCGCCCGCCAGAATGCTGCCAAGGGAATTGAAGCCGTTCTGACCAGTGCCCGGAACCCAGAGCACGCTCTTAATCTGCGGATACTCGTTTACAAAGCCCAGCTCCATCGTATTAGCGCCGTTGTAAATGACGATTACATTTTCAAAATTATCACATACCAGCTCCAGCATGTTGCGCTCGCTCTGGCTCAGCTCAAGGTAGTGCATTCCTTCGGTGAAGTCTTCGTATTCGTCTGAATTGTTGGTGTAATTCAGCCCCTCCATATTTTCCGGAAGGTCGATATGCTCTCCGCCCGGACGGGAGAAAACAACCATCGCCGTATCGGAAAATTCTCTCGCGCTATTGAGCATATCCTCCGTGTAGCTGTCCACGGACGGCTCCGGCAGCGTCCATTCCTGCTCCCACATGCCGACCACCGGACGGTCCGCCCGATACTGCGTATAGAAATCAGACAGCTCCGTATTCAGCGAAAATCCGGCATTTTCCAGACCTGCTGTCAGATTGACAATCTCGTAAGCATCCGAGAGCGCTCCGGAGCCCGTGCCGCCGTAAACGGGATTGGTGGATGCCCAGCCGAACACATTCAGATTTTTATTATCCGTCATCGGCAGCAGGTTCTCTTCATTTTTCAGAAGCACAATGCCCTCGTCGGCAATTTCCATGCCAAGCGCTTCCGCCGCTGCCTGCGTGTCCGCCGTAATTGCTCCGGACCCGCTCACCAGAGAGAGCAGGGTCGATAACGGTCCGGTACAGATCAGACTGACCACAACCATCAGCGAGATTACAACGGCAACCCTCGCCTGTGACCGAATAAGGTATCTTCGCGGTTCTTTTACTTTTCTGACTGCAAGAATGAGGATCACTGCCGCAGCAAGAATCACTCCGAAAGCAATCAGATAAGGGCGGATAAGCCCCAGGACGTTCATAACGTCACTCATATTAATATCCAGCATTTTCTCTTTCCTCCTAATTTTTGTGTGCGGTATAAAAGCGGATACCGCAGTCCGCTGCGCTGCATTCAGGTGTTAAACCGGGCGGTTCCCAGCCGGGCGACTGTCTCCGGAAGGCTGTAATTCAGATATACGCTCCGCTCCAGATCAAGCTCTGCAATCTGCTCCAGCTCCTCCTCTTCCAGCCTGAAATCGAAAATATCCAGATTTTCTCTCATATGCACACCATTTTCCGACTGTATCAGTACCGGAACCTCTCTCTGCGTCATCCATCTCAGAATAATCTGCGCCGGTGTCTTTTTGTGCTTTCTCCCAAGCTTTCTTATCACCGGCTCTTCCAGAATCCCCATTGTGCCTCTCGCAAAAACACCCCATGCTTCCGCCGCGATCCCGTTCTCCTTCAGGTATTGCAGCAGCTCCTTCTGCTGGCACAAAAGATTCATTTCAATCTGATTTACATAAGGCATCTGACTGTGAAAGACGGATACCTCCGCCACCTTTCCCATTTCAAAGTTCGATACTCCCACCGCTCTGGCGTAACCCTTCCGGTACATCTCTTCCACTGCTCGCCAGGTCTCATGGATATCGCCGATTGGCTGGTGAATCAGATACAGGTCTATATAATCTGTTCCCAGACGCTCCAGGGATTTCTGAAACGCTCTTTTCGCTTTTTCATATCCATAATCCTGAATCCATATTTTTGTCGTAAGAAATAGTTCTTCTCTCGGAATTCCGCTCTTTTTCACAGCGTTTCCCACTGCTTTCTCATTTTCGTATGCCGCCGCCGTGTCAATCATCCGATACCCTGCCGCAAGTGCTTCCGCCAGCAGAGCCCCGCACCGGGCTTCATCCCTGATATCGGCAACGCCGTACCCGACAAGAGGCATTTTTACCCCGTTTTTCAGTGAAAGATACTCCATCCTCCTCCCTCCTTCGTTTTTATATACAACATTACTATTCACTTCGTTCGCAGTAATTTTCGCAAATCCATTTAAAATTTGCTTCGCGTTTGTTTTTGTTGTATATTTTTTATAATTCTATTATAATAAATGCATATAAAAACACTACAACACCCGGTCCAGATTTGTGTAATAATTCTCACGCAGCAGAAAAATGTGCATTATTTCCGGCAGTTTTTCTCTTTTCGTTTCGGCAGATTCCGAGAAAGTGATAAAAGTGTACAAACTATGTAAGGAGTGCAGATATGATGATACAGAAGCAGGAGGATATGCGCGCACGGAAAACCCGCGCGGCTATCGGAAAAACCTTTCGGGAAATGCTTATAGAAATGGATTATGACCAGATTACGATTAAAAATCTGACGGAGCGCGCAGATATCAACCGGCGGACCTTCTACCTGCATTACGCTTCCATAGATGAGCTTTTAAATGAGCTGATTGATGAGATTGCCGACGGCTATGTACAGAAAACAAATGCGATGAACGGCTATTCGGATCAGCGGGAAATCGCCCGCACCTTTCTTCTGTGCTTCGCACAGCAGGACGCGCTGCACGAAAAGATTATCTGCAACGCAAATTTTAAATACATCAGCGACCGGATCAACCGCAAAATCAGCGACAGTAACCAGCGCCATGTGGATGACCTGGGCAGGGTCAGCCCGTATATGAAAAACATTATCATCGCCTACCTGAATATGTCCTGCCTGGGCATGTACCGCAAATGGGTGGCGGATAAGAAACGGATTCCCCTGGATGAATTTATCGACGTCGCCACCGAGCTGGTCTGCAACGGCGTGCTGAGTATACCGGCGTATCTTGATAAGCGGACGCTCCCGCCAATCTGATGCGTCCAGGCAGGCATGAAATATCCCCGGCGTTCCCGCCGGGGTATCTGTTTATCAAAAACTGTTCTTCTGTCTGTGGTTCACGGATCGGCGCAGACAAATGACCTCTTCCGCTCAGTCCAGATTTACAAGTTGATAAGCCCTGTTTCCAAGACCGATTTCTTCCGCATGTTCCAGCGTGTGCAGACCGTCCCGCGACGCCACCCGGTTCTGCAGGGATTTGCTTCCCTCCGCGGCAAACGCAAGGTCGATGCACGCCTGGTCGGCGGCGACCGGGTCATGGGACGCTACGATTCCGATGTCGTGAATATCCGGTTCCGCCGGGTTGCCGTCACAGTCGCAGTCGATGGAAATATTGTTCAGCACATTTATATAGACGATCCGCTCGCCGTCTCCAAGGTAATCCGATACGGACTTTGCCGCCTCCGCCATAGATTCCGTAAAGCCAGTCTGATCTCCTCCCCAGGGACTTGTATGGCTTTTTCCGGATGTATGAATCAGGCACTTTCCTTCCTGCGACGCCATACCTATGGAAATATTCTTGATAGCGCCTCCAAAGCCCGCCATCGCATGACCCTTAAAATGGGAAAGCACCAGATAGGAATCATAATCGGAAAAATGAGAGCCTACCAGGTTGGAGGTAAGTCTGCTTCCTCCCTCCACCGGAATTTCCAGCGAACCATCCGCATCCAGAATATCCACATCCGCGATATCTGTAAATCCGTGGTCCTCTGCCACCTGCATATGCATGGCTGTTTCCGCTCTGGAACCGCCGTAAGCGGTATTGTTTTCCACAATGGTGCCATCCACGGACTGCACCAGCTCCCTGATGAGCTCCGGCTCCAGATAATTGCTGGCGGGCGGCTCCCCGGTACTCAGCTTCACCGCCACACTTCCCTCCGGTGTCCACGCAAGAGCGTCATACACTTCCCGCAGCCCCTCCGGGCTGATATCAGATGTAAAAAATACAACAGATGAATCCGCCTGCGCCGCTTCCGTCTGCTCTGCACCTGCCTGCACTGTCTCTGCCTGTTCTTCGCCTGCCGTTCCGTTCTGCGCCTGCCCGTCTGTGCTCTGTACGTATTCTTCCGATGTCAGCTCTGCCTGCTGATAAGACTGCTGCCCCTCTCTGAGCCGTTCGCCCGTCTGCACGCGCCGCACTGCATACCAGACGATTCCAGCAAGCACAAGAATGCCCAGAATCACGGCGATAATTTTCCAGATGCGTCTTTTTCTTTTTTTACCTCCTGCCATTTGCCTTTCCCTCCCGCTGCTGCCTGTGTTCTTTCTGCTGCCTGTGTTCCTTCTGCTCTGCCGGAGCTTACTTTCCTGCTTTTTTTAATTATAAACAAAAAAGAACTCCGTCAGAAGTTCCTTTTTGTTTACCAGTTTATACTTTAAGGTATATGCTCTGTCCATGTGTCCGCATTTCACCGGTTTTCTATATTTACTTATCAATCTGCAGCGTAAAAGCATCACGCACCGCGTTCTGTCAATAGCGTCTGCAATTTTCGTTTTTTCCACACCTTCCGTCCTCCGGGTTCAGACCCGCCCAGCTTTTTCTGCGTAACGCGGATACAGTACGCAAATGCCGGGAGCAGGAAGCAGTCCGCAAACACCCACGCCATCACATTTGCCAGGCTGATTCCCATAAAGCCCACCGCGGCGACTACCACCGTGCCGGCGATTCCGCGCGCGAGCATTTCCAGTGCGCCGGAGGTGATGGCGAACACCGAAAAGCCCATTCCCTGGATGGTAAATCTTACGACATTCACAATAGTCAGCAGGCAGTAACCTGCCGCCGAAGCAACCAGAAACTGATACGAATAATCCAACACCTGCTCATTCGGTTCATCCAGGAATATCAGTGAAAGCTGGCGGCCGCACAGCAGCACCACGCCAAGCAGCACGATGGATACAGCAAAGCCGCAGAGCAGCGCATCCTTCACGCCCTTTTTGATACGGTCGATCCGGTTTGCTCCCATATTCTGCCCGCAGTAAGCCGCCATCGTCGCGCCGAGCGCCTCAATCGGGCAGCACAGGAAGTTGTTAATCTTCTGTGCGGCGGTCACGCCCGCCACCGCAAGCGCACCGAAGCCGTTGATGGCGACCTGGATGACAAGCGTGCCGATTGCCGTCACCGAATACTGCAGCCCCATCGGGATTCCGATATAGCAGAGCTTCCAGATATAATTGCGTTTTGGCTGCCATTCCTCGCGGCTCATCCGCAGGATAGGGAATTTCCGCCGGATATACCACAGGCAGATAAGCCCGGAGACGCCCTGCGAAATCACGGTCGCCAGCGCCGGTCCCTCAACGTTCATGTGAAATACCACAATAAACACGATATCGAGCACAATATTAATCAGCGAGGAAAGCGCCAGAAATACGACCGGTGTCCTGCTGTCCCCCAGCGAGCGGATAACCGCCGCCAGTATATTGTACAGAAACGTGCACGGGATTCCCCAGAAAATAATCACAATATAGACATACGCATACTCAAAAATATCCTCCGGCGTCTGCAGCAGCGTAAGCAGCGGACGACAGAAGCCCACGACAACCGCCGTCAGCACAACCGCAAGAAATACCGTCACCCACACGGCATTTGCCACATACCGGCGCAGCTCGCTCTCCTTTTTCGCGCCGAACATCTGCGCCACCGGCACCGCAAATCCGTTACAGACCCCCGTCACAAATCCGATTACAAGAAAATTCAGAGAGCCTGTCGCGCCGACCCCTGCCAGCGGATTTACGCCAAGAAACTGCCCGACGATAATCGTATCCACCATGCTGTAAAACTGCTGAAACAGCATCCCCAGAAACATCGGCACCGCAAATCCGATAATCAGCCCAAGGGGCTTTCCCTCCGTCATATTCTTTGTCATTTTACTGCCTCCCACGTGTTTTATTTTTGTAATAATAAAGAATTTTTTCACTTGTTTCTATAATAAAACCGCTATATACTATAACAAAAGCGACTATATTATAAGCGATTATGAACCGGGCGGCAGGCTGGCGCAGGCAGCAGCGCAAAACGGTCGATTTACAGGAGGCAGGCTTATGACATCCATTTTTCACTCTGATGCAGTAAACGCCAACGGGCAGGAGCTGAAGCAGCACGGCACCGGACTTTTCCCGTGCGGCTGCTACAATGCGTCGCCGGAGGTCCAGGTCCCGTGGCACTGGCACGAGGAATACGAATGCTCTTATGTCTTTCACGGTGCGGTTACTTATCATACCCCGCAGGGGGAATTCCGGCTGGGCGAGGGCGACGGTATTTTTCTGAATTCCGGCACGCTGCACACAGTGGAGGTTGCTCCGGCGGGCTCCTTAAAAAAAAGCGACCTGGTCTTCCACGGCCGTCTGATTTACGGCTCCCGCGACAGTGTCCTGTACCAGAAATACGTGCAGCCGCTCTCCGCTCCGGACGCGTTCCAGACGCTTATCCTGCGCAGAACTGTATCCTGGCACGCGGAGATTCTTTCGCGCATAAAAAAAGCCGTCCGGCTGTGTCAGAACGAGCCGGAGGGCTATGAATTTACGGTGCGGAGCCTGCTGTCCGAAATATTTTTTGATCTGTACTGCTATCGGAACGCTCCAGCGGCGGAAACGTCCGCGGCAACGGCTTCCGAGAACGCCCGCATCAAGCAGATGCTCCGTTATCTGCAGGAAAACTATACGCGCCGCGTCACCGTCGCCGAGCTGGCGGCGCACGCCAATATCTGCGAGCGCGAATGCCTGCGCTGCTTCCAGAAGGTGCTGCATCTCTCCCCGATTCAGTACCTTATCCGCTATCGGATTGCGCGCTCCTGCATCCTGCTGCGCGAATCCGACCTCTCGGTTCTGGAAATCAGCAATCTTTGCGGCTTCGAAAGCCCCAGCTACTTTACCAAGACCTTCCGGCAGATTACCGGCGGCACGCCGACGCAGTACCGGAGGGCGCAGCTTATCCCATAAAATTTGTGAGAACCCTGGCGTTTTCCGGGTACGCACCGTAAACGCGGGTCTGGCAGGCGGAAGATACGTGACATCCGCTTCAGTCGCTCCCGGCACATTCTCCCGTAAACATAGGTCTGGCGGTCGGTCCCTGCTTTCAGTGCAGATTCAATACAAATTTCACGAACGCCGGGTCGTCATGGTTTACAATTTCGCTGTGTCCAAGGTCTTTGGCTGCGATTTTCGCCATTTCCTCTTCTGTGAGCGTGAAATCCCAGATATCGATATTCTGCTGCATTCTTTCTACATGCACCGATTTCGGGATAATGGACACGCCGCGCTGCACATTCCATCTGAGCGCTACCTGCGCCGCCGATTTTCCATATTTTGCGCCGATTTCCACAAGATCCGGGTCGGTAAAGATGCCATGTTTTCCTTCCGCCAGAGGTCCCCATGCCTGCGGGATGACACCGTACGCTTTCATGTTTTCCAGCGCGCTCTCCTGCACAAAGAACGGGTGCAGCTCCACCTGGTTGACTGCCGGAATGACCTCCACCGTCTCGCAGAGATTCGCAAGGATTGCCGGATAAAAGTTTGCCACTCCGATTGCTTTTGCAAGCCCTTCCCGGTAAGCCTTTGTGATGCCGCGGTATGCCGCAAAATAATCCTTCATCGGCTGGTGCAGCAAAATCAGGTCCGCGTAATTCATCGCAAGTCTTCCAAGCGACGCCTTCACCGCCTCGTATGCGGCTTCCTCGCTGCCCATATCATTCACCCATACCTTCGTGGTGATAAACAGCTCTTCCCTTGTCGTCAGACCGTCCGCGATTGCCCGCGCAACGCCCTTTCCGACAGCCTCCTCATTGGCATATGCGGTCGCCGTATCCAGCAGCCGGTAGCCCGTTTTGATCGCATCGTAAACAACCTGCTCGCACTGCGCGGCGTCCGGGATCTGAAATACCCCGAAGCCCTCCTGCGGCATCTTTGCGCCTGTATTCAGTGTAATAAACTCCATAAATATTACCTCATCTTTCTTAACACGGACGACAAAGCGTCCGTTTCTGGCTGTTATCCTGTTTCCAGTTTAAATTATAAATACTATTACCCAGAATGTACAATGCCAATAAAGAATACTGCTATAACCCTGGTTTATCAGCCGCTTGCGAATCTTCCCAGCTCTGAAAAAAAGCGGTTTTACGCTTGCCTGCCCAGGCGTCTTCCGTTATAATAGAATTGATACATATACTGCTTTTCAATTACCACTTTTCCGGAGGTACCGGCAATGAAGTTAAAGAATATTTTGATTGTTGTGAAAGATATCGAAAAATCTAAGCAGTTTTATCATGACCTGTTTGGTCTGGATGTGATCCTCGACAGCGACGGAAACGTAATTCTGACGGAAGGTTTTGTACTGCAGGAGGAAAAAATCTGGAAAGCGTGTCTTGGGAAAGAGGTTATTTTGCAAAGTAATTCCTGTGAGCTGTATTTTGAGGAGCCGGATATCGAAGCATTTGCCGGAAAACTGAAACAGCTTTACCCCTCCGTTCAGTACGTCACCCCTCTTACGACGTATACCTCCGGGAAAAAGGTCATCCGCTTTTACGATTTAGACGGCAATCTGATTGAGGTGGGAACGCCTGCTCCGTAAGCCGCTACAATGCATTGTCCGGAGCAGGCGCTCTGGATGAACAGGACGCCTGCTCCGTAAACCGCTACGGTTTATTGTCCGGTGCAGGCGCTTTGGAAGGACGGAAGACTTTTAAAAAAGCAAAACCACCAGCCCCGCTGCGACAGCGGCTCCCACGACCCATATTAATGTGAGCAGTCCGCGCTTCTTCAATACCTGCTTCCAGGTCTGGACAAACGGAATATCCTCTGTTCCGGGGAGCACCCAGAATTTGCTGTGTCCCACCCAGATTTTGTCAATCACGATTCCGTCATACCAGTTCATCACTTCCAGAAAAAGCAGCGACTGCAGATAGGCTGTCTTAAAATCCGCCGCCCGGTTCCAGAAGCCGACAATCAGCAGAAGCGCCGCCAGCATCACAAGATAAAACGAGGTCATAAAGCGCTTCTTTTTTCTCCTTACCGTATCACGGTCTGTCAGACCAATCGCAATCGCCCTCTCCTGCACCGGTTCCGGATAAAAATACAATCCGTCAATCGCTCCGCCGCGCACCGACAGTCTCACCATTCCCGTAAAAAGCAGACAATACAATACTAACTGGATAATTATCATTTTCCTGTGCTCCTTCTGTTTTTTCTCCACGGAATACAGCGGTTCACACATCTGCAGTATTCCTTATACTCTTCGCCGTAAAGCTCCCGCAGCCACTTTTCTTCTGTGCCTTTCATCAGCACCGTCAGAAACCCCAATAAAAGAAAGGCAGAAACAGCAGCAGAATATTTCCGTAAATCAGCAGAGCTCCCGTGCAGGCAAACAAAAATGCCGAATAGATTGGATTGCGCACCTTTGCATAAATGCCGTCCGTCACAAGATGGTTATTCAGGATACCGTCATCAATTTTACCCCGGATTACCGCCGCATACCACAGATAGATTCCGCAGATAATCAGACAGATTCCCGCAATCAGCATAATCACAGAAGCTCCCTTATACCGGATAACAGGAATCCGGTTGTGCGCGCTTGAAACAATCCACAGGACAGTCAGTCCGATAATAACCACGCCGTATAAGGGACCAACCCCATACACCGGCAGATGTGTTTTCTTTGCTTTCATGCTCTCTCCCCTTTTGGTTAGTTTTTTCTAACTTTCATTTCCAAAAAACAGGCATTCCGCGCTGCCGCCCGGTATGCCCGTCATTTTTTTCTGCCTGCGGCTTTGTTTCTGCACTGTTTTCTAATATGAGTTTAGCAGTTTTTTGCTCAAAGCGCAAGTCTCCTTTTACTATGCCGTTTTATTTCTTTTTACATTTCGTTTTCCGGGGATTTTCTGCTGGCGGACCGGGGTTTGGAAAGCCGCCAGCACAAGCACCGCCAGGCAGAGCGCCATCTGGATGCCCCATATATGTCCGGAAAAGTCCATATACGGATTATACCAGTCCAGCACCTTTGCCGAAATGCAGATAAGACTGCATATCGCACACATATGTAACAAAATTTCTCTTAATCTGTTCATTCTGATTCCTCCACATTCAAATACCCCGATACAGACACACGGGACATCGGACCAGTTAAGCCTGTCCGCCTGGATCGTTGCCCGCGACAATAAAAATTCCATCGGAGACCGTATGCTCCGGCTTATAAGGATGGTTTGCCGTCTGCCCCTGGAAATTCATGAAGGAGCAGTGACCGCCGTCCAGATTGTAAGCCGCTTTGCATCCAAGTTCTTCAAACAGCTGCGCCATTTCATCCAGGAACATGCCTCTGGAAGCCTTCTGCCTGCCATCCACCAGCAGCAGGCAGTAATGTCCCGGCTCATAATAGCCGATTGCTGTCCGCGGATGCGACTGCCGGATATAGTCCCAGGTAAGAAAGCTGTCCTTTGCTTTTCCGTTTTCATCCAGCAGGGACGGTCCGAATACCCAGCTCTGATATGCTCCACGCTCTATCAGTTTCTGTATATCCATCTGGTCCGGAGTATAAATGTCCATTGTTCCGTCCCAGTTCAGCACGCAGGTTTCCGCGTCTGTCGCCTGGCTCCGGTAGATGACGCCGTTGCGGATGATGGTTCCGTTATTCCGGTGACGGTTGTTGCTGTAGGAATCGCCGTTCACGGCAAGCACCGCCTTCATTCTGTCCGACATCCCCGACAGCTTTTCCGAATATCCCACCCCATAGGTATCCTGCGCAAAAGCAGTGCGCAGGCAGGTGATATCTCCCACGTAAATATCCGCCAGCACATATGATATCTGTGTTCCGTATTTTTCATGCTTTCCGGAGCCTGACTTATCCAGCTTTCCGGTATCATACTGATTATAAGTCAGCTGAATGGACAAATCCGGGCTGGTATAGGACGTGTCCGTGGCAACCACTGTATCCGTAAATTTATCTGCAAATTTCTGATGCCAGTCCTGCGTATCCCGTACCACATTTGTGCTCTGCAGCATCCCCTGCTGCTCCCACTGTTCTTCCGTTGCCCCGTCGATTCCCACATCCGCACCGGCTTCCACGCCATTTCCTGCGCCTGCATTCGCACCAGCTTCTGCACCATTATCCGTACCGGCTCCTCCTGCGCCCGCATTCGCGGCTGTGCTTCCGCCCACATTCGCGTCCGCGCTGCTGCTCTCCCTGGCATCCGCCGCCTCCAGAGTTTCCTCAAAAGCGGCTGCCCGGATTCCTTTCTGCGGAAGCTTATAATCTACAATCCACACCGCGAGAAGTATCAGCGCCGCCGCAATCGTATCCAGCGCCAGCCACAAAATTCTCTTTTTCATATCATCCCGACCTTTCCGCCCGGATGGGCACAGCTTCCTTCTTTTCCTTCCGGCAGGGCGTAAACCCTTTCTCTCCGGAATATCACGCAGTTCTGCATCAGCCAGCTAAAGAGAAACAGCAGGCATTCCGTCAGCAGCTTTGCCGGATGGACGGGCACATGAAGCACCTGCACAAGCATTCCCAGAATCAGATTATTCAGCAGCAATATAACGCCCGCCAGCGCAAAATACCGGGCGGCTGTCTGCATTCTCCGGTTTGTGTGAAACACGAAACAGCAGTTCATGCTGTAATTACAAAAAGCGCTGACCGCCCTCGCTGCAATATTCGCCAGCAGCACGCAGAACGCCGTGTGCGGCAGAAACAGCAAAAACAATGAAAACAGCAGATAATCCAGAACAAAGCCAGAAAACGACGAAAGCGTAAACTTCAGCATATCCCGGTAGATGCGCACCGAATCCCGGATGCTGTGAAAATGCGAGCTGGAATTGCTCCTGTCCCGGTAAATCGTGTCGATGGGCAACTCCTCAATCGGAACCCTTCCCTTTGCGCACGCCATCAGCACATTCGTTTCATACTCATAGCGCTCCCCGGAGACCGAAAGCAATTTTGTAATCAGCTCCGGGCCGAACGCCCGTAAGCCCGTCTGCGTATCGGACACTGCCACGCCGCTGACCAGGCGGAAAACCATTCTGGTAATCTGATTTCCCAGCCTTGATTTCAGCGGCATTTCCCTGCCGACCGTCCGCACACCCAGCACCAGCGCCTTTCTGTGCGTTTCCGCAAAATTCAGCAGTCTCATCATGTCCTCCGGCAGATGCTGTCCGTCGGCGTCCATGACGCCAATCACATCGCCGCTCTGTTTTTCCTCCTGCGGCGCCCCATTTTTCAGGTAAGACAGTGCCGTCTTAATCGCAGCGCCCTTTCCCCGGTTCTCCGGATGATGAAGAATCACGCAGACATCCTTTATCTTATCAAACACCGCTCTGTATGCTTCCCCGCTGCCGTCGTCCACTACAATCATCCGGCAGCCATATGCCCAGAGCCTGTCTGTTATTTTCATCAGTTCTTCATCCGGCTTATATGCCGGAATAACCACAACCGCCATACTGTATGCCTCCTTTTTTGCCTTCCCAGGCAGTTCCAAACTCTCTGTCACTTTCCTGTCTTCCGCAGCATTTCATTAAAAACCTCATTGTGCCTTTTCTTCCATGCCGCCGTGTCTTTTTCTCCATTTCTCCAGTCTTCCGACTGCCCAAAAGCCGATGATTCCGGAAATAATTCCGACAACCACGCCTCCGAAAATGTCTGTTGGATAATGCACATATAAATACAACCTTGAAAACGCTATCAGAACCGCAAGCACAAGCGCCGGTTTCCACAGCTTCCTCTCCCCTGCCAGATAAAGCGCCGTCACCGCCGCAAAAGAAGACGCCGTGTGACCCGACGGAAAGGAAAAATCATGCGGTCTTGCAATCAGAAGCTGAACGCCCGTATTCACATCGCAGGGGCGCAGCCTGCCGACCAGATTCTTCAGTATCCCATTGCACAAAATCAAATCCACACATAATGCCGCCAGCATTATCGCTCCGGCTTTCCGTGTCTTCGGAATCAGCAGCAGAAGCACTGCAAGTAAAATCCATATCATTCCCATGTTTCCCAGCTTCGTAATGAAGGGAATGATAACGTCGCCCGCCGGCGTCCGGATGCTTTGTATCCAGTCCAGAATCATCCACTCAATATTACCCATTTCTGTGCTTTTCACCTCCCGTCATTCTCGCTCTCCCATGATAGCGGGAATCTGAAAAATCAGCAGCATAATTGCCAGATAAATTGCTCCTGTCACACTCATGGCTGTCACCTTCTTGCTTTAAGCTTCTGCATCCCCAGTACCAGCAATACCCCTGCAACCGCAGCGACGGGCTGAAAATTTGAAAGGCTTAAAGCCGCCTGCGGCGCCTCCAGCGTGGTCGGTCCCATAACGATGGCATAAAAGGAACCAATCATCATTCCCAGAATCATGTATATGGTCTGCGGACGGAACCGCTCCAGGCAGATTTTAATTGCCTTTACCACAGTCAGCGCACCGGTCAGCACGCCGCATCCGAAAAAGATAAGACACGGAATGTAAGAAAAATCCAGGGAAAGAACGCCTCTCACCGCCGTAATCACCGGAATGTACGCTCCGAAGATAAGCAGCAGCGTGGAGCCGGAGATTCCCGGAAGAAACATCGCGGAAATCGCAATCATTCCGATAAAGAACAGCTTCACCGCCATCCCCGCGGAAAACTGACTAAGGTCCATCGCCCCGCCGCCAATTCTGCCATTCGCCCAGGTAATGCCCGCGACCAGCGCAATTCCGAGCAGACAGAACGGGATTCCCTTTCCGGCTTCCCGCATACTCTCCTTCTCCTCTATTACGATCAGCGGAATCGCCCCGGCGATAAACCCGATAAATAAAGAGCTTACTCCATAAATGTGGCTCTCAAACAAAGCCGACAGGGCAACCACCGCCAGCACCATTCCGACTGCCCAGCCAGTGCCCAGCTTTGCCAGATAGCGGACGGCGCGCATTTTCTCTGTCCGCCTGCCGAATGCCAGGTCGTGGATGGAACCGATAAAGCTATCGTAAAATCCCAGGATAAACGCAACCGTTCCTCCCGATACGCCCGGCACACTGTCCGCCAGCGCCATACAAAATCCATTTATTCCCTCTCTTATCATAAAAAAATCCCTCCTGTTTTATTTTCTGCGGTTATCTTAACAACCTGCGTTAAACAAACAGAGGGATTTTTTCTAAACAAATCCTAAACACTTTTTCAATCTTTATTAAACCGGTATCCGGCACCCCACACCGTTTCCAGAATCTTCGGATTTTTGCTGTCGTCCTCGATTTTTTCCCGGATGCGGTTAATATGCACCATGACTGTGACGCTGTCGCCCACGTAATCGTACCCCCATATCTTTTCAAAAAGCTGCTCCCTGGAAAACACGATGTTGGGGTTCATGGCGAGAAATTTCAGCAGCTCAAACTCCCGGTTCGGAAATTTGATTTCCCGCTCTCCCTTATAAACCTTCCAGCTATTAACGAGAATCCGCAAATCAGCGACACAGATTTCCTCCGGCTCTTCCGTTTTTTCCTCCGGAATTTTCCGCATCATCCTGTCATACTGCCTTAAATTTGCCGTCACGCGCGCCACCAGCTCCGCCGGGTCAAACGGCTTCGCGATATAATCATCTGCGCCGAGCCCCAGCCCTCTGATTTTATCCACGGTCTCCGTCCGCGCCGTCACCATGAGAATGGGAATATCCACCTGCTCCCGTATTTCCCGGCAGATATCATAGCCGCTTTTCCCCGGAAGCATCAAATCCAGCAAAATCAAATCGAAGCTTTCCTTCCCAAGCAGCCCGGCGACCTCCCCGCCATCCCGGCAGATTGCCGTATCAAAGCCCGCCGCTTCCAGATAAGCCTCCTCCACCATACTGATATCCTCGTCGTCCTCCACAATCAGCACCCGTCTTTTCTCCGCCATATTCCGCTCCGGTCTCCTTTCTGCAGCCTGCTCTGCCGTCGGTACGCTCCTGTCTTTTAAGCATCATGTCCTGCCGTCCGCCCCGCTTCTGTCCTTTAAGCATCATTTCCTGCCGTCCGCCCCGCTTTCATTGGAATCTATCCGGGACTGCTGCCCGCCGGGGCGCGCAATCTCCTTTAGCTCCAGATAAACGGCAAGCCCGTCCGCATTTTCCGCCCGGACGCTTCCGCCCATCGCCTCCATCAGATAGCGGACAATATAAAGCCCCAGCCCGTTTCCATCCCTGTGGTTTCTGGATTCGTCCCCGCGATAAAATTCATCAAAAATAAAGGGCAGCTTTTCTTCGGGCACACCCGCTCCGTTATCGGAAAAGCAGATGCGAAATCCCTCCTGCGTTTTATCCAGCACAATTTTTACCTTCAGCGGTACTGCGCCTCCGTATTTTCTGCTGTTTTCCAGAAGATTATCAAAAATGCGCCAGAGCTCCTCCGCATCGGCGGATACCGCGCCCGCCGCTCTGATATCGGCAGTCAGCTCCACCGGCTCATTCTCCAGCGTCTCCCGCTTTCCTCTCACATAATTGCGGATAAAATCAGCAATCTCAATAGTCTGCATATGCAGCGGCATGTTTCCGGTTTCCAGCTTTGAAATGTAAAACAGCCGGTTCAGCAGCACGTTCATTTCCCCTGTCCTGCGGTATGCGGTTTCCAGAAACTTCTTCTGCCGCTCCGGTGTTGCCGCCACGCCGTCCAGCAGTCCCTTAATGGTCCCGCGGATGGCGGTGAGGGGCGTGCGCAGGTCGTGGGAAATGCCGGCAATCATATCAGTTCTTGCTTTTTCGTACTTCCTGTTTTTTTCCTGCGCCTCCAGAAGAGACGCCCGCATTTCATTGAAGTTGGCGCAGACGTCCTCAAACTCCCGCTCCCCCTCGTAGGAAATATCCTGTGTCAGATCGTGGTTCCGGATTCTTTCCGCTCCCGCTGACAGCGCGTCCAGCGGCTCCATGATGTGACGCACCAGATTGCGCGTAAAGAACTGGCTCACAACCACCAGCACCGCAATGCCAAGCATCCCCTCCGCCAGAAAAAGAAGCAGAAATTCGTCCCGGTGTATGGTCCATTCCTCAATCCAGTCGTCCCAGCCGTCCGCGTCTATCCCGGCTTCCACCGATGCCTTCAGCTCCGTCTCAATGGATTCCGAATATATTTTGAGGACAAATACGCTTATCAGCAGAAACAACGCAAGCGTCACAAAAACCATCAGCGCGTTTGATACAAAAATCCTTCTCTTTACTGTCCGCTTTCCCATCACACAGCCCTCCCGTACAGGTTCTATTATAACCCATAATAGCGCAGATAGCTAAACAAAGAGGACAGATTTGTTAAACAATTTCTAAACACATTACTGCTCACTCCATTTACAGCAGCCTTCGCAAATCCATTCAAAATTCGCTCTGTCGGTTTATCAGATTTTCCGTCATACGTCCCGCTGTCGCCTCATCAATTCCCATAATCGCCAGAAGCTCCTGCATCTGAATCAGATTTACCCCCAGAAGCATCTGATAGAACATATGGGATTCATCCACCCGGAGCGCCGCGAGGAACTGTCGGGCGTACACCGTATACCGGTCATCCTCCAGAAAATCCTTAAAGGAATCCGTCATGCCGAGCGGAAGCCGCACCTCATCTTCCGAGATAACTTCCACCGTATCCTCCAGACAGATATCCCGGCTGGAGGTGCCCGCCAGAACAGCAAAGCTTCCTGATTCCACCGCGAACCGTCCCAGATGGGGCACATAGTAGGAAAAGGCGTCCTCTGTCAGCTTCAGCACAACGGTTTTTGTCTCTCCCGGCTCCAGCTTTACTTTCGCAAACTCCTTCAGCTCCTTTTCCGGGCGGAAGAACGCAGATTTTTCATCCCGGATATAAAGCTGCACCACTTCTTTTCCCGCCATGCTCCCGGTATTTTTCACATCGACAGAAACCGTCAGTTCTTCCCTGCTGCAAATTCTGTGGGAAGACAGCCTCAGATTTTCCAGCGCAAAGGTGGTGTAGGAAAGCCCGAAGCCGAACGGATACCGGGGCAGAATCCTCCTGGTGTCATAAAAGCGGTAGCCCGTCAGCAGCCCTTCCCGGTAATACACCTCATCCTTTACACCGGGAAAATCCGGATATGCCGGCGTGTTCTCCAGGCAGACCGGAAAGGTCTCCGCCAGCTTTCCGCACGGCGATATCCTGCCGGAAAGAATGGCGGCAAGCGCCGCCCCGAAGCCCTCGCCCGGAATCCAGACGTGAAGGATTGCCTTCACATACTTTTCGGCTTCACTGTAATCGACTGCCGAACCACACTGTGTGACCAGCACGATATTGGGATTGACCGCGGCAGCCGCTCTCACCAGTCTGATCTGTTCCCTGGGGAGCAGAATTGTATCCCTGTCCAGGCTTTCCGAAGTGCTGACGCCGGCAAAAAGCAGCACGGTATCCGCCGTCCCGGCTGTACGCACCGCCTGGTTTAACAGCTCCTCTGTCGTCCGGTTTGCCGCATAGCCCTTCGCATAGGAAACCGTATATTCTCCGCCCAGACATTCCAGCGGCATATCCATCTGACGCGGTGTCAGGCTGGAGCTTCCTCCGCCCACAAAGCAGGGCTTTTCTGCCAGCTCTCCGAGCACCGCCAGCGTGCCCGCCTGCTTCAGCGGCAGGATGCCGTCTTCGTTTTTCAGAAGCACCATCCCCTCCGCCGCCGTCTGCACGGCAGCCCGGTGATGCTCCTGCCAGTCCGGCTCCGCCTGTTTTTTGCCGCGCGCCTCCGTCACCTTCTTTACCAGCCGCAGCACCTCGCCTGCGCGCCTGTCAATTTCCGCTTCCGTAAGCTCCCCGTCCTCTACGGCTTTTATCACCCGCCCGGCGTCCCTTCCGGGTCCCGGCATCTGCAGGCTCAGCCCGGCTTTCACGGCGCTGACCTTATCGTGGACCGCTCCCCAGTCAGAGACGACAGCGCCCGGAAAGCCCAGGCGCTCCCGCAGGATATGGGCGAGCATTTCCTCATTTTCACTCATATAATGGCCGTCCACTTTATTATAGGCTGCCATGACGCTAAACGGAGCCGCCTCTCTGATTGCAATCTCAAAGGGCTTCAGATAAATTTCCCACATCGCCCGCTCGTCTATGTGAACGTTCACAGAGGTGCGGCGGCTCTCCTGGTCGTTCAGCGCATAGTGCTTCAGGCATGTGCCCACGCCCTGCGACTGCACGCCCCTTATCAGCGCCGCCGCAAGCTTTCCGGACAGATACGGATCCTCGGAAAAATACTCAAAATTCCTCCCGCCCAGAGGGGAACGCTTTCCGTTCACTCCCGGTCCCAGCAGCACGCCCACGCCAAGAGCACGGCATTCCTCTCCCATGCACCGCCCGATTTTCTCCAGCAGCCCTGCATCCCAGGTCGCCGCCATCGCCGCCTCACACGGGAAAGCGGTCGTCTCCTCCATTTCTCCCGTCATCGTGTACGGAGCGTCGCCGTCCGGCTCCGTTCCCTTTTCCACGCGCACCCCGTGGGGACCGTCCGCCAGCAGAATCCGCGGGATACCCAGCCGCTTCACCGGATTCGTAAAGCCCTTGTCCGCACCCTCCAGAAGAAGCACCTTTTCTTCCAGTGTCATATTTTTCAGACATTCTCTGATATCCATACCCATCTTCGTTCTCCGTTTTTCTGCCTTTATCAGAATGCCAGGATGCGTGCGGGATTTTCTGTCGTGAGCATTCCGATTTCCTTTTCGTAGCCTAGCTGGCGCAGAACCGGAAGCGCATTGCGGATAAAGCCGGTAAATCCGGTGTATCCGTATGCCACGGAGCGCGACTTATCATACGCGTCGTGTCCCATGACAATCTTATTTCCGTAGCCTCTCCTCAGCAGCTCCGCCAGTGCTTTGAGGCGGTCTGTGTTCGTCGGAAATCCCCCGACCAGCATATCCCAGGAATCAAATCCGACGTTCACGCCCATATCCAGCAGACGCAGCATCAAATCGATATTCACCGTCTTTACCGCCGCAAAATCAGAAATATACTCCATATCCGTGTGCGGTCTCAGTATCAGGGAATCCATATGAAGCATCAGCAGCTTGTCCGGCTTCACACCGAGATCCAGCACCATCTGCGCAACCGGAACGCACTCCTCCATGCCCATCGGATATCCGTTGTGGATGTGGATGGAGCATCCCGTCTCCGCCGCAACGCGGGCGCAGGCACGGACCGCCTTAATCTCCGACGCGTCCACCCCCATGCAGTCGCCGGGCGTATTGATGGCGCATTTCATAAATCCCGGCTTCACCCCGGTGCCGTCCAGACCTTCCTCCATCTGCTTCTTAAAAAACGCCACCAGCTCCTCCTCCGGCATCGCCTTATATTCCTCCGGCTGCGTCGCCGCCGTATAAAGCCCCGTGCAGGTTACAACGTGGACACCCGATTTTTCAGATAGCTCCTGCAGTCCGCGCACATTCTTCTGTGCCTTTGCCGCTATCGGCGAAGCGTCCACGATGGCTTTCCCGCCCATCGCTGCAAACGCTTTCAGCTCTCCCACCATATAATCCATATCGTAGAGCGATGCGCAATCTTTTGAAAAGGTGCCCATTCCGGTCCGCAGCGCATACAGATTTCCCAGATTTAATTTCAGCATTGATTCCGGGATATAATCAATCCGCGCGCGTATCTCCGGCTCGATGGACAGCTTCATCATTTCTGTAAAATCGCAGAGCAGATGCTCGTGCATAGAGGTAAAGCCCAGCTCCTCCGGTCTGATTTCTTTGCATACCGTCTTAATCGTACTCATATCCTTATTCCTCCGTCTTTCCATAATAGCGGTCTGTTTTTTCTTTTTTCAACATAAACAACTCATCCTTACGCTGTGCAGCGTCATATGCATCGCGCTTCGCGTATGCCGACGTCTCTGCCACTTCCACGCATCTGCCGGGATTATCAAGGCTGTACAGCGAAACTTTTCCCGTCAGCAGCGGCGCCTTCTGCTCAAAATCGTACTGTACGCCGTCCAGAAGCTCCGGAGCCTCGCCCTCTTCTACCCACTTCATCAGCGCCGTCATTCCGATGGAGGTCGTCAGATTTAATCCCGGACTTGTAATATCCGTGTGACCGCCGCCGGGTGTCATAAAGAGCCGCAGGAACTTCTGTACTCCGCTTTCCTGCCCCATATAGGCAACGACCCGCTTATAATAATCAATCGTTCCGTCGCTTGGAATCGTGTCGTCATTTACGGCATGGGTAAGCAGAATTTTCGCGCCGGACTGCTCTGCCTGATACAGGTCCGGATTGTTGCACTCCAGGCAGCCGGTTACCCGCACCGCCTCTTTATAAAATTCCTCCAGCCCCCGGTAATCGACCTTCGACCAGTCATACTGCATATCTCTCATTACCCATGCATCCACGATGCTCTCAAACATGCTGTTCATTATGGGCTGGTAGCTGCCGTCCGCCAGAGAGCGTATGTTGCATCCGCCGCCCTGCTCCCCGATGGCGCCCGAACTCCAGAAATGCGTGCCCGGACGGAAGCCGTACCAGATGGCGTGACCGTCCCTTGTTTCAGGTCCGTCAAAAATCAGCTTCATGACCCTTGCATCCTCTTCTGTGATGCATCCGTCCGCGGATTCCATCCCGACGCAGGATGCCGGGTCAAATACCAGCGGCTCCGACGTCTCAATAAAGTCATATCTTCCGCCGTTCTGCCGGATTGCCTCTCTGCGGAATACTTCCATTTTTCCGGGCGCTACCACGTGCTCTTCCTGGTTCATCACAAGCATTCCCCAGGTATCGCTCACTATCATTTCATTCCAGTTGATTGCCGGGTCCACCGCCCAGAAGCCGTCAAAGTCCTCCGGGTAAAGCTGCGCCTCCGTCAGCGTCTGGCGTCCGCCGCCGGAAGCACCCTGCATATAGGAATACGCCGGTTTTTCACCGTAAACCGCTTCGATTACCTTCTTTGCGATCACCGCCATGCTGTGGGTGGAGCGGTATGCCAGATTTAAAATCAGCTCGTAATCAATCTTCTTTGTCTCCTCATCCAGTCCGAAGCAGAACACGTCGCCCGGTACGCCGCCGTCCGTATTGGCAGCGGCAAATCCGTTCGCCACTGCGTTGAACGGCATTACAATGCGGTTTTCCCTTCCAAGAATCTCATATATATGATGCGTGCGGATACCGCCGCCGGTGCAGGCAAGAAATCTTCCGTTCCAGTCCAGCGGGCAGAATACCTGTATCGTTGCCGGATGGGCGCCGTAGCCCTCCTCCGACAGCACCACCCGGAATACCTCCTTCCAGTCGTCGTGCACCGGCTCCCACTGTGCGGAAACCACCGTGACATTTTCATGCTCCTTCAGCGCTTCCTTTATATTCTCAATGGTCGCGCGGGCATAAAGCTTCTCCGGCTCCTGGTTTTCCTCCGTCCAGATCCACTGATTGACTGCTGTTTCCTTATAAATAAATGACTGTGCCATAAGCAAATCTTCCCCTTTCTTTTTCCAAATCTTTTTCATCCGCGGCATCTGCCATTTTACGCCTGCCGCCAGCTTCCCAGATAAGCAAGGCTCGGCTTCGGATATCTGGTCCGGGTCTTTCTGTCCACCGCAATCAGCCCAAACATCATGGAGAATCCCTTCTGCCATTCAAAATTATCCAGAAGGCTCCAGTGCATATAGCCCTTCACCGGAATCCCATCCTGTATGCACGCCTGCACGCCCTGCAGCGCCCGGCGGATAAATTCCACTCTCCGCGTATCATCCGCCGTCGCAATTCCGTTTTCCGTCACCAGAAGCTCTCCCTGAAATTCTTCTGCCACCTTCCTTATGACATGCTCCAGCGCTTCCGGATAAAATTCATAATTCATCTGCGTCAGCTCCGCACCCTCCGGCGCCGGAAGGCTTCCGTCCGCTCCCATAAGCGTCCTGGTGTAATTCTGCACGCCCAGAAAATCATCATTTCTGATAAACGGCAGATAATGGCGGAATTCTTCCTCCCATTCCTTTTCTGCGGCTTTCTCTCCGCCCGGCTGCGCCTGTATATCGTGCAGACTTAATGTCAGCCCGATTTTCAGATCCGGGCGTATCGCCTTCATGGCGTCTCTTGCCGCCTCATGCGCGCGCATCACCAGCAGATCCCCCTCCGGCGTTCTGGAGGACACAAAAATCTGCGGATTGGCAGTGCCAAACACCTGGATGTTTTCCTCCTCCACCGCCTTCTGCCTTTTCAGAAGGCTTTCCATATTTAAGCCAACCTGCACGCTGCCCTCCAGCTTTTCTGCCGCCGTGCCTTCTTTTTCTGCAGAGCCGCCATTTTTCTGCTCTGCCGCCTGCTTCTGCATCTGCTGCATATAGCGTCTGCCAATCGCGGCAACCTGCAGCCCCATATTCGCCTCATTTATCGTGCAGACGTAATTCAGCTCCTCGCCAAGCTGTATCACAACATACGCGCAGTAGCGCGCAAAATAGGTGACCGTGCTCTCCGCTTCCCAGCCGCCCTTTTCAATAAGCCATCTGGGGCTGGTAAAATGAAGCAAGGTGACAACCGGCTCGATGCCGTTTGCCCGGCAGCAGCGGATTACCTTGCGGTAATGCTCCAGCTCCTCTATATCAAATTTCCCCTCCTCCGGCTCAATCCGCGCCCATTCAATGGAAAAACGGTACGCATTCAGTCCCGCCTCCGCCATCAGCCGGATATCCTCCTCATAGTGGTGGTAATGGTCCACCGCATCCAGAGACGGCTCCACAAAACTGGAATGCTCCATCTGCTCCTGTGCCCAGTAATCGCTGTGTATATTGTTACCCTCCACCTGATGCGCCGCGGTTGACGCGCCAAGCATAAAATTCTCCGGAAATTTCTTCATATCAGTCTGTCTCCCTTCCATATTTGTTTCTGGCTCATATAAATTATAAACTTCCGCTCCTTTTTTCTTTATACCGATTTCAGCTATCTTTAGCACAATTTTCCTGTTTTTCCGGAATCATTTTTTCCAGCGCCGCAAACTGCTTTGAGCAGATTCCGATTACCGCCATGCAGACAGCCGGCGCAACCGAAAAGAGAAGGCGTATCATCATAATGGCGCTATCCGGCTGGGCAGCCACATTATCCCCCGATACATAGCCCGCCAGACCAAGAAGCACGCCGGTAATCAGAGAACCGCCCGCCGCTCCGACCTTGGACATAAAATTCGCCATGATATTGGAGGACGCCTCCATTCTCGGCATTCCCTTCATTTCGTTATAGGTGCAGCAGCGCATAACGAAAAGCACCCCGTAATACGCGATCGGCAGTCCCGCAAAGGAGCCCAGGAGCATTCCGAACATAATTCCGGCAAAATTGGTTCCGGATAAGAAAACAATGATATAGCCGGCAACGCCAATCGCCGCGAAGTAGGCAATCATATTTCCCATAGAACCGATTTTCTTCATAAGAACCGGGAATATAAACATCACTGGAATCACAACGACAGAGAGCATCGCGACAAAGGACATCAGCCCGATATCTCCCATCACCCACCGGAAAAAATAAGTCGCCGCGCCGAGCGATGTGCTGATGTTGTAGAACAGCATAATGCCCGCATAGAGCCAGACATATTTATTTACCTTCAGCATGGAAAAAATTTCTTTTATTGACACCTTCTTGTGCTGCCCTCCGGTCTCCACCGACGGGTCTTCTTTGATAAAAAGGAATCTGAGCAGAGCGATAAGCGTCAGCGGTATCACGAAAATGGCAACCGTTGCCGTCCAGCCGGATGCGCTGGTGGCAAGCCTTCCCATCACCCTCGGAAACAGCATACTGATTATAATCGAGCCTGCCATTGTGATAATACCGCCATAGGAGGATACCTTCGTAATCAGCACCTGATTATTGCTGAATGCACGAATCATATACGGCACCATCCCTGCCTGACGAAATGTTGTAAAAACAGAAAATACAAGTGTATACATGCAGAAAATCCATGCACACTTAAAGAACATGCTCCAGCCGGGGTCTGCCATAAACAGTCCCATCGAGCACAGCATTACGCCGATAATGCAGAGCTCATAGGGTCTGCCCTTTCCCAGCTTCGTATTTGTGTTATCCACAAGCCAGCCTGCAAAGAGGTCTGTAAATGCGTCTGCCACCTTACTTGCCGCCAGCAGCACGCCCACCAGCGCCGGTGCGATTCCCAGGGTATCCGTACAGTACAGCGACAGATACCCCAGAACGATTGACTGGACCGCAGCCTGTGAAATGTCAGAGCTTTTCCAGATCAGAAGCCTTCCCAGTCCCACCCTGTTTTCTTTCTTTTTCTTACTCATAATCTTCTCTCACTTTCTTTCGTTTACGGTATTGCGCATTCCCGAACTTTTTATGAGACTATTATAAGTGAAAAGAAGAAAAACCTTTATCCCTGCTTTGGCAGTTTTTAGCACGATTTCTCCCGACCGGAGGTTTTTTGAAAAAATCCGTCTATTCTTTTCCGGTCATAATTTCCCGGTATTCCCTTGGAGAAATGCCGCGGATTTTTTTAAATATCCGCGAATAATAATTTTCATTCAGATACCCCACCTGCGCCGCGACCTCCCCGACGGGCAGCTTCGTCGTTGCCAGAAGAAGCATGGAGGAATCGACCCGCTTTTTATTCACGTAATCGGTCAATGTCATTCCCAGCTCACTTCTGAACTTCTTGGACAGGGCGCTTGCATTGACGGAAAACCTTTCCGCCAGGCTGTTCAGCGTAAGTTCTTCCGTGAGGTTAAAATCGATGTAATTCAGACATTTTGTGATAACCGGCGAATACCCCTGCAGCGCATAATTTCTGACAAGAAGACAGTACCGGCGCACAAATTCCCGGTTGATGCTGACGATATCTATCATATTTCTCGCCGCCTCAATTCTTTTTCCCAGGGATGAGGACAGCTTATCGATATAATAAGGATGAACGCCCGCATTTTCCACCGCTTTCCTGAACAGGACGTTCATGATAACCAGATTGTTCTTCGCGTCTCTCAGACTGCTGTCGCTTCTGGTTTCCAGGCGGAATTTTACCAGCCTGCTCATCTTCTCCTCCACCTTATCCGCATCTCCCTGGGCGAGCGCGTTCAGCATCTCATTTTCGCATTTATAGCGCTCCTCTATCATCCTCATGGAAAGCTCGTCTTCCGCCTGCGGGCGCGGGCGCATTCCGTCTGTCTGCGGCTCCCGCAGGCTGATTCCTGTCTTTTCGATTTTCCAGTTGATTTCCGGGTACAGCATTCTCAGCAACGAGCACACAACATGCTCGATGTTGGCGGCGCTCGTCGTGCCGTAATAATACTCCTTCAGGGTCTGCACCTGATACAGCTCCAGCTTCGCCTCATCGGCAATGCGCACCGCGTCCGGCTTTTCCTGCTCCATAAAATAAGCGCCTATAATAATGTACTTCCTGCCCTCCGGCCCGGACGGCGGCATAAGAAATATAAGATAATGGAGCGCAAAATTATCATATACCCGATAGACATTGTCCGGATGACAGTTTTTTCTGATTTGCTCTGCCAGAAAAGAGTAATCATAGTTCTGATAAAGCTGTTTTCTCAGACCCTCATCAAATTCCGGCGTCTGCTCCGTCTCATCCTGCAGAATCCACAGCTTCACCCCATATGCGTCAATCACATTTCTGAGCAGCTCCAGTTTATCGATATCCATTTTCCCCTCCGATACATTTTTCTGCATCAGACGCCCGGATGCTTTCTCCGTGCCGGCGCGCCATCATGCGCACCGGCAGTCCGGATGCCTGTTTTACAGGCACTCCAGAAGAATCTGATAGATTTCCTCCCTGTCAAGCTCGCGGGGATTGCATTTGATGATATTGCAGGTATCCGCCACCTGGCGCAGCACCTCCGGCGTAATTTCCACCGTGGATTTCAGTTCCCTCATTTTCGTTGGCAGATGACACTCTCTGATAAAAGCCTCCAGCGCGTCCAGACCGGCTTCAGCGCTGTCCGCATCGAAAACGACTTTGGCGAACCGGGTGAATTTTTCCGGCGCATCCTTCACGATATGACGGTAATAGACGGGCTGGATGACCGCAAGCCCCTGTCCGTGGTTGCAGTCCGTGTAGGCGCCCAGCTGGTGTTCAATCTGGTGCGCCTGGAAATCTGTCAGACGACCGCATTTCAGAATTCCGTTCTCCGCCATCGCAGAATCCCACATCAGATTGCTGCGCGCCTGGCAGTCGCCGCTGTCCTTCAGGAGGCGGCGCATATTGGTCACCGTATTTTTCATAACCGCCAGCGCCACATCATCCGACACATTATCCTTATCAGATGTGCCCAGATAGGTTTCCATCGCGTGGCTCAGGGTGTCAAACGCGCCGGAGAGCACCTGCATCTGAGGTACCGACATCGTATACGCCGGGTCGAGCACGGCAAAGGAAGCCGCCGTTCCAAAGACCGGTCCCTTCCACTTCTTTTCCTCATACGTGATGACCGCGCCCGCGTTCATTTCCGCTCCGGTACCGGAAGCCGTCACGACCGCACCCATCCGGATTCCGCCTGCCGGGAATTTTCCTTTTTTATATTCCATATCCCAGATATCTTCCTCCAGCACTGCCTGTGCGGAAATGACCTTACAGCAGTCGATGACGCTGCCTCCGCCCACCGCCAGAATGAAGTCCACGTGCTGTTCACGCACCAGAGCCGCGCCCTCCTGCGCTTTTTTATAAGTGGGGTTTGACATGATACCGGAAAAGTCCACCACTTTTTTGCCCGCCTTCTCCAGAAGCGCTCTGATTTCATCATAAATCCCGTTCTTTTTAATGGAGCCGCCGCCATATGCCAGCATCACGGTCTCCCCGGTCCCGGAAAGCTCCGCGCCCAGCGCCTGCGCCGCGCTCCCTTCCCCAAAATAAACCTTTGTCGGATAAGAAAATGTAAATTTGTCCATGTGAAAATCCTCCTTTTATTGCAATCCTGCAGTTTTTATGTTACAATCCGGTTTATTGAACCGCTTCTCATAACCGATTATATTTTACGATAGTAACTATCGGTCAATAGCTTTTTATAAAAAAACGTTTATAAAAAACAACAGGAGGAACACATGATGTATACGATGATGCAGGTCTGCCGGGAGCTGGATATGACCTACCAGACTCTGAAATTCTACTGCAATGAGGGACTGGTTCCCAATGTGAAACGTGACCGTAACAACCGGCGGATTTTTGATGAAAGAGATGTAAAATGGATCAAGGACCTCACCTGCCTGAAAAAATGCGGCATGAGTATCCAGGAAATGAAAGAGTATCTGGATTTGTGCCTGCTGGGAGAATCCACCATCCCGCAGCGCAAGGAAATGCTGACCAAAAAACAGCAGGAGCTGCGCTCTTCTATTGAGGAATTGCAGGACAGCATTGCCTATATTGACTGGAAGCAGAATTTTTATGATGAAGTGCTCTCCGGCGCACGCCCGTATGTCAGCAATCTGATACCGTGCCATGAACAGGAGTAGGCAGGTGCCGCCCTGACTACATCAGTTTTCTCAGAGCCATCAATTTACTCTTTACGTTAATTCCTTTTTCAGAGGTAAGCTTTTCAATCCATGCCGTATCCCCTTTTCTGTATGGGTCGTACCAGAATCTCCGGATAAACTTTTTCAGATGGCTTTGAAAAACCCATTTCAGATCCGATGCATCATTGATAGCATGAAAATCCTTTACTGTCTGCATCTCATCAACTGTTCCGGTAAGATATCTCAGTATCAGGACATCGGCAAATGTAAACGGCATCGCCTCATCTTCAAATTGAAGCAGCGACATGTACGGTCCGCCTTGCTTTATATCATCCGTAACAAGAGCGTACGCTCCCAGGGTCTGCGCCAGCGAAATGGCGTAGACCTCGCCAAGGTCTCCTGTGTCATACAGGATACGGTTTTCTCTGACATTGTTTTCAAATATCCGGTAAACAGCCATTTCTTTCAGCCTCTGGTTCGTATATATCTCAATTTTACCGGAAGCAATATCAGCGTCAACCATTTCCAGCACATCTTTCCCATGATTTTTTAACTCAGCCGTTCGAATCTGCTCATATATAAATACTCCTTCATCAAAAAACTGAATAAAATCTCTTGAAGCCGCGCTCTGTAAAAATGGATAATCACATTCGTATCCAAAGAGGCTCTCAATCCTTTAATCCTCCTATAAGTGCATCGAGATTATCCCCGTCATCCTCCTGAGGCTCTGACAATCTGTCACTGACATCCTCCCGGCTCAGGTGATAATATGCCAGCATCCGTTCCAGCGTACCTTCCGGAATCGCATTATGATTATAATTATATATTGCATAATCCAGATATTCACCGGGTATGTCAATTTCGTTTCCCGGAATATTTAGTCTGTAGCTTCCTCCCACACTTCTGAGCAGATTTCCGACCCGTTTTTCATTACGCTCATTGTCGAGCTTCAGTTTTTCGCTCATATTAATTTTTCCGAGACTTTCCAGACGGTTCAGCGCCATATCAAAGCTTACATTAAACTCAGACATTATCCTTGCTATATCCATTGCAGACAAACCATTTTTATGAAAATCTGCAACTTTCAAGTCTAAAAATTTTTCCACTTCGTCAGCAGGCATCAACAGACAGGCTGCAAAGTAATTCGCTTCACGTTCCTTCTCATCAATGCTTCTGTCTGAAATCGTCGCACCATCATCTATAAATGATGTATTGCCATCCATATGAAGCACTGCATGACCAATCTCGTGGGCAAGGGTAAAAATTTCCCTGGATAACCGGCTGCTTGTATTGGTAAAAATCACAATATCGTTGTCTTTCATTAAGACAAATCCCAGTTCTGCCGCTTCTCCCAGCGGGTAACGAATCAGCTTATATCCGAGTCTTTCGCAGTCCTTAAATAAATCAATAATGCCATAACAGCTTACCTTACATTTTGCTCTGAATAAGTCCGCCTGGATTCGTATTTCTCTCCGTCTGCTCTCCTGCATGTGCTCCTCCATCACTTCATATCTCTTTGCTGAAGCTTTGCATACAAATGCTTATTTGCATAGAAAAAATCAAGCATATCAAATATCTTTGCAGAAGAAGAGCCTCCCTCTCCTGCTCTGTAAGCGACAGCCGGCTTCTCATCAAGCACCTTTGTGATATCTCCCACCGTAACATCCAGTACCTCTGCAATTGCGGAGAGAATATCCAGCGTAATGCTGTTCGCGCCGTTCTCAATGCGGGCATATTTTTGTCTGCTCACACCAATCCGGTCGGCAATTTGTTCCTGCGTAAAATTTTTTGCATTCCTTAACGCTTTAATGCGTCCTCCCAGCAATTCATTCATGACCATCCCTCCACTTCTGCTTAAATCTATTGTACCACAAATCCCCTCTATGTCAACCCATTATGTTATAATTTTGTAACTCAAAAATTATTTCATGTTTTACAAATATTACATTCTTGTAAAAAGGATTTCCATTTCTGCAGACTCCGGCAAAGCCCGGAGCCGGACAGCTTTACGCTGCACCGCGCTCCGGGCTTTCTGCCCTGGCATCATGGAATTTATCTGTAATCTTTCATGTATTCGCCATGTGCTTCAATCAGCTCATCGCACATCGCCCGGATGTCCCGGATATTCAGCTCCGCTCCTGTGTGCGGATCCATCATCGCCGCCTGGTAGATTTTCTGGCGGTCCTTCGTGACAGCGGCTTCTATCGTTAAAAGCTGCGGACTTATATTGGAGGAATTCATCGCCGCAAGCTGCGTCGGAAGTTTACCCACCTTTACCGGGTGGACTCCGGTGCCGTCAACATAGCAGGGCACCTCCACGCAGGCATCCGCCGGCAGATTATCAATGTAACCGTTGTTCAGCACATTGCCGCCGATTTTATACGGCGTATTGGTCACAACCGCCTCCATGATATAAGAAGCATACTCTTTGCTTCTCTCATGCGTGATTTTGCCGTCGCGCAGGATATCCTCCCGCTCCTTTTCCCAGCCCTCTATCTGATTGACGCAGCGCCTCGGATATTCGTCAAGCGGAATATGAAACTCCTCTATCATTTCCGGATATTTTGATTTAATAAAGAACGGATTGTACTCCGCGTTGTGCTCGCTGGATTCCGTACAATAATAGCCCAGCTGGCGGATATACTCGTAGCGCACCATATCGTCATGCTTTTCCCCGGAAGTATTGCGCTCCTCCGCGATCCTGCGAATTTCCGGATAAAGGTCGTTGCCGTCCTTATCGCGGATTTCCAGAAGCCACGCCATATGATTGATTCCGGCAATCAGCTCCGTCCGTCCCTCCAGCTTATCCTGCATACCCATGCCCTCCAGAAGCTTCTCAGAGCATACCTGCACACTGTGGCAGAGCCCGACGGTACGGATTTTTGTAAACCGCTGCATATAGCCGGTGAGCATTGCCATCGGGTTTGAGTAATTCAGAAATAACGTATCGGGGCACACTTCCTCCATATCCCTTGCAAACTCCTCCAGTACCGGAATGGTACGCAGCGCGCGCATGATGCCGCCGATGCCGAGCGTATCCGCTATGGTCTGCCGGATACCGTATTTTTTCGGAATCTCAAAATCCGTCACCGTGCAGGGCTCGTAGCCTCCCACCTGGATGGCATTGACCACGAAATCCGCATTCCTCAGCGCATCCTTTCTGTTTTCTGCTCCCAGATATGTACGGATCGTCGCTCTGTCCTCATTGACATTATGATTAATCGCGCTCAGAATAATTCTGGAATCCTCCAGTCTCTTTTCATCAATATCGTACAGCGCAATCTCGCTGTCCCGCAATGCCGGGGTACACATGCAGTCTCCCAGCACATTTCTGGCGAAAACCGTACTTCCGGCACCCATAAAAGTAATTTTAACCATGCTATCTTTCTCCTTTTCTTTTATACATTTCCAGTACAGTCGCCCTTCTTTTTTCCTACTACAAGACGGCTTTTCTCCTCCTTGTATTCCTTCGGGCTTCTGCCTGTACGGCTCTTAAATATTTTCGAAAACGCAAGCGGGTCTGTATAGCCCACCATAGCCGCCACCTCATTCACCTGGATGTCCGGATTTTTGAGGAGGGTCTTTGCCTTTTCCATACGCAGTTTCATCAGATATTCTCTGGGCGAGCAGCCGATATTTTCCTGAAAGCTGCTGGTCAGATAGCTTCTGTTTACTCCTATATAATCCGCCAGCTCATTAATGCGCAGGCGTTTGCTGTAATTTTCATTAATGTACTCAATCGCATGCTCCACATACACGGAGCTTGGATACCGGTGCTCCGACGGGTATTTTCCCATCCCTGCCAGATTTTTCCGGTTATCCGTAATCAGCTCCGCAAACACAAGCATCAGCAGTGCGTTGCGCTTCAGCTCGTTTTCATAATAAAGCTGATGACATTTCAGCATCTGGTCAATATATCCGCCGACCTTATCCAGACACCGGACCTTGCGCACCGGCTTCTGCGGCGTAAAGCCCGCACTCTCCAGACATTCCCTTGCGCTTACCCCTTCAAAACCGATCCAGCGATAAGACCACGGAGTTTCCTTATCTGCCTCGTACCATGCCTCAACGCCCTCCGGAATCAGAAACACATCGCCCTTTTCCAGCGTATAATGCGCCTCTCCCATTTCCAGATATCCCCTGCCCTCCTGTACCATATGAAGCACATACGAGCTGCGCCTGTTCGGTCCGAACCGGTGTCCTGGGTCGCAGATTTCCCAGCCGCAGTACATCAGATAGAGGTTCGTGGAGCTGCCCTTCAGATTTTCCAGGCATTTATAGCTTGCCGAATTTGTATATCCCACTGTATGAACCAACTTTATCTGCCTCCCGCCCTGTGTGTCGCCATGTTCCGTCTATCTCTCCGGCATTCTGCAAATATCGGATTTTTTAGTCTCTGGTTTTATCTTTAGTATATCACAGCTTTCCGCCGCTTGTCGCGATTCCTTCAATGAACTGTTTCTGGAAGATGATATAAATAACAATCATCGGGATGCAGGCAATCAGGGACGCCGCCATCAGCTCCGGGAATTTTGACACATACTGTCCCTGCATCTTGGCAAGAGCCGAGGAAAGCACCAGCATATCCTTGTCTGTATTTACAATCATCGGCCACATCAGATCCTTATACGCAAACACCGCTGTAAAAATTCCCAGCGCCACCATACTGGATCTGGTGAGCGGCGCCATCACATATAAAAACGTCTGACCGATATTGCAGCCGTCCAGTCTGGCGGCATCCTCCAGATCATTCGGCAGTCCCATATACCCCTGACGGAGAAGAAAAGTGCCAAAAGCCGTCACCATGCCCGGAAATACGAGGGCAAAAATCGTGTTGAGCATTCCCATTTTGCTTATCATCAGATATTGCGGAATAATGAATATCTGCGACGGAACCATCATCTGAATCAGCACCAGAGAAAAGCAGAAATTGCGTCCCCTAAAATGCAGCCGTCCAAATGCATAGCCTGCCATTGTCGCTGTCAGCACAGCACAGACCACCCGGAAGAAAATAAGCAGCAGGGTATTTCTGTAAAGCATCAGAAAATTCATGTTTTCTAAAACCGTGGTAAACGCGTCTGTTCTCCACTCCCTCGGAAAAATGGTGAAGGGATCTACAGAGGTTGCCTCTGTCACAGACTTAAAGGCTGTCAGAATCATCCATATAAACGGCACCAGCATAGTGATGGATACCAGAATCAGAATGACGTGAATCACAACAGTGGTAAGTTTTTTCTTTCTTGTATAACTGTGCTCCATCGCAATCCCCCCCTTAATTATAGAAAACCCACTTTTTCTGCCCTATCATCTGGAATGCCGTCAAAATGAGGGTAATCACAAACAGAAGAACAACGATGGTCGCTCCATAGCCCCTATTCTTATTAATAAAAGCATATTTATAAAACAGATACACCAGCGACTGGGTTTTCTGCAGAGCCGGATTCGACTTGTCAATGACCATGTAAATCAAATCGAACAGCTGGAGCGAACTGATAACGCGCGTAACCAGCACGAAGAAAATGGTAGGGGACAGCAGGGGAATCGTAATGTGGAAAAAGGATTTCACACCCGTAGCGCCGTCGATTTGTGCCGCTTCATAGTAGTCGCCGGGAATCTCCTGGAGCCCCGCCAGGAAAAGCACCATATTGTATCCGAGAATGGACCAGATGCCGATAATCGCTATGGAATATATTGCGATATCCGGGTCGGATACCCAGTTGACATGTATGTGAAATACATTATTAATCAGACCGAAATCCGAGTTAAACAGCCACCGCCAGACCATAGCCACCGCCGCCGGAGCCGCCACCATCGGGAGGAAAATAATCGTCCGGTATACGGAACGCCCTTTTATCTTCCGATTAAGAAGCACCGCCAGCACCAGCGCGATCACAATGGAGAAGGGAACCTCCACGATCGCGTACTTAAATGTGTTTATCAGCGCCTGCCAGACCTCGCCGTCTCCAAACACCTTCTCGTAGTTCTGCAGACCGATAAAGATATTTCCCTTTCCAAAATCTCCCGTCTTGAAAAAGCTCTGGTAAATCGTCTGGAATATAGGGATAATATTCAGAATAACCAGTCCGATCATCGTCGGAAGGATGAAGAGCCAGCCCCACAAAAACTCGCTGCGCGCCCTTCCCGTATGTTTTTTCTGTTGTATCATTTCCGAATCACCTCTTTGCTGTACAAAGGGCCGCCGCCGGCGCGGCAGCCCCTGGTCTTCGTTTTCGTTTTCCCGCCTGCACGGGCAGCACCGCCGTTATTCCTCCGCCAGCTTTTCGTTCATCTGCTCTGCCATCTGTCTGCATGCTTCCTCCATCGTCAGTTCACCGGTATAAACGCCCTTCAGAATTTCAGCGTTTTCATTCTCCCAGGCAACAGTGGAGCGGGAATACGGGCGGATTTCCATATCCTCCATCATATTCAGATATGCCTGCAGATTAAACTGGGGTGCAGAATTTACCCAGGCGTCAGAGGTGCCGGTGTATGCGGACATGGTCACGCCAAGCTCCGCCTGCTGCTTCTGCGCATCTTCAGACCCAAGGTATTCGATCAGCTGCCATGCTTCCTCCGTGTGCTCTCCGGATGCCGAAGCCGCCCAGCCAAGTCCATTGTATACAGATACTCTTCTGCCTGTTTCGGCACTCTTCGGAAGCTCTATCACATCGCAGTTTGCGCTCGTATATTCATTCTCTTTATACGCCGCCAGCATCCAGGAGCCCTGCAGAACCATTGCAACCTTGCCGGACTGGAACAGCACATCCTCGCCGTTTTCAGACATAGTTTCCAGAGACGGCATCACGCCCGCGTTAATCCATTCCTCCAGCTGCTGCATCGCTTCGATGGTCTTTTCATCGTCCCAGCCTGATTTTGTCTTGTCGTCACTGATGATATAACCACCGTTGTCATAAACCAGGTTATAATATCCCGCCTGGTTGTTGTCACTCCGTATAGCCAGACCATACTGGGAGCCGTCTTCCTTCGTCAGCTTTTTCGCCGCCTCGAACATATCGTCCCATGTCCAGTCCGTCGTCGGATAATCCAGCCCCGCCTCATCGAACATGGTCTTATTGTACCACAGCGCGATAGTATCCACGTCCTTCGGAACTGCATAATATTTGTCATTGTATGTATAAAGTCCCCAGATATCCTCCGGATAATTTGCCGGATCAATCGCGTCGCTCTCCGCGATCTTATCCGTCAGATCAAGCAGCATATCGTTCGACATATATCGTTCGCTTTCGTTGGAGTGCATCCAGAATACATCCGGAAGTGACCCGCCCTGCGCGCCGGCCTCAAGCATGGTCCAGTATTCATCCCATTTGATAACGGAAAGCTCTGTCTTGATTCCGGTCTTCTCCGTAAAGCCTGCCAGGATTTCCTTGATTCCAGGTTCCTGGTAGCTGTCCCAGATGGATACGGAAAGCGTTACGTCCGAACCGCCCTCCTCCGCATAAACGGGAACCGCTCCGATTATCATCGCTCCTGTCAGTAATAATGCTGCTGTTTTCTTGAAATTCATAGACTGGTCCTCCTTTTTGTAATAATAATTTTCTTCACAATTATATTTTTTGTGCTTTTTCTACGATTTTATTTCATCCCCGGATGACAAATCTATTATAATTGCACATAGAAAAATAATAAATGGATTTATGTAAGCATCGCATGGAAAAATGTTGGTTTTTGTACACTATGGCTTATATTCCGCCTTTTCAGACAAAATACTGTGCATTTTCCCCATTTCCCGGTTCTGGTTTTTGTATACATTGTACTTCTTTTTCACAGTTTCCTGTGCGCTGCGGATTTTATTTTTCCATGCCAGAATCCGCCCATTTCCAGGAAATATGCGCTCCGGTCGTGCAGGCGGGACACTTTACAGCCGGATTGCACTTATGCTATAATCCACAAAGTCGCTGCCACCCGTCTAACGGGTGGCTCGCGCTTCGGCTATAAGCCTTTGTTACTAGGCCCGCGTCTCAAGGCGCTGGCTCTCACTTCGTTCAAGCCACTTTGCTTTTCACTCGTCGCTGCCCCTTCAAGGGGCGTTTGTATTACCGACTACCCCTAAAGGGGTCCTCATATTCTTTCACGCTCAATTTATCCATCATAATATCCGCTCTCTCTTGCTCCTGAATGTACTTCTTTATGGTGTCCTCATTGAGACCTACTGTGCTGACATAGTATCCTTCTGCCCAAAAATGTCTGTTCCCAAATTTATATTTCAGATTTGCGTGGCGGTCAAACATCATTAGGGCACTTTTCCCTTTCAAATATCCCATGAAACTTGATACACTTATTTTGGGCGGAATACTTACCAGCATATGAATATGGTCTGGCATAAGATGACCTTCTATTATTTCAACACCTTTATAATTACAAAGTTGTTTTATAATATCTCTTAGGTCTTCTTTGTATTGATTGTAAATCATTTTTCGTCTATACTTTGGTGTGAAGACGATATGATACTTACACATCCACTTTGTATGTGCAAGTGAGTTGGCTTTCTTCGCCATTGAAATCACCTTTCCTTTCTATATAGTGGCTTGGACACCTCTATTATAGGCGTAAAGGTGATTTCTTTGTATAACAATCACCGCGCACCCGCATAGCGGGTGGTTGATATTTCGTGCGCTTTGCGCACTCAACAGGGTCGATGCCCCGCATAAAAAGAATGCGCTCCGCAGATTTCTGTGCTGCGGGCGCATGGTAACGGAACCAGACTTCTTTTGTTTTTGCAATATTTTTTACGAGGTGAACGCATATGAATCTTATGAACCAGGACAATATTGTGCATGTCATTCTGAACAAAATCGGTGATATCGTGCTTTGTAATCTGCTCTTTCTTCTGTGCTGCATTCCGGTCGTCACCATCGGTCCGTCCCTGACTGCTCTGTATCACTGCATGCTGCGCACCGTGAAGGGAAATCTGAACGGAGCAGTGAAAACCTTTTTCCGCGCATTCCGGGAGAATTTCCGCCAGTCTCTGACCGTGTGGCTGCTTATTCTGGCAGCCGGTCTGATTCTGCTCTTCAATATCCGTTTTCTCCAGAGCCGCACGGAGAGCGCAGCTCTGGCGCTGCTCTGGTGCTCCGCCGGAATCCTATGTCTCTTGTTTCTCTTTGCTCTCTATATTTTTCCGGTAATCGCCGCCTTTTCCAACAGGCTGTCCGCCCTATGCCGGAACGCGTTTCTGCTGGCGTTTATGCATTTTCCCACGACCCTTCTGCTCGCGGTCATCACCCTCCTGCCAATGTATATCACCTGCCAGGATCTGGAGCTGCTGCCTCTGTACGCCTTCTGCTGGTTCTTTTTCGGTTTCGGGCTGACGGCTTTTCTTAATTCGCTTCTGCTCTACCGCATCTTTAAAAAGCTCCTCCCTCCCGAAGAGGATATCCGGGAAGCCTGATGCAGCGCAGAAATCTCCCAGTCAGAATCCCTCAGCTGATGGTTTCTTTTCCGCGGTAGACCCGGTAAATAACCGGGACCGTCAGCAGTATCAATACTGTATACAAAATAATTAAAACCGGAACGGCACTGTATACCCTGCCAAAGATTTCATACACGTTAAAGTATTTCACTGCCTGATTCATCTGCAGAAGCTGGTCCGGAAGAAGCCCCAGAATCTTATTCAGCAGCGGAAGGCTGGTCCCGGACAGAAAGGACGGCAGAAAAATCAGGACGAATGGCACCGTCACCGCAATTACTGACGAATTGGTCTTTGCGGAAACCAGCATCGTCAGCGCCAGCATAAACAGACATCCCAGATAGCCGCCCGCCGCAACCAGAACATATTCCTGGATATTGGTAATATTGTACATGCTCTTCCGCTCATGACAGTCTGAATCGGACATTTGGCCCCGTCCGCGCCCAGGATGCCCAGAACCAGCGCCGTATAAAGCAGCATGACTGCCCAGTAAAGGACGCTGATTATCACAAGCCCTGCTTTTATTTTCGCCCATATCGCCTTATCGCGTCCATAGCGGGCAGCATAAAAGACCGCATTTGCTTTCTGCTGGAATTCTCCGGAAAAAATACCGGCACAGAGAAATCCCAGAACAAGTGTCAGAATCATGATGATAGTTGGCGCATATTGGAAGAGGCTTTTCCAGCCCGCCTGGTAATCGTAATACAGCGGCGTCTCCAGCGCTTCGTATCTGGCAATCAGATATTCCTTTTCTTTTTCCGAAAACTGGTCCTTCGCGTCATTTTCCAGCCATATCTTCAGATTATCCATGCGGTTTTGGTAAAAGCTGCCCGCATCCTCCGGCGCAAGCGAATCCGCCAGATAATAATCATAATCATTAAAACCGGCATAGGAGCAGTTCAGCAGATTCCTTATGTCCACAAAGCCCTGCTTCCTGTTGTATGCAATGTTATTCTGCCGGAAATCCTCCGACAGCGCCTCCGGTGTGTTGGAAATTTCTGCGTTTTTCTCTATGACCTTTCGTATCTTTTCTTCGGTCAGCTCCCCTGCCCATTCTTTTTTCTGTTCCCGTACCTTTGCTATGGCCGCCAGCCCGCTTTCGATATCCCCCGTCCATCTCAAAAATGTCCTTCCCATTGCAGAGAATTTCTCCCGAAGTGGGCTTCAGCAGTGTGCAGAGCATCCTCATCAGCGTCGTTTTCCCGGCGCCGTTGGCTCCGAGAAGTCCGTACACCCCATTGTTCAGCGTCAGTGTGATGTTATCCACCGCCTTCGTCTTCTGAAATTCTTTTGTCAGTTTTCTTAATTCTATTTCCATATCCGGCTCCTTTCATGCTGCCTGCGTTGTCTGCATATATTGTTTCCATTTTGCCGTGCCGGCAATTTTCGTTTTGCATGCAGGCGGTTCGGCTTTTCCAATGCTGGCAGCTTTCGTTTTGCGTGCGCAGGCGGTTCTGGCTTTTCCTGCACAGACACTCTGGTCTTTGCAGGAATCAAAACTGCGGTTACAAAGAGCTCTTCCTCTGTCCCGCTGTACTATCTCAAAGAGCTCCGTCTTTGTCAGACTATGCTGCTGTACTCGCAGAAGCTCTCACTGTTTTTCAGCGCCTGCCGGATGCTATAACAAAGATAGATTGCCGAAAATATCAGCAGTCCCATCCATACCGGTACAGAAATGCGGCTGTAAATCCTGTCCCTGAGGATTATGAATGTCCATACGGAAATCCAGATGAAGGACAGGAATAACGGTGAAATAACATTCCTGCTCCGCTTTGTATACAATGTCCGGAAACATATACAACAGGTCACATTCATTGGCAGCAGAAACTGAATTAAAATGTCCAGAACCGCAATCCGCAGAGTAAAGGCGCTTATAATAAAAAAAATACTCAGCAGACAGACATCCGCCATGCCAAACAGCAGCATCCGGGCGGCATATATTTTATTGAGGGAATAGTAAGACGCCCCCTCTATCTCCACAGCCCCGCTGCTTCTGTTTTTCCAGAGTTCCGGAAGAATCAGGATGGCAAAGCCCGGCGCCAGAATTCCCATGCAGCGCCTTTCATAAATACTGCTCTCCGACAGATACAGCCCCAGATAAAGAAGCAGCAGCAGCGCTCCCTGCGCAAACCACCAGCGTTTCTGTATATAGCCCGCCTGCTGATATAAAAATTCCATCCATGTAAGACTTCGTCGGCTCTCTGCCCTCCAGTATGCTTCCTTTGCTTTTCTGATCGTCTGCTGAAGTTTTTCCTCTTCTATATCATTCCTGTTCTGCTCCCTTGCATATGCGCACAGTCTCTCTTCAACCGTCATTTTCATTCCTCCTCTCCCAGATAACAGCCCAGCAGTTTTTTTGCTCTTCCTATTCTGTATTTGACAAGCGGAAGCCCGGCGCCGGTAATCTCCGCCACCTCTTTTAACTTCAGCTCCTGAAAATAATGCAGAATAATCACCTCCCGCAGCTCCTCCGGAAGCTTTTTCAGCGCCTGCTCCATATCTATTCTGCTCTCCGCTGCATCCATCGTGTTTTCTCCCCTGTCCGGCAGTTCCTGCGCGGGAAGATCCTGTTTCTTTTTATAACTGTCCCGGCACAGATTCCCCGCAATAACATACAGATAATTGGCAAGCTTCCCGGTATGGCGGTACGACGGAAACGCCTGGAAAAAGCGCACAAAGGTTTCCTTTGCCAGGTCCTCCGCATCCGCAATCGTATACGTGTGGGAACAGCAGTAATTCCGGATGGCGGGATAGTATTTCTTCACAAACAGTTCCATCGCCGTTTCATCCCCGTCTTTCATCTTATGAATCAAAAGAAAATCCGCATCCACGCTTTACCTCCCTCCCCGTTCTCCTCCACACGCGGTAATATTTGCACTTTCTATTATAAATAACGAATGAGCCTGGTAAAAAGATAGTCAGAACTATTATTTTTACAGAAAATGCAAAAGACGACCTGAACACCTCTTTTGCGGAAATTACAGTGCAGCGGAGGTGGACTATAATTCTCACTAAAAATGTCCACCGGACATTTTTGTCTTATGCATGGCAGCAAAAAAGGACCTCCCGTTTTCCAGAAAGTCCCCTGCCTGTTCGCTTTACTATAATACTACCATTGCTGGCTTAATAGCCAATTATCACAATACTTTTCAATGGAACCTGCATCCGGTTCGTCATATACAAAGCGTCAAAAAAATCGCACACCTTTTGGTAGTCACAACTCCTCTTGTATTTCTGCCGGACAGCAATACACAAATAATCAACATTGTGCATCAGACAGGCCTCATAAAAATCCTTCAGAAATTGATAATTCATAACTGCCCGTCCAGCTTCCACTTCTATTACCGTCTTCAGTTCTTCATTATAGGCATCCGCCTCAAAAGATAATACCGTCTTTCCATTCTCTCCATATGAAACAGGAACACGTATCTTCTGTTCTTTTTTCTTCCCCTGCTCCACAAAATATCCAAGCTGTTTAAGCCCTTCCGTAACTATGGATAATACCTCGTTACTTTGCTTTGCGTGATTTTCCGAAGAGATTTCCGGATATACTGTTTCGAATATTTTTATGATATCGTACATATGTGCTTCAATATTTCTGTATTTGGGAAAACACATCCATCGTATCATTTCAATCCCCCAATTGTTTTATAATGCAACATGATACCAACCCCATGTAAATACTGCACTTGAGAAAATCGGGGCAGACATTACCTGCCCCTGTGCTTTTCTTTCTTTTTCTGCTGTTTCAGCTCAAACTGACGCTGTTTCTCTGCCTCCCGTTTTTCACGGCCCACAGTCTTGCGTTCCGTTTTCAACTGCTCCTGCTGTAATTTCAAAGCCTGTTGCGATTTTGTACCTATCCCGGTATTCTTTACCTGCTTCCGCACTTCCTTCCGTACTCTTTTCGGATTACGGTCAGATTCTTTTACATCAGTTGCCACAGCCGGACTGAACCGCAACCGATAGTAATTTTTCAGAACGAAATCGTATATCTCGTAGTCTTTCGGCTCCGCTCCAAACGTAACCCTGCATACAGACAACTTCCCCTCAGATATGCATTCAAATACGCCTATCCAGAATGGTTCCTCAAAATATACTGTCAGCCTGCCCGCTACTTTGTCCATGACAATTCCTCCTTAATGCCCTGCGGCTGTCGCGGTATTCGTCGAATATTCCTGCAAGCAGGACATTTCTTCATTCCCCGCGCAAATTGTACTGAACAAAGAACGGACGACCCAAGGAGGGAGGGTTACTTACACCTGCAGCAGTTGTCACTGGCAGTTCCTTACGGATGCATGACAGCCATAGCGGTGCGGCCGGACTACCTACCGGCTCTGTAAGAAATGTTATCCCTTACGTTGTGTTTTTATCTCTGTTCCTTGATTTTACCATACTATCAGCGATTTTTCTACAAGAAATAAAGGGCACAGCAACCGCCATGCCCCGAATTTCTACAATTCCAACGCTCTCTCAATTTTCTGTTTCTGCCCTATCCACATGGTGCTAGCACCATGTAATTATTACCCCAACAAGAAAAGCTATCTGCGCTCTCTCAGCTTCTCTAATATCGCCATAACGTCCGGCTGCGTTGGAGTGAGCTTGATACCACGCTTTAACATACCCATAACTTTTCTCGCTTTCTGCTCAATCTCTCTGGCGGTATGCTCACTCGTCAGCATCAGATGATTTCCGGCGATTATATATTCCCGCTCTATGTATTCTTCTGTTATCGGAAACATATCCTGTATCAGAAATGCACTCTCCCGGCTGTCGTCCAGTTTGACGATATGAAGAATGTCGCAAGGTTTCCCGGTTTTTTCTCCATAATCCGTCTGTATTTGTCAATGCGGCTAGACAATGGTATCATCCAGTATATCCCGGTACTTGTATCTTCAAAACAGTAATAATGCGGTCTATTTCCAGCCCTATTACCTTTGAGATACGGGTCTGGCATATCTTCAAAAAATTTATCCTTGATAATATAAAAGCCTGTTTTCTTCATTTGCCTGTCCTCATTACGGAAAAGTCCCTCGCCTTGCGGCGAAGGACTATACTTTCAACCCAACCATTTATATACCGCATATCGGTCAGCGGTAAACTTTCAACCCGACCATTTATATACCACATATCGGTCAGTGGTAGACCTTCTTTGTACCTACATTCTAGCAAGTGCAAAGAGGAAAGTCAATAGAACTTAAATCAATTTTTGTATTTCTTTCAATGCTTTTTGAATATCCTTATAAACCAATGGTCGCATACTATTGTCATAACCAGATATATCTGCCTTATGAAGTGCTGAAAGAATATCATCCTTTAATTCCGGCTTATATTTTGCAATAATCGGCAGCAACTTGATACATTGTCTTGCTGTAATGGGCTTAACATCTGTTATGTGTTTTAAATATCTATCAATAATTTCATCAATCTTATAATCTTTATCCCATTTTGCATTATAGGCAAGTAGTGTAAGCCCTCTTGTACGAATATAAGAATTATCGTTATCAAGCATATCACTCAGCCTATCCATATAAGGATAAACACAATCCGTTTCTTCACTTTCTTTTATCAATTCCCATAATGCCTTATATGCAACATTATTATTTTTATCAAATAGTAATTCAAATATTTTTGCTATATTAGACGACATAATGTCCTCCTGTACAAGCACCGATTTATTGTTCTAAGCATAGCACATCATCACATAATTTGCCACAAGAAATAAGGAGCACAGCCGCCGCCATGCCCCAAATTCCTACCGTTTCAATGCTCTTTCAATTTTCTGTTTCTGCCCTTTCAAATCATTCTGCTTCTCATACAAGCTGTCACGTTCTTTACAGAGTGATTTCATGCGCTCCAACTGCGCCCTCACACCCTCCCGGCAATCCGGCTCTATCCTCTTATATTCCCCGATCAAACTGCGTATCTCATTATTATTTGATTTTATCTGCTCCGACACACATATCCAGTCAATCAGATTGCGTACTTCCATATCTGTATCGTACAAATCTGTTTCCGAAAGAATTTTCGCACACAGCCGAACCATGACTTTTTTCTCCATATCGGTCACTCTATCAATCCTCCCTATCTGCTCATATCAAATGCACGTTTCGGACACTTATTTACCTTTTCCGCCCGTTCCAGAGTCTTAGACCGCTCAACTATCGACAGAACCTGTTCTATGCCGAAATAGCGCTCTAATCGCCCCAAATCTGCCACTTTCTCCTGCAATCGGTCAATAGTGTTGCTCTGCTCCATGACCTTATCTGTCAGCCGGCTGATCTGCTGCTCCTGCCGGGTAACTTTATCTTTCAGTTTCTTTCCCTGTTCCGCAAGCTGGACGCATTTAATCGTTAGTGCTTTTATCGTTTCTTTCAATTTTTCCACAAGCGGCGAAGCTTTTTTATCCTTATAAGCCTTTGCAGACATCAAGGTCACTGGCTCCGGCAACTGCCACTTCTCGTCCTCATCATAGGCGTATATGTTCCGTTCCATGACCGCCTTAGATTGAACCATTTTCTCAATCTCCTGTTGTAATTTCTTCTGTTGCTTCTCCAACTTCTCATTGTCAGATAGTAGCTTTTCCTTATCCCCTGCCAGCGTTGCCGCCTGCTCCTTCAGCAAATTACTTGTTTCCGAAAGCTCCGATACTTCCTGCCGGATTGCTTCGCCCTCCTGTCGTATCTGCTCTGTTTCCTGCTCCGCTTTTCTCTGCTGAATCTGAATATTTGATAACTGCTCTTTCCCGTCAGAAATAGATTGTTCCAGTTCCGCAACTTCCTTTGCCCACTCTTTTTTCTCAAAATCCAGAACGGATAAATGCTTCTCATGTGTACCTTTTTTCTCCCAATCAATTCCATGCTCCAGCATAATAGCGGCAAGCTGTTCTTTTTCATAGGCTACCCACTGATTCCGCTCCGTTTCTCTCCTTGTACCACCTTTAAATCCAAGAGCCGATAACGCCTGTTTTAGTGACACTCTTGTGTCAAGTCCTCTCTTACTTCCTGTCGTATAAGGTACAAAATCAATATGCAAATGTGGAGTAGCTTCGTCCATATGAAGATAGGCAGCAAATACCCTCAAAGTGGGATTGCGCTGCTGGAAACCTTGCATATATTCATCAAGTACCTTTGCCGCAAGCTGTCCGTCCTCTGTTTTCGCCCCCATATCGTCCTTATTGCCTATCTGCACAATGATTTCATGGAATGGTTTTTCCTGCTTTCCACGCAGTATTTTATTGTAATAATCGTCAATCCGGCGGTCACTTCTGGTCTGTTTCTCATTGTACCGGGTGAGTGCTTCATCAAATAATTCGTGATATACGTCCTTAACATTTTCGTTGCAGTATTCCACGTTCAGACAGCTTCGCTCCGAGTCAGTATTCTTTGCATGGAATTTTCTGCTGTTATGGTTGACAGAACCTTTTCCTGTCATAAAGCTAATTGTTTGCTTCAATCAATATCCTTTCTCCCTGTCTGGGTAATCAGCGCCGGATACGGCGCATAGGCTTTCTTACTTTCGCCGAAAGTAACGCAAAAGCACTTTTGACAGGCTCCGCTCTATCAAAAGCTACCTTTGCGCTCTGCCGAGAGCTCTTCCGTCCTATGGACGGTGTGTCTTCCAGCCGCTTTATACCGCCACTTCCCGGCTCATTCAAGTTTAAGACCGCAACAACGCAAGGTCTATATCTTTTGCAACCTTGCAGATACCAAGCCCGCAAATTCTATATACTCTGCATTGTTGCGTTGTTACCTTATTCCGGTTTGATTTTATCCAGTTCCCAATACCACGAATTGTTTATCCGCTTTGCTCTGATACCTAATTCCTTTTTCGCGTTTTCAAGCGTCCGTCTGGATATGCCCTGTTCCTCCGCAAGATTGAAAATCTCATTACTCTGCATGGCGTTATTTGTTTCTGTCAGTTCCCGCAGCAGACGCTTTGCCTGCTCCAGCTTATTCGCTTTCGGAGCAATACCGCCCAACACTTCATCTGCGGTAATCTCGTAATCTCCGAGCCAGTAAAAACCGTCTTCCGACAATTCAAAGGCTTTCGGGTGTCCGAACGCCGCCAGATTGTTTTTTATCTGGACTATCGCCCTTATATTCGCTTCTCCCTCCACTCTGCCGACCAGCAGGACGCTTCTTGCTACCGCAAAAAAATCAATGGAACCCATACCCCGGTACGCCGCTTTATTTCCAGCCGCTTTGTTCATGTGCCCTACAAGTACAATGGCACATTGATATTTCTCCGCCAGAGCCGCCAGCTTCTTTGTCATATCCCTTGCTTCATTTGCCCGGTTCATATCCATACCGCCGCCGAGATACGCCTGTATCGGGTCCAAAATCAGCAGCTTCGCCTTTGTCCTTATGACCGCTTCTTCCAGACGTTCATCTATCATGGAAAGTGATTTTATGCTCTCGTCAATGACGGAAATATTTTCACAGTTCGCTCCTGCCGCCTCCAACCGGGGCTTCACCGGATCGGCAAGCCCGTCCTCCGCACTCTGATAAATCACAGTCAGCGGCTCCGTTAGCTTCATCTCGCTGTCTATGCCCTCGCCTTTTGACAGCTTCGCCGCTATATTCAGCACCAGCGTTGTCTTACCGTCTCCCGGATTGCCCTGCACAATCGTCAGTTTTCCATAGGGGATAAACGGATACCACAGCCACGCCACCTCCTGCGACTGTATCTCCGACATTTTAATCATCTGTAATTCTGTTCTGGTTCCCTCCATAAAGTCCTCCATTTCTGAAAAATTTCATTGTCACTGGAAGAAACCCCTGCTATACTTGAATTGTGATTGTTGATAGCAGAGGTTTTCCAGTTATCACAGCCCTAACAGTTGCCGCTGTCGGGGCTTTTTTCTTCGCCTTGCCACAGATACTTTGCACCGTCCAGCATCCAGAGAATTGCTTTCAGCATATCTTCATAGGCTTCCTGCAAATCTCTCATTTCTTCGGAAGTAATCTCCGGCTTTTTGCTATCAATTTGCTCCGCCAGTTCCACCAGCCGATTTTCCATTTTCTGCAACCGTTCCACAATCTGATAGACCGTTTCTTTCTTGCCTACCACGCACACCCGGTTATAAATGCAGGAACGGACAAAATAATCTTTTTTCTTCATGCCACTTGCGAAAATCTTTGCTTCGATTTCTTCCCGCTCTCTGGGAGAAATACGGAAACTGATTGTCAGATATTTGTGTGTGCCACTCATTCCTCTGCGCCCTCCTTAAATTCTTCATTCAGCAATTTTGCCATTTGTGTTTGCTTTGTCGGGAACATATGAGCATAGCGATAAGTAATATCCACGCTTTCATGCCCCACCCTGTTTCCAATTGATACCGCCGAAAATCCCATGCTGATAAGCAGCGATACATGAGAATGTCGAAGATCATGGATTCTAATGCGTTTCACTCCCGCTTTCTCTGCCCCTCTCGTCATTTCATGGTGCAGAAAACTTTTTGTCAGATGAAAGATACAATCAGTGGGAAGAATCCCGTACAATCTGCCGATATAATCTTTCAGTTCTTCACATAAGAAATCCGGCATACTCACATTTCGCTTGCTTTTCGGCGTCTTTGGGTCTGTAATTACGTCTTTACCCTCCAACCACTGATAAGATTTTGTTATCCGAATGACCTTGTTATCAAAATCTATATCTTGCGGTGTGAGGGCTAACAGTTCACCCACTCGTAAACCGCACCAGTACAATATCTGAAATGCATGGTAGGAATACGGTTTATCCTTTACTGCTTCAATGAATTTCAAATAATCCTCTTTTGTCCAGAACAGCATTTCCTCCGCTTTCCCCTTTCCCAACGGCCCCGCCTTTACAACAGGATTGCTATTCAGTTCATAGAACCGTACCGCATGATTGAACAGTGCGCTCAATTCTGATTGCAAAGTTTTCAAATAAGTCGGAGCATAAGGCTTTCCTTTTTCATCACGATAGGAAATCTGTTCATTCTGCCACTGGATAATATCTTTCGGACGAATATCACGCATTTTCTTGTCCTTGAAATAGGGCAGCAACTTTGTCCTCAAAATATGCTCTTTTGTCAGCCAAGTATTTTGTTTCAGCTTCGGCTTCATATCTCTTGTGTATGCCTGAACAAATTCATCAAAAGTCATATCCAAGTCAGCCGCTTCTTTCATGCGAAAATGCCGCTCCCACTCTGTCGCTTCCCGTTTAGTCTTAAATCCCCGCTTGACTTTCCGACAATTCTTACCAGTCCAATCATAGTAGTGAAAGGACACATACCACGTTCCCCGCTGTTCATCTTTATACGCCGCCATAATCTCACTCCTTTCAATTCGCCTGCGCCATGCCATAAAATTTTTCTTCATAGTATTTTCTGCTTACTCGTCCGGCGATTGTGATAAATCCTTTTTCTTCCAGTTCTTCATTCATCTGCCGTACCAGCTTATAAGCAAATGGTTTGGAAACGCCTAAATCCTGCGCCACTTCTCCGGCTGTTACAAATAAATCATTTTTCAAATACACGTCCTCCTTTTTATTTTTTAACTTTTTTGTTAAACTTTGTATTTTCAGTATACTTAACATTTTTGTTATTGTCAATAGCTTTTTTGTTAAATTTATCTTTTTTATTAAATTTAGCATTTTTGATAAGTTTTTGTTGCCGTATTATTTTAGTTATGTTACAATGTAGGGGATAAGAGAAGATTCGCAATGTTATCCAAGAGCAGGAGGGCAGAATTTGATATACTATATAAACGCATACACAACACTAATCAGTGCGGCTCTGGGCATTTGCTTTTCAATAGCGGCTGTCATAAAAGAAAAGGAAAACAGCCGGACAAACGCTCTGTATATGTTCGCCAGAAGTCTTGCATTAACGTGTGCCGCTGTCATTCCTGTATGTAGAAATACACCTACCATTTTATTTGTTGTCACAGCGGCAATGCTAATAGTACAGCTAGTTGACTGTATTATCGGTATCATTATAAAAAGTAAAATGCGCACAGTTGGTCCGTTTATTATGTCGGCCTGCCACGCTGTATGTTTGTTGCTATCCATATAATTTTTCAGAAAGGACACAGGATTATGATGCTGGGAGAACGAATTAAGAGAATCCGCACATTTCGAGGATTGACACAACGGGAATTAGGCTTGAAACTTGGATATGAAGAACGGAACGCTGATGTTCGCGTAGCACAATATGAATCCGGTTATCGTGTTCCCAAAAAAGATACTCTCATGGAAATTGCCAGGATTTTGAATGTCAACTATATCAATTTTATTACCGAAGTCCCCGGCTGCGCTGAGGACATTATGCAGACTTTTTTCTGGCTTGACGAGGACAACTGCAATACCTTTCATCTGTTCCAGCTTGTCCGCAATCCCGACAAGTGCAACGCTTCTGATGATAAGTCTGTTCGCTATAATGATAGTGACGAATGGCCTGCTCATGCCCCTGTCGGTATGTGGATTGATTATGGTCTTGTCAATGAATTTCTAAGGGAATGGTGTCTGCGAAAAGAGCAGTTAAAGAATGGTGAAATCTCGGAGGACGAATACTTTGAGTGGAAAATCAACTGGCCTGCTTCCAGCAGTAGCGTTGATGAAAAAGGACATGACAAGAAAAATAACAGCTACCCGTGGAGAAAAATATAATTTCGACTTTTTCAAATCTATAGTTCATAAATATATCCATATTTTTCTTATCTTTTGTGCACTTTGCCTATGGATTTTTCTATTGTAAATGAATATAATAAAGTTAAGGAATCGGAAGATTTCTTTTCTCGCGACTTAGCAGCGATTAATAAAAGGTTAAGGTTTAAATATTTTCCGCAACTTATCAGCGGCTAATAAAAGGGTAAGATTTAAATGAAAGTATCCCACTTTAGTAGTGGGATATTTTCATGTCAAAGGAGAACAATGGAAAAAGGATACTTTTACTTTATTTCGGATGAATACTATAATAAATTTAGTAACGAAAAATTAATGACAAACAAGGAAATTGTCAATGGCGAAGCACATAATCGCCCGTGTTATTATTCATTTCAAGACGATGATAAAAAGCAAATATTTTGGATGATACCGGTTTCATCACAAACTGATAAGTTTTTAGATGAATATAACAAAAGTATAGAAAAATATGGTATGTGCGATACTATAAGTTTTGGTTATTTAAAAGGTGAATTTAATGCTTTTCTTTTGCAGAATATGTGCCCAATAACTAGTAAATATATATTAAACCAGTATTTTTATGCAGATTCTCAAAATCCTGTACATATACCTAATGATTTAAAAAGAGAGTTAAATGCTAAGGCAAGAAAAATATTACGCTTAGCTAAAAAAGGAAAAAAATTAACTTTTACTAATATCCTTAAAATGCGTCAAGAATTAATTTCTGATCTTTAATGAATGTTTTTTATAATTCTGGTATCAAAAAGGTATCACGCCACACACTAAGAGCCGGAAAGTCCGCTGTTTATGCGGCTTCCCGGCTCTCTGTTTACTATTCAAACTCCAGACTGACGGTAAGGAATATAAATGAATATCACTGAATTTAAGCCTATTTCCGGCAATTTAATAGAGTTTGAAAAAAGATGAAAGAATTTTAAAAATGCAATCAAAATGCAATGAGTACATCTGGCTATGCCGCTAAGCTCAATCGCATCTGGAATTACTTCAATACCTTCTTTAATAAAATTCAAAGAATGTGAGGACACTAATATGGAATATCAATTAGAAATAAAACAAATTGTGGATTTCCCACGATGCAGAATTTACAGAGACTTTGTTCGATCATTAATCGCCAACAAGAGCATCCGCACAAACGGAGGCTCTTTTCTTTTTTATTACATTGTTCTCTGTTCATATGCAAATTACCGTTCATCCTATCGGCGCATGGAGCACATCACTTACCAGATTGGTCCCGGTGAATGGATCTGTACGCTTGCTGACCTTCAGGCATGGTTCCGCTGCCGCTTCCAGCATCAGGCACTTTCTATCCTAAATCATCTGAAAGACCAGAATTGCATTACCTTTACCCTGCTTGAAAAGAACAAAGTAGTAAAATTCAAGATCACAGACTGGCCGAAAGATAATACTGTTCTGGAATATAACTGCCCATGCAAAAAGGATGAAGGACTTTTCTTCTTTCCCATTGCCAGAGTCCACGAGTTCATCAGTATGGGAAAATGTTCTGAAATGGACATCCTTCTGGATTTGTGGATTCATGCTGTCTACAATGATCCCTCCGTACAAGGCTCCTACTCTGCCCCCGTTGTGTATTATCGAAACAATTCCGGCAACCCATTAACCAGTTTTCAAACGCTTGGAGACCGTTGGAACCATTCCAAGGCAACCATATCCCGTATCCTAAAAAAATTTGAAGAACAAAACCTTATCACTCTGGTATCGTTCAAAGGCAGGCATGGAAGTATGATCTATCTGAACTACTACCTGTCTGTCATGTTCGATATCAGTGACGTGATGATTGACAAGGAGGAAATCGCCATGAAGATGCAGTTACCAATTCATATTCCCGAAAACGAAGCGGAATCCTGCGTATCAGAAACGGTCACAGACGAACAAATCACTGTTTCAGAAAATGAATCCTGCGTTCCAGAATCGCATATGAAATTTATCATCCGAAAAGTCGCAGAATTGCTGAAAACACAAGGGATTCCATGTTGCGAATGCCCTCAGACCCAGTATATATTATCTCCTTTATCAGCCTGCAAAGATATAGTTAATCTATATACTCTAAGTATTATCTGCCCCTACGGGAACACTGCCTACCGGTTTGAACTGAGCATTACCCCGGAGGATCCGTCTGCCCAAATGGCACCAGAAGCAAGCCAGCCGGCACTGGAAGGAGGTGTGTAAAATGGGTACAAAGAAAAATCAAGGCTTTCCAACACCGGAAGAGGATCCTCGCTTTCATGATACCTACAAATTCCTGCAACGATATCGGGATGCTACATACAGCCTGAAGGTGGTTGTCCGGCAGATGGAAACCCAGTTTCGGATGGAATATGGGACCAGTGTAGATGATTTTCTGGATTCCATTTATGCCGCAGGGGTGGAACTGTCGGGGACAGATATTGCTGAACGCGCAAAAAGCGTGGAGCGCAGCAACAAAATGCTGAAGCTGCTGGATTCCTCTGTAGATCTTCTCCGCAACAATCACAAGCATGGCGAACAATACTACTGGATTTTGTACTATGCATTCCTGTCTCCACAGGAATTGAAAAATACGGATGAAATTCTTGAGAAGTTGGAGCCTCACATCAGCAATATTTCCTACCGGACCTATTACCGGAAACGGCGTGACGCTATTGAAGCACTCAGTACCATCCTCTGGGGATTCACGGCTAAAGATACGATCCGTATCTTGAATGAATTTTTTCCGGAATAATACAAATTTCATAAATAAAGACACTCATAATTAACAAAAAATGTTGAGAAGAGTGTCTTATATTTATGGAAAAACTTGTAATTTATAGGTATTTTCATTTCTCAACATAATGGTTAAGATCATCTCCATGTACAAATGCTTAATCGCAGATTGCGAGAATTTAGGTTCCAGGCTTACCGTTAATCATATATCATTGCGGTCTTTGTATAATTGAATATATAAAGCTCTAGTATTCGTTTCTCACAGCCCCATATTTCTCCGTAATCTGAATAATCGAATTTTACAATATTTCCATCTATCTCCAATTGCTTGAGAAATGATTTGATTTTTTTCAAGCTGCTCATATGCATTACTTAATGCAATAATCACTCTCCTTTTGTCTTTTCCAAAATAGTTTGGAACTTCTTTATCTAGTTTTTCTACATTACATAATAGCTGGATAAAAGCTTCTCCTGTATTTACATCTTCTTGGTAAGCCAAAGCATAACTCTCCAATTCATTCAAACTATTTATTAGATTATCCGCATTTTCCAGAGCAGTCTGTTTAAATTCACCATTCATACCATCATAATACCTTTCGAACTCTGGTTTTTCTTTTTGTCCAAACCAAATATCCAATATTTCCAACATAGCTATAATTTTCTTTAAAAAATATGTGATTTCTTCCTCTGCATATCGAAACTCTATCTTACTAATCTTTTCTTCCACCTTATGAAAATAATTTATTAAAGTTTCTAATTCAGTATCAGATATCGTAAATTTTGAAAGTGGATATGATTCATTTATCCTCAAAATCGTATCATATAATCGTGATATCGTATCCAAATTATCAGTAAAATAATCCGCAAGCTCCGCATTATATAGAGTACCCAAAAGATTACATATAGTACTACTATTGCTAAAAATAAGGCCTGTCTGCAAAACATTAGTATAATGTTCTACCATATTCCATTCTTTCTGAGTAAAGACTCCATTCATTCTGCTTTCATCAACAATTGCCTTAATTCTTTTCATGGTGTCGCTTAATCCTTGTATCAATATATTGTAATTTCTGGATATAGTGGACATTATATTTATGATAGCTTCTGATTTATACCTTAGGTCTTTAAAAGTATGATTCTCTAAATAACTAAGTATTTTCTGCATTCTTTCATAATGGAAGTTGATTCCCAAACATGCATTCACATATAAAGATAAATTCTTTTCCTGCAGATTATTCGTATCAAGTTCTTCCATTAGTTTTTGATGTTCTGTTTTATCCGTGCTAATGTCTAGTGCATATAACCTATATACTACCATCTCCACGACCTGCTCTTTTGTACCTTCATGTATAAACCAAGAACAAAATCCACTGATAATAAATTCCACAATAAAACTACTTTTTCTATCTCTTTTGAAAAAGTGGAGATTGCCTGCCTTTATTAATTCATCATATTCTTCATAAAGAAATGCTTTTAAAAAAGCAACCTCAAATATAGTTTCAACCCAATTTTCCCGGGAATACTCGTTATTACCAGCGTTTTCACTTTGAAACCATACCAGATCAGCTACCGTAAGCATCTTTTTAATATTATCTAAATATCTTTTGACTTTTCTTGGATTTCCCATCCTACTGTGTAAACGCATCTCCGCATCCATCAAATAGGTCAAATTTTCTTGGTTGATTTTCTTATCCTCATCTGATACCTTTTCTTTGTTAAAACTCTCTCTTATCTTCTCTATTTTATCTCGAATGGCAGATAAAAATTTTGAACCATTGTTTTTTATATCCTTTTGAGCTGCTTTTCCTCTTTCTCTTATATAGTCACTTTTTCCTATCCAAAAGGATTCTGTGAAATAACATTCCTCATATTTATCAACAATTTCTTCAAACTCCGGCTCACACAATTCAAACTGATGATTCACATATTTTTCAAGAAACTCCTTACTCATACATTCGCTTGTAAGTTTACCATAATCAATCATAAATAGCGTGATGCTATTATGTAATCCTACGCTTTCACGAATTACCTAAAAAAGCACTGCTCTCATTTCATCATTTATAATACGATCCATATCATCCACAATAAAATAAATATGTTTTCCGGTTAAACCATAAAATTTATCCAGTGCTTTATTCATTGCAGCTTTGTTTTCCCAAAAGCTACTTTTTTCTTCGATTTGAAACGTGTCAATAATCTTAGCCATGCCGCCATACCCAGCATTGTCTACAAATTCTCCGATTTTTTTAAAATATTTATTAATGACTCCATTCTTACCTACATAAACATTATTTCTTCTGTATATTTCCTGTATTTGTGATGTAATGTCTTTAAGTACAGCTTTAATATCATATTCTATACTGCATTCTACATTTACAAATTCAGCTTCGCTAAGCTTTTCTTTTAAAGCATTTACAAAACTTGTTTTTCCACTTCCCCACTTTCCAGAAATGGCAACCGCATAAGGTTCTCCACAAAACTTATCCAATTCCTTGCACAAACTGTCTAATTGTCGTTTACGAGATTCAAACAAATCTCTCTCTTGGCTAACTGGACAATCTTTCATTAAAGTATTAGTATTTATTTTATATTTGAACCTCGTTCTGATGCATGTTGTCATAAAAACATTAGCCATTTTTAATGTAATGCAAACTATTCCTGCTGCCAATAATTCTACCACTTCAAGTCGTCCCATTATCGCTAACAATAAAACCGCACATTCCATAATCCCAATACATATTATATTAGTCCTATTAATTACTTCTCCACAATTTTTATAATATCTAATAAATTCCACTATTTGTATACCTAGTGTTATTAGAACAGCACCTGTAAATAATAATATCGGCATAAGGTTTATAGCAAATTCGAATTCCATTCCCGCTGCGTTCAATCCAGTTCCTAAAAATACTATAATTACAAAATGTCCAAAACTCTTGCCACAAATTTCTTTGCAATCTATTTTTCCTACTGCACGTATAACTTTTCTCCCCATATATACAGATGCAACCGTTGAAAATAATATAACTAATAATAAAATACAATTACGATGGTTAAAATACCAACTAAAAAGTTTCTGATTTTCTAAAAATTCTATCACATCTTTATTCATTTTTTCTCCTGCTTATCCTTATAATAACATAAATATCTAAGATTTATTTTCTCACATCATACAACATACTTCAATTCCAAATTTATATATTTTTGTGTCTGTCGTTCTATTTATCCTCATATTTAGACAATATTATTCTGGCACGGGATTGGCACACTTCTGCGATTGAACCGCAAATTTACCCATGCTACAATAGGTATTGCTTATAGTTTTCTTTTTATCCAGCACCCACAGAGGTGCTTTTTTGCTGCCCAAATGCAGCGGAATCCATAACCAACGCTGACAGCAGGCTGTACGTACATTCATACGCACAGTGTACGTATGACATTATACGGATGCTGTACGTACAGACATACTTATAGCTTCATCTACAACCAAAATAGAAGGGAGACATCTATGAAAACACGCGACCAGATATACAACAGGGAAGGGGAAAGGCTCCTGCGGCTCATCACAACGTACCATGCGCTGCGCTTTGACCAGGTGCTGCAGCTCTTTCCCAAAAACGAAGATTCCATAAAATCGCTCATTACCAGCCTGATAAAGCAGGGACGGATTTACCATGACAAAGAATCCGGCCTTTTGTGTGACAGTCCACAATCCGCAGATTCCCCCGATTACGGTACGATTGCCGCATTCTGGGTATTGCTGGATTTCAAAAAGGCGATCATCTACCATACCTGCGGGGAATTTCCCATAAAACTGAATTTCTTTGCCAATGATGAAATGTATGAGGTTGCCTACGTCAGTACCGGGCAGGAAGCGCTGGTAAATCATGTTTTTGAAAACATGAAAGAGGAAGACACGCGGCGCCTCCTCATATTGGAATCGGAAAGCCAGTCAGACAAACTTACGGTTGACGGCGTACTTGCCTATTGTCTGGTTTCTCCTGATGGCACTGTCAGCTATTACCAGAAGAAAGGGGTGTCCTGATTTTCAATACAAAAATCATCTTCCAAAGGCTTCAAAATATAGAAGCTGAGATCAGTAAGCTGAATAACGTCCTGTTTGCCCTAAAGGCCACAGATATCCAGAAATATGGCACCAATTACGAATCGTTAAGTACAGATGCGGCCCTGCGGGCAGAACGGATCGCATGCCAGCTTCGGAATCTTGTTTTCATAACAGAACAATCCGGCAAAGACGATTACCTGAAGCTCGCAGCGGATGCCCAAGGAATTACCATCTCATCAGAAGATGGAATCCTGTCCATTACACTGCCCGGCCTGCTCCCCAAGCGGAGGATCCGGACAAATACGGCATTCCTCCATGAGCCTCTGAACTTTGTCCTGCAGGAATATTTAAAGAACCATAACCTGTCCCTGTACCAGGATTGCGTGGTCTGCTTCAGCCAGGTATATGACAAGTCCCTGTCCCGTCAACGGATACGGGATTATGACAATCTGGAATTCAAACAGATCCTCGATACGATTGCCGCTTATGTCCTTCTGGACGATACCGGATTATTCTGCGACTCCTACCATACGACAGAGCTTGGGGAACGGGATTACACTGTTGTATATATTATGGAAAAATCTGCGTTTCCCGTCTGGGTAAAAAGCCGCCGGGAGCGCCTGGAAACCATATCGGAAATTTTATGATTTTTCTCATTCCTTTTCCGACATGGGTAAAAATCTTTTCAGGGAACCTTATTTCCCTGTTTTTTTATGCCTTAAAACAAGCCCGTTTTACCCAAGTATAGGCTTGCTTAGGTAATTTTTGAACAGAGGTGATACCTATTTGATAAAGCCCGGCTCACAAAAATTCCGTTTTCTGGAATTAATCGGGATCTGCGGGGAATTTCCTGCCAGCCAGACAGGACGGCTCTTTTCCAGCCCCTCCTATGCGGAAAAAGTGATTACGGAATTAAAAGCCGAAAAGCTGATCCGCACACACTATAAAGACAGGCTCCGGGGATACCGCCTTACCAGAAAAGCCAAGGACATGCTACTCTCCTGCCATCCGGAACGGTTTCAATATTTTCTCACAGGAAATACGGAAACTAACATGATCCGCAGCGAACCGTTCCGTCGGGTCCGCCTGCATCAGAAAGCCCAGACCTACCTGACACTTTCCCATGCCGGCATCCCATTTTATCCGGATGAAAAGCCGGACATATTTTCCCGTACAGATAACCCCGATTCCGTAAACCAGCGAAGCCTTCCGCTCTTTTATTCCTCCAGGGAAATAAAGGAATTGGGTGAGATTACTACAAAGATCAAAAACTCCCGGAGTATGGGAATCCTGCTGGCTCCCCAGTGTGTGTTTGCACTCTACAACACAGGAAACGGCATCCTCAAATGGGAATATAAAACAGAAGTGCGGCTGAATGCGTTCCTGCAGTATTACCTGCAGGATCATCCTTATCCTGGTCGCCCCCAGATACGGGCAGTCATGCTTGGTGACAATATGGAAACCGCCTTCAAGCTGATGACCAGCACCGGTGGCTACCGGAGATCTCTTTTTATGCTGGATACTTCCTTTGAGCATTTTCATTTCCTTCCAAATAATCCGGAGGGAGAAGCCCTGCTCCGGCTACTGACGGATCCGAAGCGGATGGCACAGTTAGACCGCCTTCTGCTCTCCGACCAGGGCAGTCCCAGAAGTGAGTTTCCTGTAGAACATGATGCCGTATTAGCGGACGGCACACCCACCCTGCTTGCCTATGATTTTGACATGCAACGAATCAACCGGTTCAATACCGGCCTGAATGTCTATGGTATTTGTGGAAATCTGATCTGCTTTGACTTCCAGCTTCCCGTATTGAAGGAGTATTTATCTGCGAACATTCAATTTTCCTGTATTGACCTGCAAAAATTTAAAAGGGGGTTTTTCCATGAACCGTAAGTGGTGGAAGCTGGTTTTCCTGCTTCCCATCTGTCTGTGCCTCTTATATGTGGGCGGCTATGCGGCACAGTTTATCCGTAATTACCAAACCTGGAGTTCTGCCGGGAATTTTGCCGGAAACGGTACTTACCCACCAGCACCGTCCATACACCCAAAGGCATGCTTTCTGGCACTCACTGTTTTTCCCTACAATCTGTATGGGACTGTAATCTGCGTCCTCCTCTTCGCCCTGCTTATCTTCCTGCTGATGCGGATGGGCTATGACCGGAACGGAGAGGTTTTCGACAAGGAACGCAACCTAAATTACTCCTCCAAAGGCACCTCCGGCTTTATGACGCCGGACGAAATGTATAAGGTTCTGGAACTGACGGATCATGTAAAAAAAAACAAAGGCACGATCCTGGGAAAGCTGAATGGGAAAGCGGTCTGCCTCCCATATAAAACCCGCATGAACCGCAACATTGCCGTATATGGTGCCAGCGGCTCCATGAAATCCAGGGCGTTTGCCAGAAATATGATTTTCCAGTGCGTTGCCCGCGGAGAGAGCCTGATCATTACCGACCCCAAATCGGAACTGTATGAGAGCATGGCGGTCTATCTGGAAAAAGAGGGTTACACTGTCCAGATGTTTAACCTTGTTAATCCGGAAAACTCCGACAGTTGGAACTGCCTGATGGAGATCGAAGGGCAGGAAACAATGGCACAGGTCTTTTCGGATGTCATCATCCAAAATACCGGCTCTGCAAAAGGGGATCATTTCTGGGATAACGCAGAACTGAATCTTTTAAAAGCTTTGGTGCTCTATGTCGAACAGGGCTTTCCGCCGGAAGCGAAAAATATCGGGCAGGTCTACAAGCTGCTGACCCTCAGTTCTGAGAAGGAACTGAACAGCCTCTTTGACCTGCTGCCTGTAAGCCATCCTGCCAAAGTCCCCTACTGTATTTATAAGCAGGCCAGTGATACCGTCCGCTCCGGCGTCATCATAGGGCTGGGTGCAAGGCTCCAGGTATTCCAAAACAGGCTGATACGCCAGATCACATCCTATGACGAAATTGACCTGACGCTTCCGGGAAAGCAGAAATGCGCCTATTTCTGCATTACTTCAGACCAGGACAGTACCTTTGATTTTCTGTCTTCCCTCTTCATGACGTTTGTATTTATCAAACTGGTCCGCTATGCCGACAGGGAGGGTGAAAACGGACGGCTGCCTGTTCCGGTACATATCCTGGCAGATGAACTGGCTAACACAGGAGCCATTCTGGAACTGAACAAAAAAATCAGCGTCATCCGTTCCCGGAATATCAGTATTTCCTGCATCTTCCAGAATCTGCCGCAAATGCAGAACCGATACCCGCTGAATCAATGGCAGGAAATTATCGGCAACTGCGATACGCAGCTATTCCTTGGGTGTACCGATGAAGTCACTGCAGAATTCATTTCTTCCCGGAGCGGTGATGTTACCGTAGGGGTAAGCTCGGAAGCAAAGCAGCTCAACACCTGGCGGGTATCCGACTACACGCCGGAATACCGAAAAACCCAGTCCATCGGAAAACGGAAGTTGCTGACACCGGATGAAATCCTGCGCCTTCCATTGGATACAGCCCTCATTATCCTCAGAGGTCAGAAAGTCCTTAAAGTCGAAAAATATGATTACACCCTGCATCCGGACTCAAAAAAGCTGGTTGCCAGGAAAGCGGCGGCACACATCCCCAAATGGCGGGAAAATGGCAGCACAGAAGAATACGATTATCTTCCCAAACCGCCGAAGCAGCGCCGCCAGCGGACAGCCGCTCCTGTTCGGAAGCCGAAAGATCCGCAGCCTGTACTTACGGAACCTGTTTATCCGGAATCTATGGGTAATACCGAGGATTCCTATGAAAATAGCTGGGAAGATTCATCCACGATGATTCCATTAGATAAAAATTCAATCATGTCTTAATGCGAAAGGAGTACATATATGCCAAACGAACAAATGAAAATCACAAATGCGCCAATATTAACCCTGGATTCTGATATCGAGATAGAAACCGCCCAATTAAAGGCAGAACTGACCTGGCACGAGATTCAGAATGCCTACCGCACCCGTAAAATCCTGACCGGTATGCTTGGTGGAATTGAAAAAACAGAAACCGGCAGCCTGATTACCATTGTATATTACAAGGATTTCCGGATCGTCATTCCTGTAACAGAAATGATGATCAATCTGGTACAGGACGCAGACCATGATTATGGCGAAATTTCCCTGCGGCAGAACAAAGTCCTTAATAATATGCTTGGATGCGAAATTGACTTTATTGTAAAAGGATTAGACTCTAAGACACGCAGCATTGTTGCCAGCCGAAAAGACGCGATGTTGAAGAAACGCCAGATTTTTTATCTGGATAAAGATGCTTCCGATATGCCCAAAATCTACGAAGACCGTGTTGTACAGGCCAGAGTCATTGCTGTTGCTGAAAAAGTTGTCCGGGCTGAAATTTTTGGTGTGGAAACATCCATCCTTGCCCGTGGCCTGTCGTTCGATTGGATGGGAGATGCCAGGGAGCGCTTCCATGTAGGCGAACATATCCTGGTACGCATCCTGGATGTCCAGGCAGAGGATCCCGATCACATCTCCGTTAAAGCGGATGTAAAGAGCGTTGAAGGCAATACCAGTAAGGAAAACATGAAAAAATGCAAAGTCCAGGGCAAATATGCCGGAACCGTCGAAGATATCCACAAAGGCACTGTTTTCGTCCGGCTCTCCATCGGCGTCAACGCTATCGCCCATTCCTGCTATGACAACCGGACGGTCGGCAAAAAGGATAATGTTTCCTTTGTCGTTACCCATATAGATGAGGAACGGAATGTGGCGGTGGGAATCATTACCAGAATTATTAAGCAAAACATTTGATTATATTTCCGGTCAGTGAAGAGGGACTATATCCAGTCCCTCTTGCATCAAATCCCTACTGAAGAAAAATACACGAAAAGACAAAAGCCAAAAACTCTAATAATAGACTTGACATCCACACGGGACAACTTCCAGTAAATGTCATTAGAATTTTTTCACGATTGGATAGCACAAATGACCATATTCTTTTTAGCACGCCAAATGAATCTTTTTTACAATTTCTTTTGGATTTTTCCAAGGATGAGTTAAAAGAAACGGAATAATCAGACATACCCTCGGTATGCTTGTGACAAAATGACAGAGTTGCAGAAAAAGTTTTTTTCTCCATAAATACGCCTCCAGCTATATGAGTTTAGCGACGCATCTCCACTTGATACGCCGGTTACTAATACGACAACTATATTATAAATTAAATCTCATGTTTAAGCAATAGTTTTATTTTTGCAGATTAAGGACATTCTAAATTGAACTTTGCAAAGCTAAATATGGCGTTCAACCTAAAATATTTTTCACAGCTTCTCCTCTCTGCACAAAAGCTATTTGACATTCCCCACTCTTTTTGCTAGAATAAGAATAGAAAAAGGCACTACCGATAAGCGGTTAGTCCAAAGTCATTTAGTTACGAAAAGTAACCGCAATCCTTGGTCGGGGGCGGTTACTTTTTTGTTTGATTTATGTATGCAATCAGAATCGTTACCACGATACTAAGTATCATCAGCACGATGGAGAGCAGTTCAAAATCACTCATAAAGCTTGCCCTCCTTTCCCAGATTTCCCATGTAGGGATTTCTATGTAATCAGAGGGTCCAGTTCTACGCTGCCGCTTCGGTCGTTGCTAAACGAGTGCCACTGGCACTCAGCAACCTCTGCTGAAGGACTAACCGCCTACCGTTTTTCTAGTAGTGCCCGAAAATATTTTACCAAAATCTCCATATCTTGACAAGTCAAAAGCAGTATCTCACATAAATGTGCCACCTACCTTATTTTTTCTCTATTTGCACCTCCTCTGGAAAAACATCATCCCGAAATCCTTTGAAAACTGGCTGTCTTAGAGAATTTAAGGTATTCGGCATATATTCCACCACACAGACATGATCTGGCACCACCCATATAGCCTCTTCATTTCCTACCGGAAGCATCCGAAAGGGATTCCTCATGGAAACTTCCAGAGAAGAAATCTCTTCTCTCGTCACACCAGATGTAACATGTCCCTTATACACAAGCATATCCCCATGATACTTTGCAATAATCAGACTGAAAATACGCTGTCCTTTGGGAATATATCCAGTTACGACAAATTCCTCATCTGCCATCCGCTTAAATTTCACCCATTCTTTCGTCCTTTTTCCCATCAAATAGATGCTGTCCTTTTTCTTCGCCACTACCCCTTCCAGTTTCTGCGCATCCGCCGCCTGGTACAGTGCTTTTCCCTGTGCCTCTATGAATCTTGCAGCTGCGATTCTGGGGCTCTCCGTAATAATCCGCTGAAGCTTCTCTTTTCGGTCCATCAGCGGATTCCAGATCAGTTCCTGCCCCTTCAGGTAAAGACAGTCAAAAGCCACAAAAGCTGCCGGATACCTTGCCATTTCAAGATCTATCTTAAAAGGATCTGTAAGCAGCGTGCGCTTCTGCAGTCTGAAAAAATCCGGGACTCCGTTTACCAGAACTACAACTTCTCCATCCAGGATACACGTTCCCTTTACATTCCGGTAAATGTTCTTTAGTTCCGGAAATTTGCCCAGCATTTGCATATTTCTTTTGTTGCGAAGATCTACAATGCCATCCCGTATATAGGCAAGGCATCGAAAACCATCCATTTTCAGTTCATAAATATAATCCGGATCATCAAAAGCCTCCATCTGCCGGGCAATCAGCATCGGGCTTGCGCTCCGGCTGTCAAATAAATCCATCACGCTGTCCCCGTCAGCCGCTTCTGACTGCCTTTATCTGGATGCCCGGAAAGCTCCAGGCTTTTCTGTAAAGCTTCCATCAAATCAATGACATTGGACGGACCGCTGGTATCCACTGCGACAATCTCCTGCCCCTGTATTTTCTTCATGATCGCTTCCCGCAGCCGTGCCTGATATTCGTCCCGGAAATCTTCAGCCACAAATGGCTTCGTCATGTTCTCTATCAGCATTTTAGCCATATTCAATTCATTTTCATCCAATTTCATTTTGGGAACTGTCCGGGGTATGGCAGCAATCTCATCATGATAGAAAAGTGTTTTTACAATAATGCCTTCCTTCGTGGGGTATAGCACCAGAAGTTTTTCATTGGTTCCCATCACAGTTTTGGCAATGGCTACCTTCTTCTGTGCCAGCAGAGCCTGCCGCAGAAGTTCATATGCCTTTTCTGCCCCTGTATCCGGAACTGCATAATAATCCTTTTCGTAGTAGATCATATTGACCTCTGACATTTTCGCGAACTGCAAAATATGAATTGTTTTATCTTTTTTTGTTTTGATCCGCTCAAGCTCCTCGTCCGTCATCACAACATAGCGGTCTTTCTCATACTCATATCCTTTGATGATATCGGCGCTGGAAACTTCCTTCCCACAATGGGAACAATACTTCTTATATTTGATCCGGGCCTTACTTTCCTTTTCAAGCTGGTTAAAATGAATGTCATTATCCACTGTCGCCTTGTACATTCCTATGGGAATTAGTACCAGCCCCATAGAAATACTTCCTTTATGTGCAACTGCCATTTTTGTCACCTCAACGATTATTTCTCTTAGTATCTGCATCTCCGTATTTTCTATGCTAAGAAAAAAGCACCGTCCAATGACGATGCCAGGTTTTTCTTTCTATTCCACCATTTCCTTATAGGGCCAATCCAGAATGCCGCCAAATTCCAACACATTCTCGTACCCCATATCTGCCAGTTTCTGGGCTGCCTCCTTACTGCGCCTGCCGCTTCTGCAGTACACCAGGATCTTCTGCGTCTTATCCGGAAGATTCTCCGGTTCCTCTGAAATCGTTTCATTCGGAAGGCAGATGGCTCCTTTTATATGCCCGGATTCATATTCTTCCTGTGTCCGGACATCTAAAATCACAATATCTTCCCCACTGTCCATGATTTCCTTTGCTTTTTCCGCTGTAATCTGTTGGTATCCCATACTCGATTTCTCCTCTTCGTTATTTTTCTGTTCTTCTATCATCTTACAGATTGCTTCTACCGTCTGATCCTGCTGTTCTTCCCGGCTGATTGCCGCCTCCTTATCCCCTTTCTGCTCCCCATAATTTCCAAACTGTGCATGGTTTCCTCCGTCTATGCAGATTTCTGTATAACCAGTGGGCATATACGTCCTTCCCTGCTCTACTTTTTCCATATTAAGTACGCCATCCTCACTGCCATAAAGAGAAAGGACAGAAAAACCTTCCGCCTTCAGGTCTTTTGTCGGATAAGCTGCCAGTAATACCAGACCTTTCAATTCATCCAGATGATCCGCAGCATAAGCTGCAGCCATCGCTCCGCCCAGGGAATGTCCGGACAGATACCAGCCGCTGTAATCGTAGCTGTCCATTATGTCCCCTGCCTTATTCTTCCCTAAAAAAGCCAGATTGCATGGCATTTTTATAAGAAAGCTGTCAATCCCCTGTTCTGCCAGTTCGGATAACAGGGGCAGATACGCCGTATATTCCACCTTGGCTCCCGGATAAAAAATGAGTGCGCTTTCATTTCCCGGTCCATCTATATACAATCCCTGATCGATTTCTTCTGTCTCGACCAGCGTATTTCCATCCATATATTGATCAACCGTCTCATCACTGTGGTAATAATCATTTACATACCAAAGCAGAAACGCCACTGCTAAAATGACTATTACAATAATACTTCTTTTCCAATTCCACCTTTTCTGTTTTTTCACCTTCATACACTCCTGCCCTTACCGTTTTGCTTTCCGATATCCTGCTTCTATCGCTTCCTGCTCAGACTGAAAGATGACCAAGTATTTGGAATCCTCCATTTCGTCATATGCCGCCTGCCCGGGGCAATGGTATATTTTGGATCTGGAATTTCCCCTGATCTCTCCCTGAGCTTCTGTCTGCATATGCACTTCCCCTGCCAGGCTGCTCTCACCAGTTGCATAATCAATCGCAATCCCCGGCTGAACATTATATACATACACATGGAATAAAATACCTTCGCCCTGATCTTCCACAGACATGGCTTCCATCTGAACGCCGCTTGCCACCAGATTTTCCTCTTCAAAAACCGGGGTTACCCGGTAGAGGACATGGTTCCTCGTTTCTTTTACATAATCCGCTACCATATTCTCAAAAGGAAGCATCCCTTCCACATTCATATATCTCGTACCTGTAATCAGATTTTTTTCATTCGCATTCTCTCCTGCCAACTGATACCCGATCAAATGGCAGCGATTGTATAAGTATTTGCCATCTACATTATCATATTTTACCGTATGCCAGCCGGACGGCTTTACCTGCCCAATGCTTTCCCTTTCTTCGGTCGGCATGATTTCCTCGCAGATATTTGCATAAGCGGCTCCGCACCTTCCTAATCCATCCAGTTCGCTGTAGGTTTCAAATGGGGTTTCTGTTAAATCCGATTCCGAAAAGTCGGGCTTATTATTATTCAGAACAATATATGGCTCCCCAGAATAATCCGGAATTTCTTCCAACGAAACCACAGCCTTGTCATTTTCTGCCGACCTGCTTATGTCCATTTCTGCACATCCCGCAAGAGTAAAGCAGCAAATCAACACTACAAACAGATACCCTATTCTATTCCGATACTTCATCCGTTCTCCCTCCGGTTATATATTTCTTTCGTAATCTTCTCATGGGATGAGCCTCTGAATTCTGTCCGCTCTGCCAACTCCCAATTTTCTTCTGAAAGTTCCAATGGAAAATAAGTATCCGCCGGATACCTGCGGTTCCAATGGTAAAGGATCAGCTTTTTCATTTTGCTTTCATCCCCAATCATGTTTGCATCTTCGATGAAATAAAAATCCTCCGCTTCAGCCGTATCCAGACAGGCCCCGTCCTCTGCAATGAGAATATCCACTTCTGAATCTTCTGGGAATATCGCTTTTGAGTACGCACTCATATATAATTTCCTGCCTTTACATTCCTTCAGGATATCCTCACAAACGATCGAATCCCTGCTCTGGCGCCGATGGTTAAACATCATTCCCTTTCTGTCGTCTATACAAAAAATCGCTACCATGTTATTCCTTCCAAATCATAAATGTAAAGCGGACATTCGCATTCCGCTTTACCACATACTATGAACACAGATCACTACGCGACTTGCGTCCAAATTCTTTGAGTTTCTTTATCATTATATCTCAATTCCTTTATCACTACAATCACTCTCCCGGTTTGTGTCCATTTTCCAACACAGGGGCATAAAACGCCGTAATCTCCAGCTTCTTCTCTTGATGCTCCATCTGTACATAATAATCCCTAATATAATAAGACACTCTGTGTTCCTGTAAAGAATACAACTCCAGCGTCTGAAAATCTACCAGGCATACATCCCGTACTTTTTCCGATTCATGCCCTCCATCCGGCCTTTCCATTGCTGCCAAAAGCTTATCCAGACATTCCTGGCACAAATAATCCTGTATTCTTTTCACATCAAAAACACTATTCTCCCCGTATTCTACCGTTACATTCGAAATTCCCCTGTCTGGATTTCCCTCTGTCTGAAATCTGCAATCGCCTTTTTCAGTATTCGTCCATCCTATACAGAAACCACCCTGCTCCCCAACCAGATTTCCCCGTTCATCATGATTCCTAATTCCCATATCCATTACATACCAGTTATTTACACAAATAATTCCCAGATCATCGTACCACCGGAAAACATCCATCAGACTTTGATTACTGTTCCCGCACAGATAACATTCTTCTATATTTTTTATCCGGCTTTCTACCGGCACACTCAATTTTTCATCCATACAGTCACTTATTTGTGATACCCCTTTTTCCCGATACTGTCCTGTCCTCCCTCCAATTTTCATTCCAACCAAAGCACATAATACACAAACCCCTATTGCTATACAGTTTTTCCTCATAGATCCTCCTGTGGTTCTATTAGTAATAGTACCTATCCTTTTAGAAACAGTATAGCAAATATTAAGGCTGTTTTCACCATATAGTACATATTCATCAATATAATCATGCGCTATAGCACACTTTTCAGCAAAAGAAAAAGCCTGTACGCATACCGGTACAGACTATTTTTCTGCCTCTTCAATTAAGACATCTATAATCCTCAAAACTTTTTTCTGTTCTTTTTCCGGAAGGTTTCTAATACGCTCCTCCAACTTGGTGCATCTGGCTTTCAGTCCCACATCAATCACATCCAGAAGCACATCATCTGCGGAAACACCCAACGCATTCACGATTTTTATCAAAGTTTCCAGCTTTGGTGTTTTCGTTTCCCTCTCAATGGCTCCGAGATAGTTCCAACTGATTCCTACTTTTTCCGCCAGCTGCTCCTGTGTCATCTTCGCATCTTCTCTGCACTTTTGAATCCGCCTTCCAATTCCGTGCATTGTCTTATCCTCCATTTTCTCCACCAACGCTCCTGGCGTTGGAACCCTTTCATTTAGTATAAGTTTTTACCGAAAAGGCAAACAGTATCTATCAGAATCGGTACTTGTCCAAATAGAAACTGGCAGGATAATGGCAGCTTTCCTTCTCAAATTGGCACACTTCTGCGATTTACATGTAAATAGACACATGCTAAAATGGGTAATGTCAAAATTATATGCAAGGACTGCGCAGCGGTTCCGGGATCTTTGCCTCTCTTCCCGGTTTCCGCTGCGTATTTTCTTGCGGGAGGTGAAATCCGTCTTACAACTTCATATCGTTTACCGCATCAGGCAGCCTGTATTGACCGGGCTGCCTTTTTGCTGCCGGAATCTTCCGGCCAGAGGCAGGAAACTATAAGCAGACAGGCAGGGCGTTTATCCGCTCTGCCTTCTTTCATGAAGGAGGTTTTATGAGAAAACACAGAGAAAAAGGACCGCCGGTGAAAAAGAATCCTGCCGGCCTCCTGAAATACCTTTATGCCGCTTTCCTGGTATTTACCCTTGCCACATGCTCCGTCCAGCCGGTCATGGCTGCGACTGTCTGGGAGAAAGCCAGTGAAATTATGAAGGACGTTTACAACCAGATTGTCCTTATTTCCACCATTGCCGCCGTAGTAACTGCATCCGTGGCTCTCCTGATGATGAATTTCTCCAAATCCGGAAAGACCGTAGATGAGTCCCGGGCATGGCTGAAACGGATCGTCATCACATGGGCTATCTTAAACGGCCTCGGATTTATCATGGCTTATATCACACCCTTCTTTGCCGGAGGGCAGTGGAATGGATAAGCCTGGAAAGGAGGTTCGCACATGGGAATATTAGACGGTATTGTGGAATGGATCGCAGAGCAGGTCATGAACATCCTGGATTTGATTACCACTTCCGTACTGGGAGCATTGGGATGTTCTATGGATACCTTCCTGCGTTACTTTCCTGCAGCCGAAAGCATGTACCAGGTCTTCCTTGCCCTGGCAATCGGGCTGATTCTCATGAACTGGGTATGGCAGCTCTTTAAAAATTATTTTGCTGGCGCAGGGATAGAGGCAGAGGACCCATTAAAACTTTCCATGCGCACCTTTATTTTTCTGTTTTTGACCTTTTATGCCAAAGACATCGTTGACCTGCTGTTAAATATCGCAGGCACACCTTATAGCTGGATCCTGACAGAGGACCTTCCTCCGCTGAAATTCGCGGATTTTAACTCTGTCATCACCGTGATCCTTGGAGTCTGCGCAAACGGCGCGGTTTCCATCGCATCGCTGATTCTGCTCCTGGTGCTGGCCTGGAACTATATCAAGCTCCTGTTCGAAGCTGCAGAGCGTTACGTCCTTTTAGGAGTCCTGGTATACACCGCACCGGTTGCGTTTGCCACCGGCTCCTCCCAGACCGTCAGCAACATCTTCAAGAGCTGGTGCCGGATGCTTGGCGGTCAGTTCTTCCTGCTGCTGATGAACGCCTGGTGCCTGCGGCTGTTTACCTCTATGGTCGGCACGTTCCTCGCAAACCCATTATCCATCTGAGAAAGGAGGTCTACATGAAACATAAAAAACTATTTTTGTTTGCCGCACTGGCCGCCTGCATGGTTCTTTTTTTTTCAGTTCCAGCTCTCGCAGCAAAACTGACTGAAGCAGATGTGGAGCAGGCCGTGGCAAGCCAGGGCAAGGAAACCGTTACGGGAAATGTCTTCATCTGGTTTCTATGCGCCATTGCTTTTTTAAAGGTATCCCAGAAGATTGACAGCTTCATGGCGAGCCTCGGAATCAACGTGGGGAATACCGGCGGGAATATGATGGCGGAACTGATGATCGCAGGAAAAAGCCTCAGCGCCGCTGTAAGTTCCCACGGCGGCTCCATCGGCAGAAGCTTAGGCGGCGGATACCAGAAAACCGCTTCCCCTGGCGCGGCCGCAGTCGGCGACAGCTTCCTCTCCGGAGGGCTTGCCGGTGCCGTGGGAAGGCAGGTGGAACGAAGCGCCGTCAATGCCGCTACCGGTTACACCGAACACTCCAGCATCGGGAACTCCATCTACCGTTCTTCCCTCAGTAAGGGCGGTGACTTTGCCAATAACGTGATCAGCAGCATTGCCTGCGGAAACTACGGACAGGTGGGTTCCATCAAAGGTCCAGATGCGGAAAAAGCATATATCTCTTATATGAATCTGAATTCCGTGTCAAACAAAGTGGAAGATTCCGTGGAAAGCCATGTGGAAAACACGTCCATGCCGTCCTTTACCAACATGGAGATCGGCGGCGGGCGCATTACCGGAACGGAAAACACTGATTCCGGCAGCCGGGAATTTGCCCTTTACCATGCGGACCAGTATATGGCTCCCCAGGCGGGAACCTATGAAACGGTACAGGCGGTAGACGGCTCTACCTGGTACAAGCAGTATGCACAGGATGCCGTATCCAAAACACCTTACGATGCCGGCGATGGCAAAGTTGCCTACCATGAAACCATCGTCCAGCAGCTTCCGCCTGTACCCCAGAGAAAGGACCGGATCTAACTGGCAGAAAACCAGAGTGCATTTGATGAAGCAGTCGGCGTAGGCACCACTGCTGTTACACATATGAAAACTGCAAAGACAGCCGCCTCCCTGTCCGGAGCCGTAAAAAGCGCGGCGGCAGGTCCCCTTGGTGCTGCCATCGGGGCGGCAATCCAGAACCGGGGCACCGTTAAAAAAATCATTCTTGTTTTTATCATCCTTCTGATGCTGCCGGTCCTGTTTGTCCTGATGCTTCCGGGATTGATTTTTGGAAGCCTTCTGGAAAACACCGGGGCATTAAACAGCAATGCCCAGATTAATGACAACATCCGGGCAGCAAACCAGGCGATTGTGGAAGTGCTGCGCGAAAACCATAATGACATCCTCTCAGAAGTCAACGCGGCGGCATCCGGGATACCGGAAGGCGATACGGTTTCCATTACGGATCCCTATGCTTATTATATTTCCGTCAATGCCAACCTGCTGATCGCTCAGTTCTGTGCCAGCAGGGATAATTACGAGGACATCAATATCCGGGAATTGAAACGGATCATCCGCAAAAACAAAAGCGGTCTGTTTTCCTATGATGTCTCCACAGAAGCTGTCACTATGCAAGTTACCATAGAAGGCGGCGTGGAGGGGGAAAGTGAACAGGCCACAGAAGCCCAGACACAGACCGTTACCTTTACCCGCCATAACTTTGAGATCAAATATGCCGGGGATTCTTATTTTGCCGATCATGTCTTTCAACTGACAGACCAGCAGAAAAAAACGGCGGAAGCCTATGCGGAAAATATGACACGCTTCTTCGGTACAGCCGCTTCCGGCGTTGCCACCGCCAATGTTTCTGATGAAGTGCTGGCCTACCGTCCCGCCGTGGAACGGGCAGCCGCCAAATACGGCATGAGTGATTATGTGGACCTCATCCTGGCAGTCATGATGCAGGAGTCCGGAGGGCGGTACCTGGATGTCATGCAGGCTGCAGAAGGTGGTTTTAACACCAGGTATCCCCACGTACCCAATGGCATAACTGATCCGGAATACAGCATTGAATGCGGCGTCCAGGAACTGAAGTATGCACTGGACAAAGCCGGATGTACCGGGCCTACGGACCTGGACCGCATCAAGCTTGCCCTGCAGGGCTATAACTACGGCTCCGGCTATATTGACTGGGCAATGGAACGGGACGGCGGCTATACCAAAGAAAACGCCATCGCTTACTCAGACATGATGTGCGCACGTCCAAGCTGGCCCTATTCCAGATATGGCGACAAAGAATATGTAGACCATGTGCTTCAGTATTACATTATCACTAACACAGGCGGGACTTATCCCGCAAACGGGATGCAGATCCCCCATTATCTTCAGACAGACTATGGGAACATTCCTTACGGCGGAGGCTCCATTGCTTCCAGCGGATGCGGTCCCACCAGTTTTGCAATGGTGGCAAGCTATCTGACCGGAACCACCATCTCCCCCATTGACGCAGTATCCTGGTGCGGAAATTCCTATTACATGCCGGGTGTCGGCACCTACTGGTCTTACTTTGCGGCTGCCGCCAGCCATTTCGGATGCGGCTCCGTTACCCAGACCAGTGATCCAAATGCCGTCCTTACCGCACTGTCCCAGGGGCGTCCGGTCATCAGTTCCCAGCGTGCCGGCATTTTTACAAGCGGCGGGCATTTTATTGTCCTGCGCGGGGTAACTGCTTCCGGGAAGGTACTGGTAAATGACCCGAATGACAGTTCCTCAAAAAATTTTATAAACCGAGAATTCGATATGATGTCGGAAATCCATTCTACCGCAAACGCATACTGGATCTTCGACAAAAAGTAAAGGAGAACATCTTATGAGCAGAAAAAAACTGATAATCGCGATTGTATTGATGGCAGCCCTCATCGCTGCGGGCATCGTAATCCCCACTGTATGGCGGATGAACAAAAACCGCCAGAAAGCCCCAAAAGAAACGGAAAACATTTCCGAAACCGTGTCAGAAGAAACGGAAAATTTCACGGATACCGAACTTACCTTCCTGGAATTTGATAAACTGACCGCTTTCTTCTCCGAAAGCCAGATTACAGATTTCAAGGAGCAGATCCCAGAGTATCTTGAGAAAAAAGAGCTTTCCGGAATCTCCTCCGTAAAATTCCTGGAAGACAAGACCAGCTATCCCTCTTCCACCGACACGCTCCTGGAATTTGCCCTCTCTGATGGCAGCACCCTTCCGGTTACCTACAGCTTACCCACCGGAACCTTTTTATTCGGGACAGAAAAACTGCAGGTGCGGGAGGATACCCGGAAATACGAACGCCAGACAGATGAAACCCTTCCGGACGTTTCCACAGACGACATCGAAAATATGCAGGAAGGCGGATTTGCCGACACCCAGAACACCGAAGCAGAAACACCTACTGTTACAGAAGCCCCTTCTGATACAACGGAAGGAAACACGGAAGCCGCTGAAACGCAGGCGCCAGTTCCCACGACAGAGGGGGAATCTGAATGAGCCATACGGAAGAACAGCAGACAGCCCTGATTCCCCGCAATTTTATTGAGCGTGGTACCTTCATGGGCGGTATGTTCAAGATCCGGAATGCCATTGAAGGGGCTGTACTGGCTATAGCGATTGCGCTCCCGGTCATCCATCTGCCACTCTCCGTAACTGTCCGGATCATCCTCCTTTGCATGACAGCGCTCCCTGCCGCTATGGTGGCACTGATCGGAATCGGCGGTGAAAGCCTAACCGCATTTTTAATGAACGCCCTGCGTTATGTCAAAAACCGGCGCATCCTCTACCGCCTGGATACCCGTCCGGAACTCCCGAAGAAAAAGCGGGTTCCCAAGCCACGCAGCAAGGAGCCAAAAACGCAGAAGAAAAAGCGTTCCCAAAAAACCGATTCCCAAAAAGAAGTTTCTACCCCCGGTACGACCACTGGTACCGGGGATGCCCCTGTATCAAAAGAACCGCCGCGTAAAAAAAAAGAACGCCGGATCTATGATACCTCCACCAAGCGTGGGATCAGAAAACAGGCCAGGGAGGACATCCGTATCCTTACCTATGAAAAAAAACAGGCGCAAAGAGCCCAGGCGGAATCCCTAAAAACAGCCAAGCGGGAAAAAAAACAGCGGGAACGGCTCAGAAAGGAGGAGCAAAGGGAAGCCGCTCGCAGTAAAGAGCTGGCTGCCAGGGATGCGGCGCGTACTGAAAAAATGGAAAGGAAAGAGGCGAAGCGCGCCGAAAAAGCAGCAAAAAGGAATGCTGCCAGCCAGCAAAGGCAGATGGATGCCGCTGCAGATACTCCGGTGAAAAAGAAACGCCGCAGGGACATGACGCTTGAGGATTACTTCCCCATTGACAAAATCGCAAACGGAATCATCTATACCACCGACCACCGTTATATAAAAATTCTGGAGATTGAACCCATCAATTTCCTGCTTCGGAGTACACTGGAGCAACAGGGGATCATCTACAGTTTTATCGCCTACCTGAAGATCAGCCCGGTAAAACTGCAGATCAAAATGATTTCCAAAAAAGCTGACATCAACAAACACCTGGAGCAAGCTGCCCTGGAGCTTTCCCGCGAAACGGATCCCCGCTGCCGGGAGCTTCAGAAGGATTATATCCAGTTTGTAAAAAAGCTGAGTTCCAAAGAAGCGGTTTCCCGGCGGTTCTTCCTAATTTTTGAATACGAACCGTTTAACATCAACCGAAAAGTGGAGGAAAAAGAGATCCTGGCGGCGCTGGAAACCGCGGCACAGACTGCCAAAACCTTCCTCTACCAGTGTGGTAATGAGGTCGTAAGCCACGACAATGAAGATGAATTTACCGCAGATGTCCTCTACACCCTGCTGAACCGCTCCTTGTGTGCGGACAAGCCGCTTCAAAGCCGTATTACCGATGTCCTGTCCCGTTACATGACAGAGGGACGGCAGAACGAGATGGATCATATCCGGATCAATGAGTTTATCTCCCCGGAATCTGTTGACTTTAAGCACAGCAGCTATGTCAGGATAAACGGGGTTTACCACGCCTACCTGATCGTCCCTTCCGACGGCTATAAAAGCAAGGTAGCACCTGGCTGGCTTTCCCTGCTGATCAATGCCGGGGAAGGTATCGACATTGACTTTTACCTGCACAAACAGCCAAAGGATAAAATCCAGCAGCGGTTAGGACAGCAGATCCGGATCAACCGTTCAAAAATCAAGGACGCTTCCGACACAAATGCGGATTTTGACGACCTGGAATCTGCCATCCGTTCCGGTTACTTCCTAAAAGCCGGGCTTGCCAATAATGAGGATTTCTATTATATGAACCTTCTTATTACGATTACCGCCTCCAACGCGGAAGAACTCCAATGGCGCATCCAGGAGATGAAAAAACTTCTGATCTCCCAGGATATGGACCTGCGTTCCTGCTATTTCCTGCAGGAACAGGGATTCTTATCCACCCTGCCGCTGGCGAACCTGGACAAAAAACTCTTTGAGCTGTCCAAGCGGAATGTGCTGACTACCGGAGCCGCAAGCTGCTATCCGTTTACCAGCTACAGTATCTGCGATGACAACGGGATTCTGTTTGGTGTCAATAAGCACAACAATTCCCTGGTAATTGCAGATATTTTTGATTCCCGGCAGTACAAAAACTCCAACATCTGCATCCTGGGATGCTCCGGCGCAGGAAAAACCTTTACCATGCAGACAATGGCGCTGCGGATGCGGCGGAAGGGAATCCAGGTATTTATTATCGCCCCCTTAAAAGGGCATGAATTCTACCGGGCCTGCAAGAATGTGGGCGGGGAATTTATCCAGATCTCCCCTGCCAGCCGCAGCTGCATCAATATCATGGACATCCGCAAAGTGGATAACTCCGTCAATGAACTTCTCGATGGACCGACTATGGATGCCTCCGCACTTGCTGCCAAGATACAAAAGCTGCATATTTTCTTCTCCCTCTTGATTCCGGATATGAACCATGAGGAAAAACAGCTTTTGGACGAAGCACTGATCAAAACGTATGCGCTAAAAGGGATCACCCATAAAAATGAGTCCCTCCTCGATCCAGCGGATCCAAGTCATTACAAAAAAATGCCGATCCTCGAAGACGTCTACGATATCCTGATCCAGAATCCGGATACCAGGCGCCTTGCCAATATCTTGAATCGTCTGGTCCACGGTTCTGCCTCTTCTTTTAACCAGCAGACCAACGTGGATCTGACCAACAAGTATACGGTACTGGATATCTCCGAACTGACCGGCTCCTCAGACCTTCTGACCGTCGGCATGTTCGTGGCGCTGGATTATGTCTGGGATAAGGCAAAGGAAAACCGGACCGCGGAAAAGGCAATTTTTGTGGATGAGGTATGGCAGCTCATCGGCGCCTCCAGCAACCGTCTGGCTGCGGAATTTGTCCTTGAGATTGCCAAGATCATCCGGGCATATTCCGGCGCAGGGATCTTTGCCACCCAGGATCTCAATGACTTTTTCGCGCTGGACGACGGAAAATATGGCAAAGGCATCATCAACAACTGCAAGACCAAAATCATCCTCAATATGGAGGATGAAGAGGCGCAGAGAGTCAAAAATATCCTCCATCTTTCCGAAACGGAGGTTATGAACATCACCCATTTCCAGAGGGGGAACGGGCTGATCTCCACCAATAATAACAATATTACTGTGGAATTTAAGGCTTCCACACTGGAAAAAGAGCTGATTACCACTGACCGGCAAGAGCTTCTGGAAATTATAGAACGCCAGAAACAAAAGACCGGTTAGCCACCCAAAGAAAGGATACAATATTATGGAAAAAAGAAAATCCCTTATGGCAGGGCTTTTATCCCTCATTCTGACCGTTACTACCCTGCTGGGCAGTATCCCGGTCTATGCCGCCGAGCAGGTCTATACCAATGCTCCTGAAAAAGCCGGCACGGTTATTAAAGCCAGGGATGACGGCACAGAGGATTCCAGCTTTTCAGAAAGCATCATGAATGCAGACGGCGAAACCGCCTACTGTATCCAGCTCGGAGTCCTGTTTGAACCAGGATACAAAACAAAAAAGGATGCGACAACAGAGCTGACGCAGAACCAGATTGACAACATCGCCTTGTGCCTGGAATACGTCAAGCAATACAGCAGGGAACATTCCCTTACCAAACAGCAGCGTTATCTTCTGGAGCAATGTACTGTATGGCGCAGGCTCAGTGCATACCTTGACTGGGGATACGGGCAGACCCGCCCATCCTATGACGAAGTTTCCAAAGCAGTACAGGATGAGGTATTTGAAAATTCTCTGGCATTCGCCAAAGAAAACAAGGGCAAATATACCTGCTACGGCTATGTGTATATCGGCAGCGGCCAGAACCTGGGACAGTTCTTTGCAGAATTAAATCCAGGAACAGGAAAGCTGAAGAAAGAAAGTGCTAATACCTCCATTACAAATGGGAATGACTGCTATTCCCTTTCCGGAGCCACCTATACGGTTTACTCCGACAAAAGCTGCACCAAGAAAGCTGGAACTTTCAAAACTGATAAAAATGGTAATTCCGATGAGCTTGAACTGGCAGAAGGCACTTACTATGTAAAAGAGACAAAAGCACCCAAAGGCTTTACCTTGGATGACACTGTACATACCGTCAAAATCACAGCCGGTGAAACAACTGTCCTAAACGTAACGGATACGCCTAAAACTGCGGAAGTAAATCTTTCCATCGAAAAATTGGATACCGAAACTGGAAATACACCCCAGGGCAATGCTTCCCTTGCAGGCGCACAGTTCGAATGGCGTTATTATGATGGATACTATACGAAAGATAACCTTCCCCAATCCCCTGACCGCACCTGGATTACCCAGACCAGGGCAGAAAAAGGAAGTGACGGAACTACGCATTATATTACTTCCCTCTCCGATGCCTATAAAGTATCCGGGGATGCTTTTTACACCCAGGGAGGAAAAATTGTCCTTCCCCTCGGCACGCTTACCGTGACAGAAAAGCAGGCCCCCTCCGGATATCTTTTAGAAGGCGCTTACCTGCAGGAATCCGGAAAGTCAGAAAAAATCACCGGATTATATGTCACACAGATCACAGAGCAGGAAAATAACGCTGTATTCAGCGGAGCAAATAATGCTTCCGCTTCTGACCGCGTAATTCATGGCGGTATTAAAATCCAGAAACGGGATGCTGATACCAGACAGAGCAGCCCACAGGGCATGGCTTCCCTGGAAGGAACGGAATTTTCCATTACTACCTTAAATGAAAACCCTGTCGTAGTAAACGGTACTTCCTACGCCAAAGATTCTGTTGTCCTGAAACTCACAACGGACGTTTCAGGTCTTGCGGCTACCGAAGCCAATGTGCTGCCCTACGGCCATTACCGGATCACAGAAACAAAAGCGCCTAAAGGCTATCTTGATAGTAATGCTTCTGTAGAATTTGACATTACAGAAGACGGCAAGATCGTAGATCTGACAAGTGAAGCCAAATCAATTTACGATCCGGTCATCCGGGGCGGTGTCAAAATCCAGAAGCGGGATGCCCAGACAAAGCTTGCCTCCCCACAGGGAAATGCCACCCTGGAAAATGCAGAGTTTTCCATCATTTCCCTGAACGAGTCTCCGGTTGTGGTAAATGGAACCTCTTACGACCAAAACCAGACGATAATGACAATCCGCACGAACGCATCCGGTGTCGCAGCGACTGCAGCAGACGCGCTTCCTTATGGGCGCTATAAGCTTACAGAGGTTTCTGCTCCCCAGGGATACCTGGACAACAAGGAAGCAGAAGTCATTTTCGACATCACCGAAAACGGCAAAATCGTGGATCTGACAGATGAAGAATCCTCCATCTATGATGAAGTAATCCGTGGCGGCGTCAAGATCCAGAAGCGGGATCTGGAAACACAAGAAGCCAAAGCCCAGGGAAATGCCACCCTGGAAAACACAGAATTTACCATTACCACCCTCTGTACAAACCCAGTCGTTGTAGATGGGAAAACCTATGAGAACGGGCAGGTGGTCATGACGCTGAAAACGAATCCCAGCGGAACCGCCGAAACCGCCCAAAATGCCCTTCCCTACGGACATTACCGCTTAGATGAAGTAAAAGCCCCCGAAGGCTACCTGTCGGATGGTGCAAAGGCAGTAGAATTTGACATTACGGAAAACGGCAAAATCGTGGATCTGACAGGAGAAAAGAACTCCATTTATAATCAGGTCATCCGAGGTGACCTGGAGCTTGTCAAAGTTTCTGACGGGGACTTAAACCGCCTGGCTGGCGTACCATTTTCCATTACCTCCGTTACCACCGGTGAAAGCCATACCATTGTAACCGACCAGAATGGCTATGCCAGCACTGCTTCTTCCTGGAATAAGCATACCCATAACACCAACCAGGGTAAAACCAGCGAAGACGGCATCTGGTTTGGAACCAGTGCGCCGGACGATTCCAAAGGCGCACTGCTGTACGATACCTATACCATCGAGGAGCAGCGCTGCACTGCAAACGAAGGCATGAGCCTTCTGAAATTTAATATCACGGTATACAAAGACTCTTTCCTTGTGGATCTTGGAACCCTTACCGATGACTTTGTAGAAATCGGTACCACTGCCCTGGATAAATCCACAGGCTCCCATATGAGCCAGCCGAAAGAAAAGATCACCATTGTAGATACCGTGGAGTATTCCGGGTTAAAGAAAGGCCAGGAATACAAGCTGATCGGCACCCTCATGGATGCAGAAACCGGGGAGCCGCTGCTGATCGACGGCAAAGCCGTCACTTCTGAAAAAACCTTTACCGCGAAAAAGCCGGAAGGGAAAACAGAAATCAGCTTCACTTTCGACGCATCCGGGCTTGCCGGAAAAACTACTGTTGTATTTGAAGAGCTATACCAGGAAAACCTGAAGCTGGCAGTCCATGCCGATTTAACAGATACGGACCAGCAGGTAGCCTTCCCGGAAATCGGAACCCAGGCAAAAGATTCTGAGACCGGGGAACACATAGCAAAAGCCTCTGAAAAAGTGACGCTGGTTGATACCGTCACTTACAAAGGCCTGATCCCGGAGCTGGAATATACCGTAAATGGGCGCCTTATGGACAGAGAAACCGGAGAACCAATCCTGGTTGATGGCAAACCAGTAACCGCCGAAACCATTTTTACCCCGGAATCACACAGCGGTACTGTGGATGTTACGTTTACCTTTGACGCTTCCTCATTAGAAGGAAGAACTACCGTTGTATTTGAATCCCTTACCCAGGATGATAAGGAGATTGCCATACACGCGGATATAGAAGATACCGACCAGCAAATCTTCTTCCCGGAGATTGGGACAAAAGCATCCTGCCCGGACACCGGTTCCCAGATGGCTGAGGCAAAAGAGTCCCTTACCATTACAGATACCGTATCTTACCATCTGCTCCCAGTAAAAGAATATAAGGTTTCCGGCACGCTGATGGACAAAGAAACAGGGGAGCCTCTCCTTTCGGACGGCAAGACGGTTACATCCGAACTTGTCTTCACCCCGGAAGAACCGGAAGGCTCTGTAGAGCTTTCCTTTACCTTTGATGCCAGTGCTTTAAAAGGCAAAACCATCGTTGCATTTGAATCAGTATCCTATGAGGAAAAAGAGATTGCCGTACACGCAGAGATCGATTCTGAAGACCAGAGCATTTATTTCCCGGAAATCCACACACAGGCAAAGGATTCCCAGACATCGGAGCATTTCGCTGCCGCAGATAAAAAGGTAAAAATTCAGGATACCATTTCCTATAAAGGATTGATTCCGGGACTGGAATATGCCGCTTCGGGAACCCTTATGGATAAAGAAACCGGAAAAGAGCTTTTAATAAATGGGAAAGTCGTAACTGCGCAGGCTGCCTTTACGCCAGAGGAAAGCAGCGGCACCGTCGATGTGATATTTGAATTTGACGCTTCCGGACTGAAAGGGAAAACCATTGTGGTATTTGAATCTGTCTCCCAGGACGGCAAAGAGGTTGCTGTACACATGGATCTTGAAGATACCGAGCAGCAGATTCTTTTCCCTGAGATCGGGACAAAAGCAGAATGCCCGGATACAAACAGCCAGACCGGAATTACCAAAAAAGAACTGACGATCAAGGATACCGTCACCTACCATCTGATTCCCGGCAGGGAATACAAGCTTACCGGAACGCTGATGGACAAGGAAACCAAAAAAGCACTGAAAATTGACGGCAAACCAGTTACTTCTGAACTGGTTTTCACGCCGGAAAAACCGGAAGGCTCTGTAGAACTTACCTTTACCATCGATGCCAGTGCGTTGAAAGGCAAAACACTGGTAGTCTTTGAATCCGTTTCCTATCAGGATAAGGAAATCGCTGTCCATGCGGAAATTGATTCTGGCGACCAGAGTATTTATTTCCCGGAAATCGGAACCAGTGCCAAAGACCAAAAAGACGGAGACCAGAAGCTCCTCGCAGAAAAAGACGCCTGCATCGTTGATACCGTTTCCTACAAAAATCTGACTCCCGGCATGGAATATAAAATCATTGGAACCCTGATGGATAAAAAGACCGGAAAACCAGTTGAAGCAGGTGGCAAGGCAGTTACATCTGAAGCAGTCTTCCAGCCGGAAAAGACAGAGGGTAGCGTGGAGGTAACCTTCCGATTTGATGCTTCCGCCCTTACCTCCGGCGATATTGTTGTATTTGAGAAGCTTTTTATCACAACGGACAAAACAGAGGTAGAGATTACCAGCCATGAGGACCTCAAGGATAAAGGTCAGACCGTTTCCCTGGAAGTTCCAGAGAAAGACACCCCGGATGTATCCACGCCGGTAAGGACCGGAGACGACACCCCGATCCTCCTCTATCTCGGCATAGCGGCTGCTGCGCTGGTAATTGCCGCTGCAGCCGGTATCCCCAAGCTGAAACAGCACAGCAAAAAGAAGTAACCCATTCCTAATATTTCTGCAGGCAGCCCCTTTCCGGCTGCCTGTTATTTTAAGGTGATGAATTATGGAAACAAAACGAATCAATACCGACGCCAAACATATCCGCCGCTTTCTGGATACCTGCGATGGGAACTGGCATGAATGCATCTATGTGGACTGTCCCTTATGCAAAGCTCCCGGAACCTGCACAAAACCTGGATTTTTATTCCATCCGGACGAGCGGGCGGTCCCGTTGATCCTTCCGCTCTCGGATGCGGATACACTTTTTTCCCGTTCCCCGGAACCGGAAGAATGCCTCTGCCGTATGGATCTGGTTGTTTTCTTATCTATGTACGGAAGCTATTTAAAAACTGACCGGATCCCTGCCCGCGGCTGCCCCTGCATGGAACTGTTAAAAATCCAGGAAGATGAGTGCTATGACTGGTAGGTTGCTTTTCTGCCGTCTTCTGCGTACAGGAATAAAAAAGGAGGTCCTGCTATGCAAAACCTGACTACGATCATCCATACCATCGACCACGCTTTTACTTCGCTGGTCTTTCTTCCCATGCTCTTTCTTTTATACTGCAGGATTTCTTCCCTGCACCGGAGAACAAGAAGAGCGCATACCCTTTACCGGATCTGCATGGTTCTGGTCATTTTGTTCCTGCTCAGATATTTCTGCGCAAAATTTATTTTTACCACAGTCAATTATCCACGCTTTATAGAGAGCGGGCTTTTCCCTCTTATCCGGGCCATCTTCTATTCCGCTCCGGCATAAACGTGCCAGATTGTGGCAGGATGTCCCCAAAAGGCACCTGTTTCCGCCCCAGCCCTCTGGGAATTCATCACGCATTTACTTACAATATACGTATACAAAACGTAAACTTTACTGATTTTCAATCTATTCGACGTATACAAAGCGTAAAGCGAGGTGAATTTTTATGAAAGCCAAGAAAATCCGCTGCCCTTACTGCGGCAGCCCCGCATTCCTCCATGATGCCTCCTTCGTCTATCACGATAAGTCTAACGGCGGCCAGCTCTATGTCTGCAGCCGGTTCCCCGTTTGTGATTCCTATGTTGGCGTCCATCCCGGAACTACCCTGCCTAAAGGGACCCTGGCAGATAAGAGCTTGCGAAGGAAACGCATCCGCACGCACAAAATCTTCGACCAGATCTGGATGAATGGTATTTTATCCAAACCAGATGCCTACCGCTGGATGGCGGACAAGTTCTGCCTGAAGCTCAAAGACGCGCACATCGGAAATTTCAGTGAATATATGTGCGACCAGCTTATTCTGGAAGCGGCCAGGGTTCTGAAAAATAACCATGTACCGCTTCCTCTGGCAGTCTGAAAGGAGGAATTACACAATGGAAAAAGCGATTACCGCTGCCAACCGGCTGATCGTGGAGCATCTGGAACTGGTTCCCAAAATAGTCCGTTCCCTGACGTTTTCTTACAGCCATCTTCCTGTTCAGGAATACGAGGAGCTTACACAGATCGGTTATCTGGCACTGTGCCAGGCAGCCTCCGGTTATGACTGGGAACGGCCATTTGCACCTTATGCACGGACAGCTATCCGCAATGCTATCTACGACTACTGGCGGGACTGCGCCAGGCAGAAAAATCTGTTCTGCTCCCTGGATGCTATACAGGCTGATGAAAATGGAGATGCTTCTGAGCTTCCATTCCCGGACAAAGAAGAATACTCGCCGGAATCCCAGATACTGCAAAAAGAATCTGCTGCTTATCTCTCCCAGCTTGAAAACAGAAGCAGGGGAATGATCCAAAAAGGGATCGTTTCCCTCCGTCTGCAGCAAAGCGGCTATACCAGCGCTGAGCTTGGCAGGCTGTACCAGGTTCCGCCTAACCGGGTAAGGGCATGGCAGAGCAAAGCAAAAAAACTGCTGCGGCAGGATCAGGAACTTTATGCGCTTTTAGCATAGTACAAAAGGAGGGGCATATATGCTGACACTTTATACCGCAATCGGTTCATTAAGATTTGTAAACAACGGAACTGGAAATTCTGTCCCCACTGTCATCAATGGCCACCGGGAACACAGGCTTAGCGAACACGAGCTGCTTCTGTGGAGCTGTCTTGCTTTTCAGATCCTGCAGATCCACGAGCTGGAATCCGTTTACCAGGCAAGGCTCCAAGGCAAGAGTATGTCTGAAGGCATGGGTTTTTCCCACTACTTAAACCGGCTCATCCTGCGGGGTCTGGTAGCAAAAGGCTGCGGCGTATCCGGCGTAGATTCCCTTTACGGGCTTCTCGGAAAGCTTCACATCATTCCGGTCCGCAACAGTTTCCGCGTCCGGCTTTTTACCTGTATCCGGCTGCTTGCAAAAGGAAAAATTACCTGCCGGGAATGCGGCAGATATCTGAAAAAGGCCCGGAATACACCAATCGAAAATATGGTCCTGGAGCTGGCGAAAAAGGTGTCGCTTACCACGGCAGAGCTGGTTACCTGCGTTGACCGGGGCAGACTTCCCCAAAAGAATGAAGATGTAATGAGCCAGCTCTATGAGGGTTCCGAAGAATCTTACGAGACATTAGCCGACCAGGCGCAGCTCTGCCACACCCAATATCCCATCCTGCAGGCAGTCGGCAACCTGTACCTGAACAAACAAATTTTATTCCAGTCTTTTTGAAAGGAGAACTATGCCCAAACCATTATTTTCCAAGCTGGTTGCCCAGGCGGCAATCGGCTTGTTCTGCATTGTTTTCGGAAGCGTATTTGCCTTCCATGCAAATGACCTGCTTTTTTTCATCATGAGCCTTGCCATTGGCATCTGCTGTATCGTCCGCTTTATCCTGCTTCACCGTACCATTTGTCAGAAACGTTATCAGACGATAAGCGGAACCTGTGTCAGCAGGGAGCCTTCTTTCATCAGGAAGACACAGCAGATCCGTCTGTTAGATTTTGAAGGCTCTGAGCATGTTTTTACTGTTGATAAGAACGTAAAGCTTCTGCAGGGACACACCTATCAGATTTACTTCCGTCCTTCTCCCTCTGATGATGCTTCCATTTCCAACGGTTTTTTAGGATTTGAGGAGATCATAAAGCCAGAGAAAGCATATACGATTTAAAGCTGAATAATCCACTTACTTTCCTTCCATAATATATTTGACATATTTATTGACTTCATCAGTATAAATATAGTATTATGGAGGTGAAAGGAGTGGATGCAGATATGCTGAAAGAATATTTAGAAGAAACCTATGGCTGCAATGAGCCTATCTTTATCAGCGAAATCAAACTGGACAATCTAAACGACAATGCCCTGCGCCAGTATTTTAAACGCATGGTAAAGTCCGGCGATCTGATCCGTTTCGATACCGGAATTTATTATCTCCCCAAACAATCCAGGTTATTAAAAAAATCTTACCTGGATCCGCTAAAAGTAGTGAGCCGGAAATACATCCAAAATGGCTCTGAGACCTTCGGGTATTTTTCCGGTGCATACCTTGCCAACCAGCTCCGGCTTACGACACAGATGCCTGCAGCCATTGAAATCGTCACCAATAAGGAGTCTACCAAAGGACGCACCGTTACCATCGGAGGACAAAATCTCCGGCTCAAACGTCCTTCCACAATGATTACAGAAAAAAATGTACTGCTCCTGCAGTTTTCAGATGCCATATCTGCTTCAGAAAAATACGCAGAACTTCCGGTATCGGAAACTACTGCTATTCTGAAACAATATATCCGGCAAAATAGTTTTACCAGAAAACAGCTCTCCGATGTTCTGCCTTATATGACTGCTCAGACAGCAAAAAAACTGATTGAATGGGGATTAATCTATGAATTCATATAATGGCAAACAATAAAAAGGCTCACTAGAAAACACATAATATTTTCTAGTGAACCTTTTTATTCAATAAGCTCAAATCTAGTTTAGTGCACGCACCGCCCTAGTAAAAACCTCTAACGATTTTTGTTCTATGGATGATATTCTACTCTTTGTAAATGCCCTTGTCAACCATCTACTGCAAAAAATTTGTATGTTTAGGATTTTTGTTCTTTTTATCTATATACTTTATTATACTACAGATAAACGAATAAGATTCCTTTATGTAAGGATTTTTTTCAAAATAAATTTTATTCTTTCTTATTCTTCCATCCTCATCGCAAAATAGATGACGAATCTCTTCCATTTTTTTATTTCTGACATTCTTTGTTGCTGAGACCTTCATTACATCATTATACACAAAAAGTAATGTTACAAAGTCATGGATAACCGGATTTCTCATCATTGCATCTCTGTTTTCAAGTTCCCGAAATTCCGGTATCTTTCCAAGTATATTTGCCAGCTTTTTTGTTTTACTAAACTTTTTAAGACTGTTAGGTTTCCTTAGCGTACTCAAAATACAATTATTATGTGCTGCTGCATTTCTTATAAACTTTATAGACTTTAAATAGTCTGAATAGTTGAATGATGGATACGTTTGATAATACAATTCATATAATTCCATAAAATTTCCAAAGGAAAGCAATTCAACAATGTTCCATACAGCTAATTTCTTTGGTTCTTTATACTCATCCAGATGCTTCTCGGCCAAATCCGAACAAAAAGAATATTTATCTGCTTTACTCTGGATATCTGCTCCTGCGTTTCGATGATATTGGAGAAACAGACCCACAATATTATACCCATCTTCCTTTGAATTATCACTTAGATCATTCAGTAATCGTACTTTCAAATAATGTTCTACATCTAAAGACAATTCCAAAATAATTTTTCTGATGTACATATCAAGCTTCGATAATTCTACAAGATATGCAAAATCTAAATTATAATACTTTTTTGTCTGTGGATTTATATTATAATTCCTTGCATAAGATTTCAGCTTAAAATAGTAATTATTATATTTCAAAAATTTCTTTGCATCTTCCTTGGAATACAGTTCAAATTATATATTTTTCTCTGCCATATCCTGAATCTGTTCCTCTACAGTCAGCTTCAGCTTTTCGTTTTGTTCCCCCATCTGTTATCCCCACCTCGTATAAATTGTACGCTAACCTATTCAATAATTATACGCCAACTATTTATGCAATACAACATCTGATTATTCCTTGATGCCAATATATCTTCATTTTATATATATTACGCATTTATTACCCAACTTTCCACTTCCCGCTTGGCACCCAACTCCTAGCTTCCTTATTTAAATCTGAGTTCCTTTCTCAGTTCTATATATTGTGTTTTTTATTTGACATATACTATATCTTGTGCTATTATAATCTTGTATTTAAGTTTTTGTGTTATCCCACATCGGGAGTCTGGACCATTCTTCCAGGACACACGCAAGTTTAAGTTTGGAAATCAGAGTCATTAAGATAGCCGCATTATGCGGTTCTTAATGGCTCTTTTTTTATTTATGGGAAATCTGCAGGGCAGGTTTCCTATTCTTTTATCTATTTTATTATTTTAACGCCCTAAGAGGCAGAAAGGAGATTCAATTATGGCAATTATTCAATTCATGGGGAGACCGACAACCGATCCCGTCATGCAGCAGGGAAAGACCAGCGGTGCTGAGTATATCTCACTGGACATCGGCGTAACACAGCGGAGCCAGGATCCGGCAAATCCTTCCGAGAGCATTTTCTATAAATGCTACTTCAGTAAGCATCTTGCAGATCGCCTGCTGAAAGCCGGCGTAAAAACAGGAACCTGCCTGTCCATTGTCGGAACCGTAGACATCCATCCCTTCCTTTATAACAAGGGACAAAAAGCAGGACAGCCTGGCATCAGTGTAAATGTCAATGTCAAAGACTGGGAATTTTGTATTTCCAACAGACCGGCAAATGGAAACATGGCTCCGAATGGAGTCCCCGGCGGCACAATGATGAACAATGGTGGTGCTACCCCCAGTGCAGGAAATATGCCGAACCCTCAAATGCAGGGTGGCTATGGAAATGCCCCGGGCAATCCGCCATTAGCAAATGGTGTCCCTGCAAGCGGCGCTTCCATGCAGGCTAACGCCTATGGGACGCCTGCACCGAATCCAGCTACGGCAAGCAATATGTATCAGCAGCCTGCTTACCCCTCACCCGGAGGGGTTCCGAACAATGGCATGATGCCGAATGCCGCTGCCGGTAATGGTTTTACCAGCGTTCCCGAAGGGATGGCAGGGCAGCTTCCATTTAATTAAACAAGAAACCCACAGCTTGAGGAATTGCAACGCCCAAACGGCACTGCAGTTCCTCTTTTTTACGAAAATTCAAGAAAGGACGATTCTCATGAAAAGACGAAAGAAAAAAAGCAGCCTCCGGACATTCATGGCTCTCGCAGCCATCATTTTACTCCTGCTTCTGGTTTTTCTTCCAGAATATATGGATCAGCCCATTTTCACATGGATCGCCGTCACCGGAATCGTGGTAAGTTTTCTCCTGGTTCTGGTACCGCTCTTTCCCAAAATGGTGCGGCACATACCTGCAGGAAAACAGAAACCTGCGCATCATGCAGACTGCCCGGAGAAAATTTCCGACCTGGAAACCCTGCTCTGGAGACAGATCAGCTTCCAGATTACCGGCAAACTGAAATCCGCCTACCCGGAAGCCACCTGGGATTTTACCAGGCGTCCCAATGCTGACAGGCTCCTTAGCGGGAAAACCCTGCGCATCCGGACCTTCCACACAGCAGATTACAATTTTGCAGAAGTATTTATGGATGCCTATGGCAACCTGAACCTTACCATGATGACAGTAGAATCCCTAATGCCCCGCCGGAAAGGAGCTCCTTCTGATGAATCACCGCAGGCAGATCCCAAGTCCTGGTATACCCTGATTGGGAAGCCGCTTCTGCTGAACCTGATCGAGGATCTCCAGGCCAGGGGACACCAGAAACTTTTCATCAATGAAGCCGGGGAAATTTTCATCCTAAATGGAGATACTCCGGAAATAAAAGCCGCCTTTGAACATTTTCCGCCGAAAAGCTGCTGGAACGCCCTCATTGATATCTTTATCCATGATGAGCTGAATGCAAAGGAAACGGAAAACACACTGGAATTATCCTGGACATAATAAAGGAGGCAGATCATTATGGCTATCGGAAATCTTATCCCAAGCTGGAGCTTTGGACGTAATCTCCCGTCACCTTTTGAAGATTACACCGATAACAACATCCGTACAGACGTATACTCGAAATACTGTATCCAGCCAAATAAGCGTTCCACCCTGCACGCATCTACGCTGCGGGCCATTCTCGCCTATATGGAGCTGGAATCCCCGGATGGCACAAAATCCCCGGAAGAACTGGGGGCATTGGGAAGCCAGGGAAACAATTTTACCATTGCAGAATATCCAAGCAGGACCGGAAAGCTGCATGTCATCGTCTACAACCGGATCAACGGCAAGTTCTTTGCCGGCAGTTATACCAGGCCAGCCGATGCGGAAAGCGATCCGGAAAAATACCTGATGAAGGAAACGGAAAACAGCGGTGCTGCGCTTCTGTTCGCGCTTCTGCCTACGGCAATGGCAGATGATGAGTTTAATGAACACTACCAGACTTTAAAGAAATGCAGGGATGACGGCTACGCAGATATGGAAGAAGCAGTAAAAGCAGCCGCAGTCCTTTGTGACAACCTCTACCGGCGCATCCGGTATACAAAATCCTTATCTACCGGCGGTATCCCCAACGATATCCCGTCAAGCGGTACCGTCCAGAAAATAACGCCCTTATCCGTCCAGAAAGGCACTTACGCACCGACAACCACCATTCTGGGAACCTTCCAGGTAATCAAACCCGGCGCTGCCATTAAAAAAGCAGCCGCATTTATTTCCCAGTCAGATTTTATCGGAAAATACATCCTGTCCGAATCCCGGACACTCACTCCCCAGGAAGAACTTACCGTACCCAGGCTTGAAAGCTGGTACATCATACCGACAGAGATCAAGCGGATCTGTGAACACGCAAAACTGACAACTTCTACCGTATCCCCGATGCGTAATTTCTTACTGCGCGGCCCTGCAGGGACCGGAAAGACAGAGGGCGCGAAGGCTATCGCTGCCGGGCTCCATCTGCCTTACCGCTGTATCACCTGCTCCGCCAATACGGAAATTTTTGACCTGTTAGGGCAGATTCTGCCTGATGTGGATGGAAAACTCTCCACACTGCAGTCAGAATATCCGACCTTCCAGGATATTACCCTGGATCCGGCAACCGCCTACCAGAAGCTTACGGGAACCTACGATGAAAATGTCACAGAAGATACCGTTTACCAGAAGCTCATCGACACAATCTTTGAAGAAATGCACCAGCATTATAAAGACCAGTCCTCCCATCAGAAATTCAAATATGTGGACACGCCCCTTGTGGAAGCGATCCGCTACGGTTATCTGGTGGAGCTTCAAGAGCCTACGGTTATCGCGAATCCCGGTGTTTTAGTAAGGCTCAATTCCCTTCTGGACCGCTGCAGCAGCGTCTTTCTGCCAAATGGAGAAATCGTCAGCCGGCACCCGGATACCACGATCATTGTGACGACCAACAACGATTATGCGGGCTGTAAACAGATGAACCAGTCTGTGATCTCCCGCATGAATCTGGTAATTGATCTGGAGGAACCGGATGAGGAAACACTGATCCAGCGCGTGCTTGGTATCACCGGATGTACCGATAAAAAATCAGTCCGGACGATGGCACGGATCATAAAAGCGGTATCCGAATACTGCAGGGAAAACCTCATTACCGATGGATGCTGCGGTGTCCGTGAACTGGTCTCCTGGGTGCAGTCCTACATGGTATGCGGCGATATCCGGGAGGCGGCGCGCTACACCATCCTGTCTTCTGTCTCAGCAGACGCAGAAAGCCGCGCCGAAATAGAAACCGGATGCCTGGATTCCATACTCGCAGCATAAAAGAGGTGACAGCGATGGCAAAGAATCCTGTAACGGAAGAGGAAATGTGCGAAATTTTTTCGTCAAATCTCCGTTACTTAAGAAAATCCAGAAGATGGCAGCTCTCCCAAAAAACACTGGCAAGGATCCTGCACATTCCACGGAAATCCATTATCCATTATGAATCCGGAAGAACGCTCCCACCCACGTACATTACCTACCGTATGGCAGCCTATTTCGGTTGTTCCATGGAGGAGCTTCTGACAGAAAAAATCTATTAAGAAAGGGTGAAACACAACTTGAATAGCAACCAGAAAAAATTACAGCAGATGATCCGGGACCAGTCCCTTACCCTGACGGATGAGGAGCTTTTCCTTTCCTCTGCGTACCAGAAATACCAGACCTCTATGGCGAAAGCGGCTACCAGCCGCTACCGCCAAGGGCTTCAGGTACTGTTGGAATGGGACGCTTCTGAAAGTGCCGGAGTTGCGTGTACGGATAATAACAAGATCCATATCAACGCTGCAAACCGCATAACGCAAAGCTTTCCTTCCCGCATTCTCCGGTCTGAGAGTATCAGCGGGTTAAACGGCCATGAAACCGGGCATCTGCTGTATACAGATTTTACAACGCTTGCACTGTATTTAAAAAGCATATCCAAAGGTTCCTTTTACCCGGAACCTCCCACGCTCTCTTCCCCGCAGTACCAACAGAACCTGGATGAGATCACGGAACTTATGGAAGTGAAAAGTCAGGCAGGCTGTATGACTCTTGAGAAATGCGCCGCCCACATCAGCAACATCCTTGAGGATATCTACATAGAAGGCTGCGTGTGTGAAGCTTATCCCGGTACTTTTAAGCTGGGCATTGAGCTGAATAACCTGCGGATGGCGGAGCAGATGCCGTCCATCCAACAGCAGATTGACGAAGGCTATGAGGATTTTTCCATTATGGTAAACCTGATCCTTCAATACTGCCGTACCGGGGCGATCAATAACCTTTCCGGATACACAGGGCCATATCTGGATATCCTGGAAGACTGTATCCCGGTGATTGATAATTCCCTGTATTCCGATGACGTCAAGGAACGCTACCGTGCTTCCAACTATCTCCTCATCTTTTTATGGGAATATATCAAGCCTCTGGTCAAAGACATGGAAGAGCGCCTGAAATCCAAAGGAAAAGAAAAAGCAGGCAGCCTTCTGGATTCCCTCCTGGGTGGGCAGATACAGGGCGGCTCACCGCTGCCATCCGATCAGGATACAGAAGACTCCGGGCAGGAAGATGGGAAAGGAACACAGGAAGCTACGCCGCCTCAGATGTCTGCCGACAACCGGCAGAACCTGATGCGCCATGCACAGGATGTGGTAAAGGAAGAAGGCAACCGGATTGCCCTTGCGAAAACCACAGCAATTTTAGAGGGCAGCAATCCCGGAATTACCTACAACCATCAGTATCTCGGTTCTGGTTATGAAAAATCTGCCGACGACCTTTTCCGCATCCTCAATGAGGTTGCAGAGGAGAAAGCAGAAATCCAGTACCAACAGGAATTAACAGAAGAACTTCAAAAAGCAGCCAATGACATCCATTACGGAGATGCCCATGCCGGTATCCATGTAACCGTCAACCGGATCGCCTATGTGACGGAGGACATAATCCGCCAGTACCAGGCAATCGCCCCTCCCTTATTAAAGGCTTCCAAAAGGCTCCAGGCAACCATTGCCCCGCTTTTAAGGGAAGAAAGTGAAGGAGGGAAGATGAAGAACCTGTTGTTCGGGAAACGGCTGGATACCCGTTCCCTGTATCATGAAGACGGTACCTTTTTTATGCGGATCCGCCTTCCGGATGAGGAAGCGAAAATGGCGGTTGCGGTTCTGATCGACGAAAGTGGTTCCATGTCATCCCGTGACCGCATTACCCATGCACGCAAAACAGCGATTGTACTTTACAATTTCTGCCGCGGCCTTGGGATTCCCATTGAAATCTACGGGCATTCCACGGGATACGGAGTCGAGCTTTATTCCTATGCCAGCTTTGATTCCGTAAATGATACGGACTGTTACCGCCTGATGGATATGAGCGCACGGGGCGGGAATCGCGACGGGGCAGCACTCCGCTTTACTGCGGAGCGCCTTGTAAAACGTCCGGAAAAGCGGAAGCTCCTGATCATCATTTCTGACGGGTAGCCTGCTGACGATGGCTATTATGGAACGGAAGCAGAAGCAGACCTACGCGGGATCAAGAAAGAATACGCCCGCCGGGGCATCACCCTGTTTGCCGCCGCTATCGGCTCAGATAAGGAATGTATCAAACGGATCTATAAGGATGGCTTCCTGGATATCACGAATCTGGGAGATCTCCCCAAAAACACAGCCCTGCTGGTAAAACAGCATCTGGTGTAAAAAAGAAAGGACACAGAGATATGAACGCAAATGAACAAAAACGCTTTTCCGATCAGATCGTCAAAATACAGACAGACCGGAAACTGATTGCCACCTATGACCGCCTCCGCTACGCATCCCTAACCAATTATGCGCAGCTCCATGCCAAAGGAGAATATTCAGAGAACGGGCGTAAAGTCCATTCCCTCATCGGCGTGACAGTCCAGGATTATTCCAACGGCACCGGGCAGAACAATATCATCACCCAGTTTAACCTGGCTCCGGAGCAGATCCAGTTCTTTTTAAGCAAGATCACCGCCGGTTTTCAGGAATATGAATGGTCCCAGAGCAAAATCTACGGTGCTCCGGACGGGCAGGGTTATTCTACTGCACAGCAGTTTTCCATTTCCCGCCATGCCACCGATCCGAACGGGCGGCCAATGAAAAGCCCCTGGCGGATCCAGATTGTGAATGGGAAAGGCATCAAAATACAAAACCAGAATGGCGGCGCCTATATGAAAGCCGGCAGCTTCATTACAGAGAAAACCGCATTTATCCAGCTTACGGATATGGATCTGTATACACTGCTCATGCGTACTGCCTCTTATATTTCCAATTGGGAAAGCTGTATCTCATCAGCCCTCATCACCAATGGAAAACAGGCATACGCAAACCAGCAGGCCCAGAAACAGATGCAGGCACAGGCGCAGAACGGACAATATCAGAACCCGGCACAGGCTTCTCCCTATGCCGCATAACAGATTTCAGAATGGAAGCAGCCGAAAGGCTGCTTCTTTCTTTGGAAGAAAGAAGGTGACCTTCATGAAATACGCAGATATCTGCAATATGGATTTCCAGGGACGCATTGTGATCCCTGCTAAAATCCGCAGATTTCTAAAACTGACAGATGGGGAACCGCTGCAGGTGGAGCTGATCGACCAGGAAATCCACCTGCGCAAATGCGGCAGTATCCTTACGGATTACCGGCGGGTCAAAAGCTTCCTGACGATCCTGAACAACAGCATCCGGCATCCGGTCTGCCTGTGTTCTGAGAGCCAGGTAATTGCCGCTGCAGGTGCATACTTTCCGGATGGTGCTTCCCTGCCGGATTCCCTGTCTGTTTATATGAAAAAATCAGTGGAAAAACCGACGGATACCGGACAGGCAGTTTTTATGCCTCCTTACCGTGAACCCGTATCCGCCATTTTTCCTATCCATACCAGGCATCCCATGTTTCTTGCGGTGCTTTCCAAAGATCCCCTCACAGATACAGAAAACTGCTGTGCAAAGCTGATTGCCAGTATGTTGGAACACGAAATCAATGAAAAAGAAGGAGAATGACCATGAGAAAAATTTGTAAATTAAATGAAGAACAGCGGCAGTTTGCCGATACCCATCACAGCATCGTAACCCGCTTCTTATCCCATCACCAACTGGATGAGGCAGAATTTTACGATATTGTTATTTTCGGTTATTTGTTAGCTGTACAGGAATATCTGGAAAAACCGGAGCTTTCCCGGTATGCGTTCAGCACGATTGCCTGGCGCAATATGAAAGACTGTGTTGCCAGAGAATACTATAACCGCAGCCGTGACAAGCGCACCGCTGCCATTGCCTCCTTAAATGAGGAAGTTCTGGAACTGGAAGCGTTTCTTCCTGACAGGCTGGCACATTTAGCAGAAGCTCTGGACAACCAAATTCTTCTGACAGAGCTGCTTTCCTGTATGACTCCAAAGGAAAAAGAAATGGTCCATTTAAAAGCCGATGGTTATACCTACCGTGAAATCGCTGAAAAATGTAGCATTACCGTTTACGGTGTCAGCAGCCGCTTCAGCAGGATGCGTTGTCGGCTTCGGAAAATGGAACTGATCTGAAGGGAGGGTACAAAAACATGAAAAATAAAAAAATCAGAACATTTTATCCTGTAAATACCAGAAATGAAAAGACGATTGCTTTAAGCGGCTTTTTATCCCTGCCTCTGCGCGTAAACGAGCGGGCTTTTATTTTACAAGGTGGACAAAATTCTATCCTGACCTCCCCAGTAAAAGAAATTCTGGAAGTATCGTCCAGCGGCGTGGTATTTCGTACCTGCAACACTCTTTACCGGCTCAGTTATACGTCAGTTCCAAACACAAACGAGGTGATGTGCGCTTGACCATTTATGAACTGGGGAGCAGCCTGGAAAAGCTGCTCTCCACTCTTAAAAAGAACAGGGAAAACGTACCGTTGGAAACGCTACGGACGGTCTATAAAGAACCTTACGAGGCTCTGCTCCGGCAGATTAATGAAACTGCCAGCGAATTCGTGCGGGAAATTGTAATCACGGACATCCCGGTAAACCCGGATGCTTCTATTGATGCGCAGTCGGATCTTATTAACCAGACGATTGATGAATCCGGCCTGGTAAGACAGATTAGTCTTTGCCTGTCGCATACCTATAATGTACATAAACTGCATATAATCGCCCTGGAACTGCGCAGGCAGATTGAAGTTGCCCTTGAACCTTATATTGCAATGAAAAACTGTCTTGTAGCAGACCCGGAAAATTTAGACGCCGATCCGATTATTTATAACACAATTACCAGAAAAGTTTATGAAAATAATGCCTGGATAGAGCGGGATCTGGATCTTAGCGGAAAACTCCTAATCTATATCAAGCAACCAAAAGATATTTCACAACCCATTATGGAGGAAAACACAAATGAACAAATACCAGAAAATATATCCGAATACGCCCATCAGCCTGCCACAGCAGACGGTTGATGAAATCTACCGCAGACAGCAGCGGATCTATTGGGAAGCTGATTTTATAAACCGCTGCATAGAACGGCGGGAGGATGAAATTGGTCTTCGCAATTTCAATTATGAAACTCTGGCTGATGATGCCGCTCTGCTGGATGCCGCTTATGAAATCTACCAGAAAAAAGAAGACTGCGGTATTGCTTATAATGACACCCTGGATGCCGTAATTGACGATATGGAATCCGGCATTTCCAAAGGATTATACCAAAAGGCTGCAGACCAGCCCGAACCGGAAAAAATCATTCTGCTCATGGATGAAAAAGAACTGCTCCAGGTCCTTTGCCAGACACCGGACACCTCTGTGGTAATAGCTGAACTTGACTGTTTTACTATGGATGAAGCTACACATGATGCCATGCTTGAACAGATTTCAGCAATTCCCGGATTTTATCCGGCAAACCTTACTGAAGCCGCGCATTATAGTGACGTTTTATCATCCATGCAAAAAGGCAGAAAGCCAGCACCCAAACCCAGGGTTGCCATTGTCATCGAGGGCGGCATTATCAGTGCCGTCCTTTCGTCTGATCCCAATATCCAGATTGAGATTACGGAATTAGATGAAGACTATGCTACAAGCGAACAGCGTGACGCCGTTTACCTGGAATTGCAGAACGATCCAGATTTGAAAAGCTGTGACCATATTCTTTCTGTCCCAGGTTTCGGAGAAGAAGCAGAATCAGAGGAGGACGAATAATGGCAAATATATGTGACGATGATGTTTACTTCTTTTCCAAAACAAATCCGGAGGGACTTCAGTCTCTCTGGGACGATTTGGAAGCATCCATTGTTATCTGCCCGGATGCAGATAAAGCACAAATTGGAAACCTTTTTAAATATAAAGGAATTGACGCCACCGGTCTCCATTTGCGCGGCGTTGTAAGTTACATGGAATGGAATGAAGATGATATTCTGTTAAGCGCAGAAGCCGCCTGGACTCCGCTTATTGAAGCCTATGCTGCCATAGCGGATATTTATGACGTGGAATTTGTGATGCTGAGTATCGAACCCGGAGAAGGAATTTATTATAATACAGACACTTCCGGAAAGTATTTTCCTGACCGCTATATGGTCAGCATACGGGACGAGGAATTAATTACACCGTCTGGGAAACGCATCACAGAAGAACTGGAATATGATCATCCGTTTGCTTTAGCAGAGGACATCCTGGAATGCTTCCGGAATCTCGGCTATGAAGCGGAATCTCTGGATGCGCTCAAAGTGCTTTTGAAGGATTCAGACATTTATATCCATGAATTTGAAAATCCGAATCTGATGGAATATCCCGCGGCTTAAAGGAGGAAATGTACATGAAGATCTATATCTTAACCAGCTATAATACCGGATTAAATGACCCGCTTGTATCCTTCTCTTACGAGGATGCTTATCACAAAATGGAAAAAAGCTTCCGCACAGCTTTAGAAGGTATTACCCAGACAGTGGATGAAAAAGAAAATACCTCTCTTGATACTTTCAGTGCCACTGCCGTTATTAGCGGCGACTGGATTGAATGGGCGATTACTGAAGTGGAGCTTCCTTTTCCAAATTTTGAGACAAAGAAAAAATAAATATCTGGGGGAATTTAACCATGACTGATTTAGAACTGGACATCTGGAATGAATGGCTCCGTCAAAAGCAAAAAGCTTTAGAGGATACGCTTTCCTCCTTATCTCCTGATGATGACCTGTACCACTACTGTATGGTGCAGGGACATATCAACGGCCTGATCGATGCGCTTACCATGCTTACCACTGTAGAAAGCGGGAAAAGATTCCGCTCCCTGCTCAATGGTTTCCGCAAAGAGTTGCTGGCCTCCGGAGAATATGATGCGAAAGGGAATTATATCCATTCAAAAAAAATAAACAGAAATATCTGAGCCGCCTCCGAGCGGCTCTTTTAGTTACAGTTTTTAGAGTCAGTATCTGCAATCCTTCCTGTTTTCTGCGAAAAACGTTCTATTCCGGAATTTAAGCCGTTCTATCCAGTATATGCGTCATCTGCCGAGTTTTTAAAATTCTGTTTTTCAAGCCATCGTTTTTCTTCTTCCGTTTCCGGTATATCAATTCTCTCGATTTTAAATATGACAGGTCTGGTTCCGTCATTACAACAGGCGATCATCATCCGCTCATCATTCGTCCACTTGTGCATGATAGAGCCTCCCTGTAATGCCGTGTAAACATACCGGCTGATTGCATCCCATGCTTCACCACAGAATTTGCCATCCATCAAATGATAGAAATCGTCTCTTTCGCTGGTCCTTTTCAGTAAAAACATATCCCCTGCTTTAAAGCACGGGCATGGGCCAGATTTCGGATCCGCAAGATACTTTTCCTGATAATCCGCAAATACCTTTGTTTCCAGAACCGTTATCTTACATTCATGCTGCATCTTCCTGCCTCCTGTTTATCCTGGTGCTGCTCCCAATTTATACATTCCCACTATAGTTCAGATAGCTCTCTTATTGCTCACAGTTCTCTTACTTTCTCATAGACTTCATAAAGCCATCCGGAAAACTCTGGCGAAATATTCTCTGATACCGCTTTCAAGTCCAGCTTCCGCAATTTGGCAGCGTCTTCCTCCCAGATCGCAGCACTTGTCATTGGTACGCCGTCAATGTCCAGACTACCGGAAATAACCATCTCTTCAATCAGTCTGATTTCACCATTTACCGCTGTTTCCAGCACTGACTTCAGTTCTGCCCGATTGATGAGGGACGTATCGTTTGTATTAGCACCTGTGCCATCATTCGTATCCAACGTTAAAATCCGCTCCAGTATCTCCACCGCTATATCATTTGTTTCAAATGATCCGAAATAGTTCAAAAGAGCCAGTTCCGCCTGGTATTCATCCATATCAGTTTTTCCGACATAGAAAACAGGAGTAAGCTCTTCTCTTAAATCTTCGTCAAACATATGTATATCTCCGTTATGTTTATTTTGCCTGTCAAGGGTTAAACCCGATATGGCGAGAAAACGATTCCCTCTTTCCTATTTACCGTCTATTCGATTTTAGAAATTGCTCGGCGTATACCGTACTGTAAGGATATGCACTTCTTTGTTTTTCTTCATTAAACGGTAAATAATACAATAATTTTTGACAAATAACTGACGGTAATTTCCGCCTGCATAAGCGCCAACACGGCGAATTGCACCACGTTCCGGTAACTGCTCAAGACTGAAAATCGCCTCTTCTAATTCATCAACCATTTTCAAAGCAGTATCTGGTTCTAAGAGAGCTTCGGCAATATAAGTATAAATGTCATCCAGATCTCGATAAGCGCGTGTATAGAGTTTTACAACATATTTATCCAAAGTGTTTCCTCCGTAAAGAAGAAAGCGCTTCTCTGGCATCCAGTAAAACGCCGTCAGCAGCATATTCCTGTTCAGCTTCACTGATTGCTGCGTCTGTCCTCGCTGTCTCTATCAGTTCCTCGTATGCTTCAATGCTCATAACCACCAAATCTCCATAGCCGTTCTTTGTAATAAAAAGCGGTTCGCGCTTTGCATGGCAAAGCTCGGAAATCTCAGTAGTATTTCTAAGGTCTGTAATCGGTCTAATCTGTGGCATGCTATACGCCTCCTTTCATGTTCATTATTATAGCAGAATTATGTACAAAATACAAGGTAATTATATAAAATACTGCCATATTAAATACGCTTCTTTCTCAACCAGTTGCACAAAAACCCATACCAATTTTAGGAAACAGCTATGCTAATAAATATGGCAAGCTGTATCATACAGTTCCATTACAGATTTCTTATTCCCCTACTCCAAACATAATGTTTTTTGCTTTTATACAATATATAGTGTTTTATTGTTTGACTTTTTCTATATATAGTGTTACACTTATCCTGTAATTATTTTTTGTATATTCCAGAAGGATATATCACACGCGGTTTAGGTTTGTAAGACAGTCAGAAGATAGTTCTGCCCTTGCGCAGATGCTTCTGGCTTTTTTTATTTTGCAGGACCCCTGCAGCAAGTATGAGAATGTGCATTTTAATGTCCATTCTCTTTTTTTATGCAAATCCGAAAGCAGATAACTGTGCGTGAAAGAAAGGAGGATAACGGAAACGAATTTCCGGAAATACGAACAATATTTACAAATAAAAATAAAGGAGAACGATTCTATGATGAACCTGTACATTGATGGAATGCTTTTCAAGAACGGCACAGTCTTTATTTCTGGAAGCGGGCTGCCGGATCTGGAAGGCGAAATCAATAAAATCGGAGAAGAGGAAAAGAAAATGCTGACAGACGGTGATTTTATCCGCCTGTCCCTGGTTCCTGCCAATGGAGCCTGGTGGATGGACCCCAAAAAGCATTTTTCCAAATGGCATGTGAATAAAGGTTCTTCCACTTTTCCACACTGGTACCAGAGCAAGCTGCACGACAAGATGTTTCGGAAGGAAGCCTGCGGGTGGTGGAGAAAGCATGTCTTTTTCCATAGGGAACTTTGCGTCCTCGCAGACGGTCTTTATTTTCTGAAAAACTGCCATGTAAAAGATGTCTGCAGAAACGCCCACATCATCTGTGAAGATTCTATCATCGACCGGATGAGAAATCACGCAACTGCAGAATACGTATGCGGCAGTTCCTGTATCCGTAAGATGTATGATTTCTCCAAGATCAAAGAGTTGTGCGGATATTCTGTTATCTGTGAAATGAACCAGACATCCCATGTAGAAAGCATGTCCGATTCAACCCTGGTCAAAAGTATGCGCGATAGTACCGGAATAGGCTGTATGAATATGGATACCCGCGTGCTTTTCATGTCTGATCACGCCAGTGTATCTTCCCTTCGGGGGCATGCATCTGTCCAGCGCATGAACGACAATTCTTTTATAGAGCAGGTTGATTCAAGTGCTCTGATCTGGGAGATAAACGATAACAGCAGCATCCGCTCTGTTTCTAACAGTTCCAAGAAAAACAGAAATCAGCTCCGTTATCCGGAGCACTACTATGGAGGATTTCCATTCAATTAAAATGCTCAAAGGAGGCCAAAATGGAACAAAAGATTACCAGAATGAAACAGCTTATCCAAAATCTGAATAAGCACCGAAACGCTTACTATAACTTAAATGCGCCCACGATTACGGATCAGGAATATGACCGGCTGTACGACGAGCTTGCTGCGTTGGAAAAGGAAACCGGAGTCATTCTCTCCTATTCCCCTACCCAGACGGTCGGCTATTATCCGGTCAGCAGCCTTGCAAAGGTAACGCACCCGCACCGGCTGCTTTCTTTGGACAAGACAAAGCAGGTATCGGAAATCTGCGCGCTCCTTACTAGGAATCCAGCCCTGCTGATGCTGAAGTTGGACGGGCTGACTACAAAACTGGTCTATGAAAACGGAAAGCTTTTACAGGCGTCTACCCGTGGCGATGGAGAAACCGGCGAGGATATTACCCATAACATCCCGGCTTACCGGAATGTACCTCTTACTATTCCTTATACAAAGAGGCTTGTCATTACCGGCGAATCCTATATCCATGCCGACGACTTTTTGCGGCTGAAGGACACACTTTTTGACAGCAGCGGCAAACCTTACCGGAATGCCCGGAATCTTGCCGCAGGCTCTGTCCGAAGCCTGAATCCGGAAAAATGCGCTCCCCGCTGTGTCTACTTCTCCCCATTCCATGTATTGGAGGGACTGGAGGAAATCCCTCACAGCGACAGCCGAAAGCTGCGTCTTTCCTCGTTAAAGCCGTTCGGTTTTGACATCTGCCCGTATATCGCCCTCACAGATCCCGTTCCTTCGCAGGAGCAGGTACAGGAAGCGATTGAGCAGCTCAGGAAGGAAGCAACGGAAAAGCAGATCCCCATTGACGGTATTGTTGCCATCTTCGACAGCCTCAGCTACTCCAAAAGCTGCGGCAGCACCGGACATCATTACAAAGATGGGCTTGCCTATAAATTTGAAGATGAGCAGTATGAAACCGTATTACGTGATATTGAATGGACCCCTACCCGCTCCGGGGAAATTGCACCGGTCGGAGTCTTCGATACGGTTGAAATTGATGGCTGTAAGGTTTCCAGGGCATCCCTCCACAACCTTACTTTTATCAAAGGTCTGGAGTTAGTTCCAGGATGCCGGATTCTCGTTTCAAAGCGGAACATGATCATCCCCCATATTGAGGAAAATCTTGACCGTGGACGGTACCATGATATTGTTCCGCCGCTCTGCCCCTGCTGCAGCTCCAAAACATGGATTTGCCGCAAAAAGGCATCTGACGGCAGAATCATTGAGACAGTCCATTGCGGAAATCCGTCCTGCGACACACAGATTCTCCGTAAATACGAGCATTTTACCGGCAAAAAGGCAATGAATATTGAAGGACTCTCATCTGCCACACTGGAACGGTTTCTGGATCTCGGATACATAATGTCTTTCCAGGATCTCTATCATCTGGACCGTTACCGGGAGCAGATCCTTCAGCTTGAAGGGTTTGGCGAAAAATCGTTTGACCGTCTCTGGGATTCCATACAGAAAAGCAGGCATACCGATTTTGTCCGTTACCTGGTCGCAATGGATATCCCCATGATCGGGCGTACAAAAAGCCGCATTTTAAATGAAATATTCCAGGGAAGCCTGGATGACTTTGAAGCGGCAGCCGCAGGGGATTATGATTTTTCCACTCTGGAGGATTTTGGAGAAATCCTGAACCATAATATCCATTCCTGGTTTTCCGATGAAGAAAACCTGCATTTATGGAAAGAACTGCAGAAAGAATTTACATTTGAATCAAAGGAGGAAAACACCATGAAAGAAACAAGAGAAAACCCGTTCAGAGGACGTACTGTAGTCGCAACAGGAAAGTTGGAGCATTTTACCCGCGATGGGATTAATACTAAGATTCTTGAACTTGGCGGAAAACCCGGCAGCTCCGTAACGAAAAAGACAGACTATCTGATCTGCGGAGAAAAAGCCGGCAGCAAGCTGTCCAAAGCGCAGGAGCTTGGAATCCCGGTTCTTACAGAACAGGAATTTCTGGATATGATTGCTTAAATGGTACGAACAGATAATTTATCAAAAAACGGAAGGGTGCGGCACAATGCTGCACCTTTCTTAACAATAAGGAGAACTCTATGAACAATAAAAATGAATTGCTCCACAATTTTGAGGAAATGCAAATTGGTTTGGACGAATCCTTTACCTTTCACTGCACCCAGTGCGGGAAATGCTGTATCCATCGCGATGATATTCTTCTGACGGCGAAAGATGTATTCCGGATTGCCCGGAAATTCCAGGTTTCCCCAAAGGAACTCATAGAACAGTATTGCGAGACATACATCGGTAGGGATTCCCACCTGCCTGTTGTGCGTTTAAAACCCAGTGGCAGGGTACAGCGCTGTCCTCTTTTAAAGGACAGAAAATGTTCTGTACATGACGTGAAACCATACGTATGCGCCATGTTTCCTATCGGGCGTGGTCTTTCCATCCAGAAAGGAAAAACAGAACACCTCTCCAAAACAGAAATAAAATATATTTTTGTGAATCCCGGCTGCGGTGACGATACCGAGCAGCATACGGTAAGAGAATGGTTTAACCGCTTTCAGATTCCTTTAGAAGATGAATTTTTCGTCTCCTGGAGCAAAGCCATGATTTTCCTTTCCAAATGCCTGAAATCTATTGAGAAAAATACTACAGAAAAGGCTATGTCTGCCATCTATAACGCACTGTTTGCAGGCCTGTATCTGAATTATGATATGGCGGATGATTTTGATTCCCAGGTACAGATAAATCTTGAAAGCAGTGTACAGTTCCTTCAGAGTCTATCTGAATTCAATAAATCAGTTATGACACCGGAATCTACATAAAAGTCTTCAAAATCAAACAGTTGATTCATTTAAGGTACGGCATCCGCTGTACCTTTCTTCTTTAAATTACGAGGAAAGATACTTATGAAACAGAAACTTTACGAATGGTGTCCTTACTGCGAAACAGAAATCCATGTTTACTGGGACATTGAAACACAGGGCTTTCTCACAAATTGCCCTTCCTGCAGCCATAACCTTCTGCTCTGCGGTGAATGCACAGATAATTGTGACTATGATCACAGGACAGATTTATGCCGGCATATTGTGGAAGCTATGTGGGAAGCACTGACTGATATTCCACTGGAAACACCGGAAAATGCGGAGGAATATATTGCGGAACCCATGACATTACATGGGATATCTTTCCCTCCTGGTATTACACGGACAGAGCTGTGGCACTGGTTTGACGAGCACCACCCACAGGGCGTTGCCTATCTGCTATACGATTACCCAAAAGAAAAACTGAGATAGGTGCGGTAAATTCCACACCTGCACTTATAAGGAGGACATTATGACAAACAAAAATAAAGAAATTGACTGGAAAATCTATGTATACGCTAACGGCTACTGTGAACATTGCGGAGAGATCAATGTATTTCTCCCCTATACCTGCAATGCCCATACGAAAGGCATGGAAAAATATGGGCATATGGAATTTCAGTCCGTGTTAAATATGCCGCCGGACGAGATCAGCTACCTTCTGAACTCCCTGTGCCGCATGGTACAGGAGGGCAGGGTATTCCGGTCCGGCGACCTGGTATCCGGCATTTATGAAGACTGCCCGGTACGTCTGGATGAGCATGAATTTGAGGGAAAAAGGATGCTGCGCGCTGTCATTCCCGACCGCAACCAGCGCTTTCCCGAAGATGAGCAATGCGATGAGATATTCAAACTACAGAGGTTGGAAACAGAAATGCTTTATCTGAATGGCGGCACGATGTCATAAATAACCGACAGGTAGCGGCTCCTTCCGTTATCATCTTTGTACAGAAAACCGCCTCATTTTCATGGCAGTACCTTCAAGGCAAGAGAATGTGAGCAAAAATAAGATTTGTACAATTACTTTTACCAAGACAGTATATGACGATATTCAACTCCAATCCTAAGAATAAAATAGCACACGTATGAAAGGTGGATTATATGAACTCAACACAGAAAGGTACAACAACGTTAATTTTGGAATATATCGGTATGGACGATTTTTCCTGCCCTACTTATAAAGACCAGTTTGGACATTTATGAAAAGACATTGATCTGGGGAACTATGATACTCCCAGTCTGTATTCTGTAAGCACCAATGAACTTGATGGGGAACCGATGTCCCCAATCAGACAGAAATATTCTTTCCGGTCTGCTCCATTTCGCAGGGATAAAAATGAATTCCAATACATGCTGTTAAGCAGGATGCAATCGGATTGCGAATACTACCTCGGATATGGAAATAAAAATCCAAGGATTCTCTCTGATAATCCACAGGGACATCTGAACCGTATGAAAGAATTGTGGAGCGATCTTCCCATAGATGGAAAACCTGAATGGCTGACATGGACTCAAATTCTGGAATATGAAAAGAAAATATGCAGAGAAAATCGGATTTCTACTATAAGGACACCCGATTCTTTGATATAATAAGCATACGCAGGAAAGAAAGGAGCCTTTCTATGTATCTGAAACGATTTACCTATGACCGGCTTCTGGACTGGAAAAATGAAAACGGCCATAGTACACTGGAAGTCGGCGGTGCGCGCCAGGTAGGCAAGACCTATCTGATCAATAAATTCGCCGATGAACATTATAAACATAAGATATATATCAATCTGTTTGAACTGAGCGGCAGGCAGTTTCTGGAATGTTATAAGCAGGCAACGGACTGGAAGCCGGGAACCCGGCGCCCGGAGCATCCGCTCATGGATGCCTTCCGGCTTTATGAACCGGATTTTGAAGATTCGGATGATACCGTGATCATCATTGATGAGATACAGGAATCTTCCGAGCTTTATAACCGGATCCGGGAGTTTACGAGACAGTTTCGGTCACACTTTATTGTCACCGGAAGCTATCTGGGGCGCATCTACGATCCGGATTTCCGCTACTCCAGCGGCGACGTGACAAAGCTGACCATTTATACCCTCTCCTTTGAGGAATTTTTGCTGGCTTATGATAACAGCCTTTATGCAAAGTACCAAACGCTGAGTTTCACATCCTCCGATTCTTTCGTTTTTGATGAACTCAAAAAGGTTTATGACATCTATTGCCAGGTTGGGGGATATCCAAAGGCGGTAGAAGCCTATCTGGAGAACAAAGATATTCTGCAGGCCCAGGGAGAACTGGTAAAAATCATTGATACCTTTACCAATGAATCCATCCGGTATTTTACCGATATTCTGGATACCAGAGTATTTACCCAGATTTTCTATTCCATCTGCAGGATTTTAAACCGGGAAAAGAAAGGTCTTACGGAGGACAGCATCAGCGAGGAGCTGCAGAAGCTGGTAACAAGGGACTATTCCAGTAATATTTCCAAAGCGACCTGCAACCGTGCCATAAGCTGGCTCTACTTCTCCGGTATCATTGGTTTCTGCGCCAAGATCACGGAAATGGATATCCTGGATTTCAAAGCGGCAAGCCGCTGCTATTTCATGGATGTGGGACTAGCGAACTATTACCTGACGCGTACCGGCACAGATCCCCGCGTCCTGACAGGCACGCTGAATGAAAATTTCGTGTATATCAATCTGAAAAAACGCCAGGATTTCCCGCAAGAGATATCCTTTGAGACACCGGCATTTGCAACCTACCGGGGCGGTGAGATTGACTTTGTGGTACAGAGCCTCCAGTCATCCACCCGCTATCTGGTGGAAGTCAAATCCGGGAAAGGGACTGCCGGGACTGCCCTGAAAGCGCTGGAACATGGCAAGGCACAAAAACTGCTTTACCTGAAAAGCGATACAAAAGGGGGAATGGATGGTAAAATCGAAACCTTCCCGATTTACATGCTGGAACGCTATTCGTTCAACTAAATCTGACGCTTTAAATAACCGGGCCATCTGCATGAATGCAGGTGGCTCTTTTCATTGCATAAAGAAACTGCCCGGTTTTAATCCCGGACAGCCTTCCTGTTCATTTTCCCCATAGCATTCCACCAGTCAATTTTCTTTCGGAGATTCCGCATAATATGCAGGTTAAACCGCTTGTCAGTACGGTACCTTTTGATCTTTGCCAGATAATAGCTATGGGATCTTGTAAAATATCTTTTCCTGCCACCTTCCACGGCTCTGGCAATCTGCTCTGTCCTGCGGGAAATCCGGAAAACTCCCATAGATTTCTCCGCTTCTTTATAAAATTTCCAATATTTCATCGGCAGATATACCTTCCTATGTACAATGTCCTCCGGTCTGAGGGAATATACTTCCCTGCTGCGCAGGCCGGTTTCCATTAATATCCGGAGAAAAAGCACCGTTTCCAGGTCCCGTTTCCTAAGCAGCTTGTCTAAAATAATCCGGTACTGCCCTGTTATCTCCGACTGTTTCATTTCATATTCTATATCAATCACCTGTCCTTCTAAACAACCGCCTTTACGGTCTGCCGGGTTTGATACGGTTCCATAAATCTGCCCGCCAGCTTCATAAAATTATCTTTTCCGGAATGCCTTAAATAATATTCCCATAATTCCTTATGGATTTCATCCGCCCGGATGCCTGTACATTCTGTCTCCAGCATTTTTACAAACGGATAAATCATGGTTGCGTACATATTCTTTCTGGATCTTACCAGTTCCCCTTCCATTTCATAAGCCTCGTACAAGCATTCCAGTATAATCCCCACGTCCGTCACTGCTTTTAATGTCGGTTTCTCGTATTTCTTTTTCGGTGCTGATACCATTTTTCTGTTCCTCCTGCAAAATAATCATTCTGCCCTTACCCCTTTTTTAGATCCGGACTCTCAATCCATCCAGCCTGGCATGGGGCAGCCCTACCAGATACCAGTCGTCCGCCATTTCAATCCGTACTGGAATCCAGGCATCCTTTACCCTCACATCAAAACATTCTCCGCAATGCAATCCTCCATAAAAAGAAGCAAGTCCAAACCGGATATTGTACCGGTCGCATGCCCTGTCATAAAATAAGTTTCCTTCACGCATAGTTGCCATGATGTTCCTCCCTTGATATAAGTTTTTCTATATAAGTAATAGTGACATCATCTATCAGTTTGCAAAATATCCGGAAAATTTTCCAAACATTTCTTTCGATAACGGTAAAAAGTCGCATGGGACAGTCCTAATTCATTCCGCAACTCTGTCGGCGTAATCTCCCCTGATGCCACCCTGGCAAATGCCTGATTAAATTCGTCCTGTCCAATCGCAGCGGGGCGTCCATAATCGTCCCATTCTCCCCGCTGCTTTTTCATGGCGATTCCCTCCCGCTGACGTTTTTCCTTCTTTTCCAGCTCTGCTTGCGCCATAGAAGCATAAAGCTCCAGCATCATGTTATTGATGGTTTCCATCATCAATTTTGCAAGGGAATTATCCATCTTAGACAGATCCATTAACGTAGTCGGCAGCTCCAGTACCATAAGCCGCACCCCCATATCCCGGAAACGCTGGATCTGCTTCATGGTATCACGCTTGCTTCTTCCAAGACGATCCAGTTCCGTCACAATCAATGTATCTCCTGGGCGAAGCACGTCCTCAACCAATACCGTGTACCGGGGCCGGTTAAAATTCTTTCCAGTCTGCTGATCTGTAAAGATGCTGATAAGGTTAAGCTGATGCTCCTTACAATACGTTTTGATTTCTTCAATCCCCCGGTCCAAATGCTGCTCTTTCGTACTCGTCCTGTGGTAGCCATACACATTCATCCACATTTCCTCCCGAAAATATCCCAAAATGTCCACATTCCTGCTGATATATCCCCAAAATCCCTGTGCATACTTTTTGAAACAAAAAGCTCCCCGATTTTATACCGTATTGAAAAGTGTACTTTTTGATATATGCTATTTAAAATATCTTATACGGAGCAATATCCAAAAGCGCAACTCATCTAAATACTCCTGGAAACTATAGTTGCATATTTTAAGCATAAAAAATCCCAGAAGATGTTACTCCTCTGGGATTGTAAATTTGTACCCTATGCCTCGGACAGTCTGTATATACTTTGGATTTCCTGGATCTGCCTCTATTTTCTTCCTTAGCCCACGAATCAAACAATAAATACTATTATCTATATTTTCCGTCTGCACATCTTCATAGAGTTCTTCATAAATCTGCTTCTTTGTAAATACCCATCCGGGATGCCTTGCCATATATGTAAGCGTATGGAATTCCGGATAAGTCATATTAACAGGGGTATGGTTTAAGTATACTGTTTTTTCTTTCAGAGAAATTTCCAATCCAGGAAAGGCAAGACTTGATTCAGGGAAATGCAATGAATGGTCTATTTCCCCTGAATCAGACAATGTATCCATAATCTTTTCGAATGCACATTCTTCAGAATCCGAAAAAGTCAGGACAATCATTTTCCCCATGCTATTTTCCTTTTACATCTTACTAATCTTTTTCGTCTAGGCGATATATGGTTGTTCCTTTCCCTTCATTTTCCACACAGTATACCTTTTCCTTCAGTTCCTCCAGCATATACGGGGAATGCGTTGTATAAACGATCTGGTATTTCGCAGATAAATCCTTCATAAAATCTACCAGGTCGCGCTGGGCTGTTGCATGGAGATGCATCCCCGGTTCATCTAAAAGCAGGATGTATGGCACTTCTTCATATTCCCGGATTGCCTTAAACCACACCCAGAAAGAAAAGAACCAGTTGAAGCCTTTACTCCTGTTTTCCAATGGGAGTGAAATCATGGACTGCACATCCCTGATCCGAATCTCCAGCCAGTTTGTATACCGGGGCTCTGCCTTTTCTTTTTTCCCGAACAGGAAGAACCTGCGTTTTTTCTCCGGCTGTGCCTCCGGCAGTTCTTCCCGGACGATCTCAAACTCAATCCGCAGGTTCCGGTTGGCGGACCAGTATTTCAGCAGCTCTTCATTCAGCCTTCCCTGGGCAGTCTCCAGTTCAGACTTATAATTTTCAAAGCACCCGCCGTGGACTACCTGATCCACGTCAATGTCCGCCAGCATCAGGAATGCTTTTGCTGTCCGCTCCTGCGGTGTTAATTCTTCTTCGTTCTGCAGCCTGTCCAGGGAGATCCGTGAGGGCAGCATATAGCACTCATCGTAATACATAAACTTAGGTAGATTTGGCAACAGATAAGTGCGGTATACATACTCATTCAGCGGGTTTGCCCATCTATGTGGATTCCGGAAGAATTTTTCTATATTCCGGAGGGCGTTCTTTTCCTCCATGCTGCAGCTTGGCGCTTCCTGTTTGTAGAACTCCTGGAAGGCTTCCTTTGTCCGGATGGATGCGAGAAGCCTGCGGTATCGTTCCAGACAGGGTTCCTTCCGGGAGACATAAGTTTCCCAGAACTCATAAAGGTCGTAATCGAACCCGCTTTCCACAACCTGGTGCCTGCCCCTGTAATCCGTAATTCTGGAAAATTGGCTGCTTTTTGCCTCTAACAGCATCTCCTTCTGGATCTGCTCCAGCAGAAGCTCCGATACCTGGTACGTTGCCGTTACGGCGAGCGGCGTCGTCTCCTGGCTGTCCAGTATTTTCTTCCTCCGCCTCGGATAATCCGGGAGCGGGTCGTAACAGAATTTTTTATCCTCCCGGTCAAAATAACGGGATTTCGCCAGTGCTTCCAGTATATTCGTTTTCCCGGCTTCATTTTTTCCCATGAGCACGGTAATATCGCTTTCCACATCCATATCCAGTGCATTTTCAATACTTTTATACTGATGGATCCTTACCTTCGTTAATCTTATCATTGATCATCCACCTCACTCAAACAGGCTTTTCACCTTCTCCAGGAAGCTTATTTTTTCTTCAATCACCTTGGTTGCCACAGGGTCGGGAATCTTGACGCCGGGGGCGGATATTGCAAACACAATATGGTCCGTATGTTTATTCTCCGCAGAGGTAAAAGATAACGTCTGCTGACTGCCCTCGTCCGCCGTTTCCGCATTTTCAGCGTTCTCAGCATTCTCATCCTGTGCCACGACCGCCCCTGTCGGGACGCCGGCAATGGAGATATCATCCATCTCAAAGTTTTCCACATCTGTTTTTACGGTCAAGTCCGTTTCTGTACCGGGGTTGACGGTAAAGGTAATCTGCTCATTTCCGCCTGCATCTGCAATGGATGCTGCCTCCACGGTCGGCTCCGTCCCCTCTTCCGTGGGAAGGGTGGTCTTTTCCGCCGCTATATTGTCGCACAACTCGGAATCCAGCGTAACCGTTGCCTGAAGCAGGCAGGTATTAAAGAATGCGTCTTCCGTAAAGGACGGGTTTTTCCTGATATGGATCTGCATTTCCAGTTCGCCCTCCGCGCCTTCCAGTTCTTCCCCTTCTACCTGGTCTCCATCCAGCGTGTATACAATTTCAAAGGTCCAGGGCAGCTCCGCCTTCTCAATATTTCCCTGATAGTAAAACTTTCCTTCCTCCGCCTCAAAGGTCTGTTCCTCTTTATCGCTCACAATCTCATCCAGATTGGTAAGGTTATAAACTGCTGCATAATCGCCGTAATCAGAAATCTCTCCGGCTTTTGTCACATCGAAAGAGTTTACCACATATACGCCGTCAACCTGCCCGTCCTGCTCCAGTCTTACATAAATATTCTCATTTTTGGTGTATTCCGCGTTCGTCGCTGCGGATATGGTTACTCCCATGCTGCAAATTACCCCTGCGGTAAGCGCCAGTGCGGTTGCTTTCTTATATCTTTTCTTCATCATTCTTTACCTCCTGTCCAGATATCAGTATCATCAAGATCTTCATACGTTTCTTCCTGCTTCACACCCAGGAAACCGGTTCTGCCTGCAGCTTTTCCCTCACTTTCCGGACGTCTGGAAGCTGCTGCATTTTTTTCATCACCCTTGTAATATTCCATTTCCCACATGGTAACCGGCACACGCTTATCCGTGAAAATCAGCTTGTCCAGTAAGATCAGCAATGCCGGAAGGAAAATATGTACCACCAGCAGCGGAAGCAGTGCGCCTCTGCCGATCAGGATTCCCAGCGCCACTACCATATCATTGGAAGAAACCAGCGCCAGCGCGAATCCGGCAATCGCAAGGATCGAAGCAGACACCAGAACGGACGGTATCACCTCTCCCATGGTCTTTTCCATTGCTTCCTTCGCCCGCCATTTCTTCCTGTTTTCCAGATAATGGTCAGCCAGTAGGATCGCATAATCAATGGTCGCTCCCATCTGTACCGTGCTTACCACCAGATAGCCGAGGTAGATCAGGCTGCTTCCCGCAAAGAACGGGATCGCCATGTTGATCCAGATTGCGATCTTAATCGTCAGGATCAGAATGATCGGCAGGATCCAGGATTTCAGCATGATCAGCAGGATTACATAAATTGCAGCTACCGTTACAATATTTACCAGGGTATTATCCGCCTCTATGGTGTTCTTCATATCGTAGAGGTTTGCGCTCTGCCCGCAGGATAATACATCGTCCCCGTACAGCTCTCTGGCTGAACCTCGTACATTTTCCACCAGGGTAAACGCCTCATCGCATTCATCCGGAAGATCCGAATAGATGATGATTCTCGCATAATGCTCGCCGTAGAAATTTTCCCGGATATCATCCGACAGGTATTCCGGCGGAATCTCTGCCCCCACCTCGGTGGTATAGGACATGACATCCGTCACATGGTCCATCTGCTCAATTTCGTTGCAAAGCACTTTTTCATAATTCCGGTTTGTATTGGGAACCATAAGGACCATTGTATTTGTCTCGCCAAATTCCTCTTTGATTGCAACCGATGCTTCCGTATTTCCCGCGGCATCCCCGGAACCATAGGTAAACTGGTTCTTTCCCTGCCCCAGATAGCAGAATACTGCAAGGACAGCTACCACAAGAAAAATCGGGTTGCGGATTTTTACCGCCACTTTTCCCGCGCCGGTAAAGTCAGGCAGAAACCTTCTGTGGCGGGTCTTATCGATCCACTTATTCAGCAGAAGGATCGCCGCCGGCAGGAAAGTCATACAGGAAACAAAGCTCAGGATCACGCCCTTTACAAGGCTGATCCCCATATCGGGACCGATCTTGAAATCCATCAGGGTCAGGGCGAAAAATCCGAAAATCGTTGTCAGGGCGCTGGCTGCAATGGATTTCATGGAATCCTTCATCGCATACTGCATTGCCGTCGCGTCGTCTTTGCAGGTTTTCCTCCGCTTCGAGAAGCTGGCTGACAGGAATACCGCATAATCCAGGGATACTGCCATCTGCAGCATGGGCGCTACCGCCAGTGTCACATAAGAGATTTCGCCCCGGAAAATTTCCGTTCCCAGGTTGATCAGCACTGCCGCGCCGATCGCCGTCAGATAGATAAACGGTTCCAGCCAGCTTGTGGTGGCAATCATCAGGATCAGGATAATAAGCGGTCCCAGCACACAGATTGCCTTTACCGTCTCTGTGATGGCAAGCCTCTGGGAATCCGCCTGTTCCACAGCATTCCCATTCATCAGGACATCATCGCCGAAGGTTTCCATGATATGGTCCGTAGCCGCCCGCTCCTGCCCGTCAGCGATTGTGACAGAAAACAGGGCATCCCCGTTCCGGTAATAATCATCGATCATATCCTGGTCCTGGACTTCCAGCGGCATTTTTAAGTCAACCACATCGTCCAGCCAGCTTACCTTTTCAATGCCGTCGATTTCTTCAAGCTGCGCCTTTGTCCCCAGCGCCTCTTCTATCGACAGATCCCTGATCAGCACGTTACAGTTTGGAATGGCTTCGCCAAACTCTGTCTCCATAACGTTCAGCGCAACAGTGGAGTTTGCATCCTCCGGCAGGTAATCCGTCATATTGTAGTTGATTTTTACCTGAAAAAAGAGCCAGGTAAAAACAACCGTCAGGAGCAGCACCAGCGCTACAATAAGCCCTTTCTTTTTCACAACAAATTTTGAAACCCCGTTCATCCTACAGTCCCTCCTTCATTTTCCCAAAGGATTCCGCAATCAGATCTGCCATCCGGATTTTTGCTTCCATTTTTTTGCTCTCCATCCCCGGAAATGCTCTTTGCTTTCTCCCTGCCCGGAATTCAGCGGGAGCAGTTATAAAGATACTGCTTGCCAGATGCCCGGCGATCCGCTTTGCAGCCTCATGACCGCCGCTGCCGTATTCTCTGCTGATACAAATAATTCTGTTCATCTTTTACCTCCTTTTTCTGTTCTGCGGGTATGTTATCCCCCGAAAGTAACATCATCGTAAACAGCCAAAATTTTTTTATCCACGCAGGTGGAAATTTTTTCCGTATTTTCTCCAGAATTTTTACGAATAGTTTACCTTTCTTCCGTAAAATACAGTCATTTACTATGAAAGCCCAGTCTCCATGCAGGAGTGCGGTGGGAGTCGTGGGCTTTCCTATATAATCCGCCCGCAAAGCGGGCATACAAAAGGAGGTTTTTCTATTATGGTTACTATATTAATTGCGGAAGATAATGATAATATCCGCCTGCTTATTTCAGAAAGGTTAAGACCTTTCTATACCATCCTTCTCGCATCTGACGGCATGGAAGCCTTAGAGATTCTGGAATCCAGGCATGTCGATCTGCTGCTGACAGATGTCATGATGCCGGGTATGGACGGTTTTGAGTTAATTAAGGAAATCCGCCGGAACGGCTTCAAGCTGCCTGCATTAATCTTAACAGCGAAACAGTCTTTCAACGATAAAAGGATCGGGTTTTCCATCGGGACGGACGACTACATGACAAAACCGGTAAACTATGAAGAACTGCATTGGCGGATCGACGCATTGCTGCGCCGTGCGGATATTACAAATGCACGGAAAATCGTAATTGGGGAAACCGTACTGGACGAAGCAACTTATACTTTAAGTAAAGCTTCCTGCTCCATAGAACTTCCCAAAAAAGAATTTGAATTATTATATAAGCTGCTTTCTTATCCGGGAATCATTTTTACAAAAAGCCAGTTGCTTGACGATATCTGGGGATTTGATTCCGACAGCTCCGAGGATACTGTCAAAACGCACATCAGCAGGCTGCGCAGCCGGGTGTCTGATTTTACGGAATTTCAGATTATCACAATCAAAGGGCTCGGATATAAAGCCGTTTTAGGTGCATCGCATGAATAATCCGGTAAAAAATTTAAAACAACTGATCAGGCAGAATCAAAAATTGAGGAAGCAGCTTCACAGCCTGACAAAATGGATTCTTTTTGAATCTATTACGATTTCCATTGGAGCAACCTGTACATTTCTGTCAGTGCAGACGATTGCTGTCAAATTTTTTGACCACCAGCTTGGCGAAGATCCAATAATTTCTCTTGGTATGCTATTTCCGATGGGCATTCTGGTTGCCACCCTGTCGTTCTCTTTCAGCCTGTATCTGATCCGGTATTTCCTTAAATTGTCCCACGGACTGGCTCAGATTGCTGACGGGGATTATGATACGCTGCTGGATGAAGACCATGCCGGTCCCCTCCGTGAGGTTTACCACGATTTTAACCAGATGGGACGGGAGCTGAAAAGCGTCAGAGCACTAAAAGAGGATTTTACCAATGAATTCTCCCATGAATTTAAAACGCCACTGACGTCCATCAGCGGATTTGCCCATCTGCTCCTGGAACGCGACCTGCCAAAAGAACAGCGGGAAAAATACCTGCAGATTATAGCAAACGAAGCGGACCGCCTCACAGAGCTTACCAAAAACCAGCTTCTCCTTTCCAATCTGGAAACCCAGCAGCTTCCGCCGGATAAAGAGCCCTATTCCCTGGATGAACAGATCCGTACCTGTGTGATCTGCCTTTATCCGCAATGCCAGGAAAAAAATATTGACGTATCCGTGGAACTGTCGCCCATGACCTATTATGGAAATCAGGAACTGATGCAGCATGTATGGCAGAACCTCATAGGCAACGCAGTGAAATACACGCCAGAGCACGGGCGTATCACGATTTCTTCAAAAGAAACGGACTCCGTTTATGAAATATCGGTTTCCGACACCGGAATCGGTATGACAGAAGAGGAAATACAAAAGATTTTTCAGAAATACTATCAGGTAAAGAAAGAGAAATCTTCCAAGGGTCTCGGACTGGGGCTTCCGATTGCAGCCAGAATCGTTGAGTTGTATAACGGCAGAATTTCTGTAAGCAGCATTCCGGGAAAAGGAACTGTTTTCACCGTTTTCCTGACCTTTTAAGCAAATTTAAAAATTGAGCCGCCGGCAGGTATTCATCATACCTTCCGGCGGCTCGTATGTTTCTATATAGACGCATTACTTTTTTACAGCACTGCATTTTCCACAAGTTTCGTAAGGCTTCCTGGATTATCCGGAACAGGACTCGACCGCAGCAGTTTTCCAGTTTATTCCTGTATTTTATATTTGTATACAGTATTTCCTGCTACCATTTCCAGCACTCTTGCCGCACACCGCTTCAGATCGTCCAGCTTTACCAGACCTTCCTCCACACCTCTTTCTAATGCTTCGATCTGATCCGGACGGCCCGGCATGATCAGATTGCACTGTGCCGCCGGGGCTTTTAAAATATCCGCTGTTCTGGCTTTCATACTGTCTCCCCGTTCACATGTGATAGAATCCCAGTCACTCATTACCATGCCTTCAAATCCCCATTCATTCCGCAGAACCTTTACCAGAGTATCATGGTTATTCGTAGCATAAACTCCATTGACCATATTATAGGAAGCCATCACGGTCATTGGCGAAGATTCCTTTACCGCAATCTCAAAGCCTTTCAGATACAGCTCCCGAAGCGTTCTTTCACTCATATTGGAGGAGGATTCATTCCTGTGAAGTTCACAGTTATTTGCCACAAAATGCTTGATGCTCATGCCCTTCCCCGGATGGGACTGCACGCCGCGGACAATGGCAGCCGCCATCTTGCCGGAAACAAGCAGGTCTTGCGGTATGCGTCATAAACGGGCTTTGTCTTTTGATAGGTGGCGACGTGCTTCATCAGCACCGCCATATCCGCAAGCCGTTTTTCAACACTCTTTAATGTGTCTGCCGCCTGTTCGCTTTCCGCTGCCACTTCAAGGGTCCGGCTGACTAAATCCGCATACTGTTCAATCTTATTTTCCGTCAAGAAATTCATGGTCTTAGCTGCCTGTTTCAGATTGTGGATTTTCGCCCAGTGTTCATAACCTTTGCTCTGCGCCGAGGGTTTTAAGGCGGGTACAGCGTTCCTGTCCGGGAGCGCGGCAGGACACATATTTTCCCGGCTTTATCTCATAGCCCGCAGCTTGCAGCCGTTGTAACAATTCCTCAAAACTTGATACTTGGGGAATGAGTGCGTCAACGGCGATTTTCAGCTTACCTTTCCAACTGGTTCCCGTCTTTTCCGCTTGATACTCTGCATAACTCTTTCCCTTGTTTCCTTTTTTCGGGACAACGACGGATAAGCCGTTTTCCCGGCACAGCCTGTCGCTCATGTTCCGTATGCCGTAATAACTGCGCTTATTGGAATTGTATTTGTGGTGGTCTACAAAATTGACCGCGCAGAAAATAATGTGATTATGGACGTGTCCTTTGTCAATGTGCGTCGTCAATACATACTCATACTGCCCCTTTGTTACCGCGTCGGCAAGCTGCTTTCCGATTTTGTGGGCTGTTTCATAATCCACTTCCCCCGGCTCAAAGGACTGTATCAGATGAAAGGCTAAATTGTTCCCCTTTTGGAGAGCCTGCGACAAGGTATATTCAAACTCAATGTCTGCCGTTTCATAGCTGCACCCAAAGGAGGACACAAGCATTTTCCCGTCCGTCTTATCGGGATTTTGGATATAGTCAAGGGCTTTGCTCAACGTGCTTTTAATAGGCTTAATCTTTGTAACCGCCATATCTCATTAAGTACCCCCTTAATTTCCTCTATGTCCTCTTGATAGACGCTGCCCGTACTGTTCACGCGTTTTGCAATCTGATTGACGTTGACACCGATTTTCTGTATCTCCGCTGTCATAGCTTTTATGTCGCTATGGTCTACTTGGATAATGTACCCGTCGATTGCCATTTTCCGCAAATAGGCTTCCATGTTCCGGGTAGGAACGAGCTTCATTTTTTCAAGAATTAAATCCCGTTCCGCTTCTGTTACTCTAAACTTGATTTGTACCGTTCTTTTGCGTCCGTCCATGCTTTCGCTCCTTTCCGTTCCGAGGGTTTGGGACACTTCCCAACAAGCCATTTTCAACCGACGCGCCGCAGCGCAGGAGGGCGAAAATACGGAAGTGGATACCCGCTTCCTATGCTTGCTACGAAAGTTTTTCCTTACTCCCTACTACAACGGAAAGCCCCGTTTTGCCAAACTTACACAAAAGAAAAACGCTGCGATCTCAAAAAGATTACAACGCTTCCTAAAGCCTATTCAATTTTCGTTTTCGACTTCTGCAATTTCTTTCGCCGTTGCGGTAACAATCCGTATGTCCTTATCGCTTATGCTGTCAAGCAGCGTGTCGAGCTGCCGCCTTTGCGTCGATTTTTCCGCTGCCTTATCCAGGAAAAAGAATTGGTCTACGGATATGTCATAACGGGTAACAAGCTCATAAAAGATTTGCAGGCTTGGCTGTTGCCCTTTATTCTCAATATTCGCAAGGTAGCGAGGGGAAATGTTCATTTCGTCGCTTACTTTCTTGCGGCTTTCATTTCTGCCTGTCCGCGCTGCTTTTATGGCTTGCCCGAAAGCTGCAAAGTCATATAAAGGTACTGGTCTTTTTGCCATAATAATTCACCCAACTACATTTTACTGTTCCTTTCTTTGTTTAGATATGTCTACACAGTTCTTATCATTAGCCAAAATAATTCATACTTTGGCACTTGCTATTATACGGCTACCCGTATATAATTATACTGATAGAGTTTGAAGAAAGGACGGGCGAATTATGGAATATATGTCTTGCCCCGAAGCAGCGAAAAAATGGGGCATTTCAGAAAGACGAGTACAGAAACTTTGTGAGGACAATCGAATACCGGGTATTTCAAAAATCGGTTATATGTGGCTGATACCAAAAGACGCGCAGAAACCAAAAGATAAAAGATACAAAAAAATCAAATCTACACAATAGATTCAAATTACCCTGTTACAATTTACAGTTAGGAGGTGCGCCATGAGTAAAATCTTGATTGTTGAGGACGATATATCCATACAGGCACTATTGCATGATTTTATACAAGAAGCCGGACACAGCGTTGTACTGGCTGCTGACGGTGTGGAAGCCCTTGCAAAATATTCTGAACAGACTTTCGACTTGGTACTACTTGATATTATGCTTCCCAAAATAGACGGTTACGGTGTTTGCGAGGTTATCCGGCAAAAATCCAACGTGCCTATTATCATGCTTACAGCACTGGATAACGAAGAAAATCAAATAAAGGGCTTAGACTTGCAAGCTGACGACTATATTACGAAGCCGTTTTCTATGCCAGTTCTATTGCGGAAAATAGCTGCTGTTCTGCGGCGTTCATCAAGGCAAGATGACGTGCCGCAAACTATAAACTATAAGGATTTAACACTGGATTTGGACGGTTACAAAGTTTATAACGGTCAAGAAAGTGTTGACCTTACTCCCCGCGAGTTTGAAATACTGCGAGAATTGCTGACCCACAAAGGCAGGATATTGACACGACAAAATCTGTTGCAAACACTTTGGAAATATGAATTTTTCGGGGAGGAGCGCATTATTGATACGCATATAAAAAACCTACGGAAAAAACTTGGTACTGCTGACTACATAGAAACGATTAGAGGGGTGGGATATAGAATTGATAAAGAGAATTAGAAGTAAATTATCAGTTAAAGTTTTTCTTTTCACTACAATATTGATGATTGCGTGTTCAACAATAACCTGCACTTGTATATATCACTTTGCCCCTTACGTTTACAAATACACGCTTTCTGATATTGAATATCTCATTTATCAGTTTGCAGAAGAATTGTCGGGATATAGTTGTGAAGAAAGCCCTATCTTTTTTGACGTTTGCTCTAATATTCTTTACGAGCAATATGATAACGAGTATAGTTTGCATATTTTTACAAGCTCTGGCGAAGAACTTACACTATCAGATTTAGATATTCCCACAGGAAAAAGAATTGAGGATTTTGATACTTTTCAAAAAACAGAAAGCACTCCTATATATTTTCAAGATGGAACCGAACAATACTTTTTGATTATTGTTCAAAACACAGACAAACAAAGCCAAATAGTAGAAGCACTTAATAAAACTATTCCGATTTTAAGTGTAGTTATTCTTTGCACATCTACTCTTGCTGCATTTTTCTATACATGGTATATGACCGCGCCCATTAAAAAAGTTAGTAAACTTTCAAGGCAAATGGCAGCTATGGATTTCAACGGGTTTTGCCCTACTGGACGTACTGATGAAATAGGTGTGTTGTCTAACAGTCTAAATACACTTTCACAGAAATTGACGACGGCACTTTCTGAATTACAGGCGACTAATCAAAAACTGCAAGCAGATATTGATATGGAAAGACAGCTTGAACAGCAGCGGATAGAGTTTTTTTCAGCGGCTTCCCATGAATTGAAAACGCCTATTACTATTATTAAAGGGCAGCTTCAAGGTATGCTCTATCAAGTAGGACGATATAAAGATAGGGAAACATACCTTGCACAATCCTTAGAAGTTACAAATACTTTGGAAAAAATGGTGCAGGAGCTTTTGACAATTTCCCGTTTAGACACACCGGGATATACCTGTAAAAAATCCGATATTGATTTTAGTAAACTCACAAATGAACGTCTGGCAGCGTATGAAGATTTATTCATGCAAAAAGAACTGACCGTTGAAAAATCCATAATACCGGGGCTTTATGTTTCGGGCGATATTCAGTTGCTTCAAAAGGTAATAGATAACCTTTTAGGAAATGCAGCAACATATTCGGGAGCAGGAAATTATATATCGGTCAAGTTATGGAAAGAATTTGAAAAAGTAAACCTCACGATTGAAAATATAGGCGTACATATCCCGGACGAGGATATTCCAAAATTATTTGAAGCATTTTACAGGGTAGACCATTCACGAAACCGGCAGACGGGCGGCACAGGATTAGGCTTATATATTGTGAAAACAATTCTGGAACTGCATGGGGCAAAAATAAAAATTGCTAATTCTGTTCAAGGTGTTATCGTTTCCATACAGTTTTAGAAAATCCTCACAGGCGGCGAGCTTTTCAGCTTGCCGCCTTTTCTATCTCCACATAAAAAACATATTCAATACAATGTCAATTCAAGTCAAATCGCTATCCTTAAATTGTACCCGGAAAGGGTAACAGAAAGGAGCTTCTACCATGAAAAAATACTTATCAATCATTCTTGCCATTCTTTTAGTTATGAGTGCGCTAACAGGGTGTGCAGGAAAAAACAATCCGACCAAACAAGACAACGCACTCAACACCACAACGACTGATCCGGAAACAGCCCCAGTGAGCGAAAGCTCTAATTCCCTCTCTGTTTCTAATACGTCTGCTGCGTATGAAAAGCTGATTGCGTATAAAACAGATAACTATTCACAGCAAAGTGTAGCTGACTTCAATAATTTATTATTGGATAACAATGATTTTCTTGAACTATTGGAAGCGCACTCTGACGTAATGGCGGCTATTTCTCCAAACGACGATAATTATGATTTTATCATGTTGACGCTTAATGCTTCGCTTAACGAGATTTACTATGAGCAAGTAGAAAAAAATACTGTTTTTAGCCTTAGCGGTTATTTGGACAAGAAAGAGCAGCCTATGAATGTGGAGCCATTACCCGACGAAACTTCTCTTTCTACGGAAGAACAGTCTTATAACTTTCTCTTTTACGCGCTTTATAGCATTAACTATACGCTTCCAGACCCAGCGGCTATAACCGTAGCAGAAAGAGATAGTATATTAAAAGCATTTCGCGCAGAAATGCAACAGTATGTTGACGGTTTAAGCGTAAATGAAATCGTGGATAGTAATATTAAAACATTGCTTTCGGATAAAGCTACTGAACTTGCAAATAGTATGTCCTCTGAAAAGATTAGCCTATCTTATGAAATCAGTAGCATTGAAATCCATAATGCGGGAACAGAAATTACTCAATAATCAGAAGTGATAACACAATTATTATCTGCCGGACGACGGCAAAAGAAAAAAAGCCGTAGTTGAGCAGAAGCATTTTCACGCGCCTTTTAATCGGCGGCTTTGATTTTCAGAGCCGCCGTTTCTTTTATGCGGGGCATCGACCCTGTTGAGTGCGCAAAGCGCACGAAATATCAACCACCCGCTATGCGGGTGCGCGGTGATTGTTATACAAAGAAATCACCTTTACGCCTATAATAGAGGTGTCCAAGCCACTATATAGAAAGGAAAGGTGATTTCAATGGCGAAGAAAGCCAACTCACTTGCACATACAAAGTGGATGTGTAAGTATCATATCGTCTTCACACCAAAGTATAGACGAAAAATGATTTACAATCAATACAAAGAAGACCTAAGAGATATTATAAAACAACTTTGTAATTATAAAGGTGTTGAAATAATAGAAGGTCATCTTATGCCAGACCATATTCATATGCTGGTAAGTATTCCGCCCAAAATAAGTGTATCAAGTTTCATGGGATATTTGAAAGGGAAAAGTGCCCTAATGATGTTTGACCGCCACGCAAATCTGAAATATAAATTTGGGAACAGACATTTTTGGGCAGAAGGATACTATGTCAGCACAGTAGGTCTCAATGAGGACACCATAAAGAAGTACATTCAGGAGCAAGAGAGAGCGGATATTATGATGGATAAATTGAGCGTGAAAGAATATGAGGACCCCTTTAGGGGTAGTCGGTAATACAAACGCCCCTTGAAGGGGCAGCGACGAGTGAAAAGCAAAGTGGCTTGAACGAAGTGAGAGCCAGCGCCTTGAGACGCGGGCCTAGTAACAAAGGCTTATAGCCGAAGCGCGAGCCACCCGTTAGACGGGTGGCAGCGACTTGCCCGACGACCCATAGCTATATAAAACGGCGGCATTAGGAGGTAGCCGCCATGAGCGATAAACCATATCGACGATATTCTACTTTCTTTGACTTACCAAAAAAAGCCCGACCGCCGCCGGGGACACGTTTACCCCTAGATATGAACTGTCAAATCATCTGAATACTGCTTACAATTCCTTTGCGTCTGTCTGCGTCTTGCAGACAGGCGCATTTTGTATTTTCGGGAGGTTTTTTCAAAAAAGTTTCGCTTTCATTCGGCGTTTGAAAAAATCGCCTGTATTATCCCGCGAAAAGGGGAGGTACCGCCACCTTTCAACACGAAAGGAGGTGAGAACATGGAACCTAATCGCGTGGAATTTCAGAAGCAATGTATCTTTCAAAGTTTCTGTAAACGGGTGCTGCACAACGAAGCCTGCAACGCCCATGAGGAAATCCGGCGACGCAGAGCAAAGGAAGACCGCTTGCGGGTATCGGCGTATCGCTTGGGCTGTCTATGAACTTTGAAGCTGTTACCGCCCGTTATGTGGACGTGCGGCTTGAACGCAAAAAAGAAGTCTTAGACGCTTATCATGGGGCGGTCAAACAGGCAGACCCGGCAAAAGCAGAGAAAGCCGAGCCGAAGAAAGCAAAGAGCGCGGCAAAGAAAAAGAGCAGCGATTTAGAGCTTTAACCGCTGTATCTCTTTACCGCTTCTTATATCGTTTTATAGCCCCGCGTGGGATTTGGGCACCATTTGGGCACCATTTACCGAAAAAGCACCACTAATACAGGCGATAAAAGAAACGCCGAGAACGCGCAAAAACATAGAGTTTATGCGGGTTTCCGGCGTTTTCTAATCCCTCAACCGACCTAAAATCATCTTGCGGCAGAGTGAAAAATTCTACTATTTTTTATTTATGTAAGCTTCGCCTCATTGTTTCGGGAGATTTGTCGACTTATCTCTTGATAATCTTATTATATTTATTTACTTTAACAACACAACTTATAAATTATACTTTATGTCAGTTTATTTGCTCTGTTTTTTGTTCTCGTTTAATTTCCTATTGTAAAAGCAAATCAAAAAAGACCGTCATCATGTCTGGCAGACGGAACAGGCCCTGATGCAGATGATCCGGGATGGAAACCTGAATTATAAAACCATTTTCGACCAGGCCAGCACGGTCAGTCATGGCGTTCAGGTTAATTCTGACAATCCTATGCAGCAGATCCAGACTACTTATATCGTATTTATTTCATTATGCGTCCGTGCAGCCATCGAAGGCGGGCTCTCGCCGGATACGGCTTACGCCTTGGGCGATTGCTATATCCAAAGCATTATCGACTGCAGAACAGTCTCTGAGGCTATGGCAATCGGACACACCATGTACGAAGATTTTATCCAGAGAGTCCACAAATATAAATGCAGTCAAAATGTTTCACAGACCATCCAAAGCTGCTGCGACTATATTCAGATGCACATAGAAGATGAACTTCCGCTGCAGAATCTCGCAAAATACTTTGGCTATACAGACTACTATTTTTCAAGAAAGTTTAAAAAAGAAATGGGAGTATCTTACAATGAATATTTAAAAGCTGAGAGAATCCGTCATTCCCAGACTTTATTAAAAACAACGACGCTCAGCCTTCAGGAAATCAGCGCGCAGCTTCATTTTTGCTCCCGTACCTATTTCACGGACGCATTTAAATCCATTACCGGTATCTCCCCTGCTGATTACCGGCAAAAATATAAAAGAAATTAGGGGAAGGGACATCGGCCATGCCAATGTCCCTTCCCCTGATCTCACAATAACCGGTTTCCTTTTTCACAGATCAAATAAATTTCATCATATTTTTCTTCAATCAACCGGTTCATTTTTTCCGTCTGCCTTGCGGCCGTTCTCTTATATATAAAATACGGAAGTATCCAGCCAATAACCCCCGGTATTGCAAAGAGTACGCACAGGAATACGTGGGGCGGCTGTGCTGTTACCGCAAAGGTTGAAGCTGCCATAAACGCAGTTCCCACAATCCCGACCGCCAGGGCATATACGGTCGCCTTAGATGTTTTTTCCTTCTCCAGGGCTTCAATCTCATTCACGCACGCATCAAAATTCCTTTGCAGACGGGTAAGCTCCATCCGGTTCACAATCTTCCGGTTCCGTTTCAGATGCAGGACCACTTTATTCTGAAAATGCAGATTGCACCCTGCATCCGCACGCTCACGGATATTCCCGTCCACCTCCCATCCGAAATTCTCATATCCGTCCATTATAAAGGAAGCCTTATCCTTATCCGTACAGATTTCTTTGTATTCATATCCTACAAATTCCTTCCCCCTGTTTTCCGTACAGGTCATGATACTTTCCCCCATTCCCATTTTCGTGCGCTCCCGCAGCAGGCAGGGTTACAACGAAAGTGCTTCCCTCCCCTTCCCTGCTAAAAACCTGGATATTACCGTCTGACAGTTCCAATACCCGTTTTACCAGCGCCAGACCGATCCCATTTCCTTCTTTTGAATGGGAGGTATCCCCCTGATAAAATTTATCAAAAATGTGTTTTACACTATCCGGGGCCATACCACATCCCGTATCCGTAACAGACACTGTAACCGTTTTTTCATCCGATGTCTGCTTCACGGTAACCATGCCGCCCTTCTCCGTAAATTTAATGGCATTGGACAGAAGATTATTCCATACCAGCTCCAGAAGGCTTTCGTCCGCCTCCACCATGGCAATATCTTCAATTTCTGTCTGCAGTTCCAGCTCTTTGTCATCCCAGGACTCTTCAAACTGAAGGATACACTCACATAGCTGCCGGCACACGTCATATGTTTCCGGATCCGGAACAATCGTCTGGTTTTCCAGCTTATTCAGCTTTAAAATGTTACTGATCAGATTTGACAGCCGCATAGAAGCCTTTTCGATATTTTCCGCATATTCCCTTCTCTGTTCCTCTGTGACGCTTGCTGTCTGCAGCAGCTCTGCATAATTCTTTATGATGGCAATGGGTGTCTTCATTTCGTGGGACACATTGGATACAAAATCCGTTTTCAGTGTTTCGATACTCCCCAGTTCTTCCACCATCTTGTTGAAATCTACAATCATGACATCCAGATAATCCCATTTATCCTGTGTGTGGATCGTGGGGACATACACAGAAAAATCACCGTTTGCAACCTTATCGGTGGCCTCGGCCAGATGATGCAGCGGCTCATCATAGGTATCCTTCATTTTCTTTCTGATAAATAAAGTAAGTCCCACTGCTACGATCCCCCAATAGACCATAGGAATGATTATCTGGACAAGTTCATTCCATCCGACTCTATTACATAAGACAATAAGCCCTGTATGAAGACCTGACATTAGCAGGAGAACCCCTAAATATGTGCCAAAAAGAGAGGGCGGAAAAAGGCTTTCCCGCCTCAGTCCTGACTCTTTCTGATCTGATTTATTCATTTTAAAACCGCCTTATATCCAAGTCCTCTTACGGTTACGATCTTAAATCCGTCGCAGGCCGACAACTTATCCCTGAGTTTCGTCACATAAACGTCAACTGCCCGCAGGCTGGCTTCACTTTCCACACCCCAGAATTCATCCATAAGCTGTGCCCTGGAAAATATCTTTTTCGGATAAGACAACAATTTATAAATGAGATTAAATTCCCTCGCCGTAAGGCTGATTTCTTCCCCGTCAATCTCGGCGCTCATACCGTCTGCATCCAGCAGGAGATTCCCAACCGTAATCTTCCGTTCCATCTCAATATTTGCCCGCCTCAAAAGCGCCCGTACCCGAAGCAACAATTCCGCAAGCTCAATGGGCTTTACCATGTAATCATCGATTCCCAACTGAAATCCTTTCTGCTTGGAGGGCAGGTCGTCTTTTGCGGACATAAAAAGGATCGGTATTGTTGGACTTACCTGCCTGACCGTACCTGCAAATTCAAATCCGTCAATCTCCGGCATCATGATATCGGAAATGATCAGGTCATAGCGGTTATTATACATTTCGTCATAAGCATTCCTGGCATTTAAGCATCCCTTTGCATGAAAACCGCTGTCATTCAGATACGTACAGACAATCTGATTCAGTTTCTCATCATCTTCCACTACAAGTATTTTTATCATTCCGAATCCCTCCTGTATCTGCCCGTTTTTCTTTCCTTTTGATTGCCGGACAGATACTTCCAATAGCATGTTCTGGCAGCAATATCCCTATTGTCTTGCCTTCTGCTCCGCTGCCAGCCGGGTCTTCGCCTCTTCTACTGATTCCCCATCCTTTGTGAGGAAGTTATCAACAAATTTATCCGCCATTTTGTTGAAGCCGCCGACTGCGCTCTCTTCTATTTTTTTATATCCTCCTACGGCACCTTCCTCGATTTTTTTGTAGCCGCCCACAACTTTTTCCGCAATCTTTTCATTTGCTTTTACTAATTTTGATTTTGCCATATTTTAAGTCTCCTTTTTTTACTTTACTATGGATGTTTTTATCATAACAATGATTTGTTTTTGAAATATTTCATTTTTGTTTGAGTATTGTTAATTGTAAATTGCGTGAAGGAAAGGAATATATATTTCTCGCCTGGTTTTTAGGATTTTTTCTATCTTCTGATTCATGCAAGATTCCCTTCCCATGCTTTTGCATAAAATCCCCTGGTTTTTCCTTCAACATACATACTACTTGTGATTTTAAACATTCCTGTCAGACGGATATCTCTCGATGAACTTCCTATTTTGACCGTCATCTCTCCTGCTTCTACAAGCCATCCCATTTTCTGATCCAGGAATGCGAACTGGTCTGTCTTCATTCGGAAAGAAACTCTCTTACTCTCACCAGCTCTCAGAAAAACCCTGTAAAATCCGGCAAGCTCCTGCACCGGACGTATCATACATGCCAGTTCGTCTGTCACATAGAGCTGTACAACTTCTTCGCCATCTCTGGATCCGGAATTTTTCACTGTGCAGGCTACTTCTACGGTTCCATCCGGAGCCGCTTTTTCCTGCACTTTCAGATCAGAATATTCAAAGGTTGTATAGCTGCATCCTTCTCCGAAATAATGCAGCGGTTCTTTTTTGCCCTCCACGTATTTACACAGCACCATGCCTGCTCCGCCGTGATATCCGCTGCCGTTCTTCTGGGAAGAATACATGGGAATCTGTCCTGCATTCCTTACCACCGTCATGGGCAGTCTCCCGGCCGGATTATAATCTCCGAACAGCACATCAGCCAGTGCTCTTCCTCCGGTCTCTCCGGGGAACCAGTTCTCAATAACTGCCGGATAGTTTTCTGAGATGAACTCACTTGACAGTGGTTTTGCATCCATATGCACGTAAACTGCCGGAGTTCCTGCCGCCTGAATCCTTGCTGCCAGTTCCTCCTGCACTCCCGGGAGCCCGATCCTGTCCGTATCAATGCCCTCTCCTGTTGTACAGTTTGATCCCCATCCGTATTTTCCACCGCCGATCAGGAGGACAACATCCGCTTCCCGTGCAGCTTTCTCCGCTGCTTCAAATCCACTTCTGTCATTTCCTGCCACGTCGCAGCCTTTCTCAAATAAAATCTCTGCATCCGGGCATTTCTCCCGGATTGCCTGGAGGATCGTAACTGTCCGGTCTCCCAACGCTTCTCTGAGCCGTTCCTCAATATAAGGAGATGTTCCGCGCACCGTGCTTCCCGGAAGATAAGGCATCTGATAAGGATTCTCTTCCTGTTCTTTTCGGGTATCCTGCATACCCGCCATATCACTCATAGATCCGGATATGTTCCGGTCAAGCACTGCCGGATAAGTATAACATCCAAATAAGAGCCGAAGCGAATCAGCATGGGGACCAATCACAGCAATTCTCTTGATTTTTTTATCAAGAGGAAGGATTCCGTCGTTTTTTACCAGGACAATCGATTCCCTTGCTGCTTTCAGCGCCGCCGAAGCAGTCTTCGCCCTGTCGTATGCCTCTTCGAGGAGCTCTTCTTTCCCATAAGGGTTTTCGAACAGCCCAAGTTTCACCTTCGCCTCGATCACTTTCTGCACAGCCCTATCAAATGCTTTCCTTGCTTCTTTATCCTCCTGAATTGCTTTCAGGATTCCCTCACGATAGCCGTAAGGCGTCGGAAGTTCCGAATCAAGTCCGGCTTTTAAGGCCTGAACTCCGGCCTCTTCCGATGATCCGCTGATCTTCAGATCTGTCATCTTATTGATAGACATATAATCTGAAACAACAACGCCGTCAAACCCCATCTCGTCACGCAGAAGCTTCGTCAGAATCTCCTCCGAACCGATGACCATCTCCCCATCGATCACTCCATAAGAATTCATCATGGAGGCCAGCCCTGCTTCTGTAATAGCTGCCTGGAACGGTTTTGCGTAAACCTCACGGAGTTCCCTTGCAGGAATCTCATTCACCGCCATATTCAGGCCGCCCTCGCTCATGCCATATCCAAGGAAATGCTTTCCTGTCGCAATCACACCGTTTTCCAAATCTTCTGACTGGAGCCCTTTTGTAAAAGCGACGCTCATGGCTGCGCTGAGCGTCGGATCTTCCCCGTAGGTTTCTCCGACCCGACCCCAACGGGGATCTCTCGCTACGTCCATGACTGGAGAAAGTGCCTGCCGCATACCGGTCGATACCATCTGCTTCCGAATAATATCTGCCATTTCTTCCACAATATCCGGATCCCATGTAGCACCAAGTCCTATAGCAGACGGAAATACCGTTCCGTCCGCAGTCATCAGCCCTGTCACTGCTTCGTTATGTCGAAGTGCCGGAATACCACAGTGCTCTTTCACGATATCCTGCTCTTCCCTGGCTGCCGCCGCATTCTCCGCTTTATCATTATCTCCCGGCATTACTGCAATCTCCCCTAACCCGTTCACAAACCGGTGCAGAAGCGCTGATGGGATTTGATTTCCGCAAAACATACAGGTAAGCTGTGCAAGCTTCTGTTCATCAGTAAGGTTCTCAATAATTTCCTGTGCTGTTTTTTTAATCTGTTGTCTATCTTTCATTTCGTTTCCTTTCTTTTTCTCTGCAATGACTTCAGTTTCCTATGGACTCATTTGGGGCAGTTATCAGATATCTGAAGCGTCAGTATCATTAATTCTATATTATCATTGTCTGGCAGATAAACACAATTTTTCCTCTTTAACAATGATATTTATCCCAAAGCTTCTTCACTCCCAAAATAACCAGTCCTATTACTGCGATTCCTGCTGCCGCTTTTAAAAATGTTTTCATAAATTCCTCTCTTTCTCTCCTGTCTTTTGTACAACAGGGATACTAATTTTTTTGCTTCTTATTATTTTCATTTTTCCACATTTCGCTTTAGTTCCGTACCCATAAATTATTCCTTCTATACTTGGCAAATCTATTCCCATTGGAAGAAAAACGCCACCTCTTCCATATACTTATGCGGCTCTGACAGGTAGCTTTTCGTATGGGACGCACCCTCCACCGCATAAAGCCGCTTTTTTCCGCGACATGCCTCATAATTTTTAATTGTCATCTCATAAGGGACAAAATGATCCTCTGTACCGTGAGCGAAAAATATCGGTAGCCTGCAGTTATGCATTGCCTCAACCGTGCTGTACTCCCGGAGGTCATATCCCGCCTTTTTCCTGCAAAGGCGGTTGACCTCTTCTACCGTGCTTTCCGCCTTTTCCCTTTCCATGCGCATGAATTTTTCGGCAAAAAGCCGAACCATTTCATAAGGAGAAGTATATCCACAGTCGGCGATCACTCCCTTTACACGCTCCGGGAGCTGCTCTCCTGCAGCCATCAGTACCGTAGACGCCCCCATGGAAACTCCGGCCAGATAAATGGGCAGTTTCTCTGTATACCAATCCATATAATAGATCCACTCCTGACAATCGTATCGTTCTAATACGCCGAAACCGATATATTCGCCTCCGCTTAAACCATGAGCGCGCTGGCTGACCAACAGGACGCTGCACTTCTTTTCATACAGTCCATGGGCCAAAGCGGCTCCATCCTTATCCCATCCGCCGCGCCATCCGTGGAACATCAGTATAATCCTTTCTGCCTGCGGATGCTCCAGAAAATATCCTTTCAGCGATACCCCGTCCCGGCTTTGGATCTCTGTTTCCTGAAGCTCCTGCCGATGCAGCCACTCCATCTGTTCCCCAACCCTTCTGTCTTCCTTTTTCCCGGTGAGGATCCGATCCAGAAAACCATGCACCATGGTCGTCCTTCCTACCGCCAGCATAAGGTAAAACCGAATCCGAAGCAGTTTTCTCAGCACAAAAACTACTGCTGCCACAATTCCCAGTCCGATGATGATTTTCACAGCTGCTCCTCCTCATTTTCGTAAATCACTGCGCCTTTCCTCGTCCATATTTCCAGACACTCAAAGGGCTTTTTCTGAAAGCAGCGGACGCAGCCTTTCTTCAGGCAGATTCTTACCTTTTCTTTCCAGCCCCGCGGAATAAAAAGAATGATTCTTTTTTCTTTCCCTTCATAATACTGGGCTACAAGGTTGCTGTTGAACGCGTCCCTGATCTCCACCTGTGCATTTTTTTCACATATCCGGTATTCCCCAGCTTCTTCCTCCAGCATCACGAATACGCTCCATTTCTGGCGCTTTCTTCTTAACTGGATCTGTTTGATTCCTCTGGTAAACATTACGCTCAATACGTCCCAGATTCCCTGCTGCATGCCATAAGCTGTCTCCATATTTTTTCCTCCTGTTCCTTACCTTCCAGGGCGTTATCTGTTTGATGCGCTTACTTTACCAGAGTTTTTTTTATGTATTGTCACACTTTCGTTTCTGCTATATTAATTTGCAGTTTTTTTCTGACTTTCCGATTTCTTTATCACTGCTGGTTTTCCCCGAACATCAGGCTGATA